>NZ_OUMZ01000007.1:1601019-1921223 GCF_900327775.1 Roseovarius sp. EL26
GATGTGCTAGCCGAGATCGAGGCAGATATCGTCGTACTGCAGGAGGCTGACAAACGCATTGGCGAGCGGGCTGGTGTTCTGCCGTTGGAACGAATGGCGCAAGAGCTGAGGCTTGAATTGGCAGATGTGCGGCTCAGAACGCAAAGTCATGGTTGGCACGGTAATGCAGTGTTTTATCGGCGCGATCTTTCCGTGGCAAAAACCGTGCGTCTTGATGTGCCCTCGGTCGAACCGCGCGGGGTGGTAGCAGTTGAATTCACCCTCCCCTCTCTGACGGTCTACGGTGTGCATCTGGGATTGACGCCAGGGATGCGGCGCAAACAGATGGCAGCAATTGCCAATCATGCGCAGCATATGGAAAGCCCAACAATCGTCGCCGGGGACTTCAACGAATGGAAAGTTGACTTGGGCCGTTTCGAACAATCTTTTGAAGTTGTGACCCCAGGCCCCAGCTTTCATGCTTCGCGCCCTACGGCAGTATTGGACCGCTTTGCCCTGCGGGGGGCGGTTCAACAGGCCCGATCGTGGGTGCATAAGTCACGTAATTCCCGATATGCATCTGACCATCTGCCGATTGTTATGGATTTTGACTTAAAGGAAACTGCACATTGATCATTCTCGTCTTGCTACATCTGGCGTTGGTCACCGCCTTCATGATCCGTATTCTCCTGCGCGAAGATGTGTCGCCGCCGGCTAGGTTGGCTTGGTTTATTATCCTCAATGTCCTGCCCTATGCCGGTAGTGCTATTTACTTCCTGTTCGGAGAGGTTGACCTCGGTCATCGCGCCAAGAAACGCCATCACGCGGTCTTTGATAACATCCGTAGCAAAGCAGCTGAATATATGGGCCGCGAGGACAAGATCGAAAAACTCATTGATCCGCTCTACCGAGCACCTTTTCGTTATATCGGATCAATAAACGGGTTTTACCCTGTGACAGGAAATCAAGCTGAGCTGATGGCCAACGGAGGGGAAACCCGTCAACGTCTGGTCGCAGACATCGATGCCGCCACAGATCATGTGCATGTACTGTATTACATTTGGCTGGAAGACAAAACCGGCACCGACCTAGCGCAGGCTTTGATCCGCGCGGCACAACGTGGGGTGACCTGCCGGGCCATGGCCGATGGATTAGGTTCACGCGCATTGGTTAAATCCGGACTTTGGGATCAGATGCAACAAGCCGGTGTTCACCTGGCCGTGGCTTTACCGTTGGACAATCCCATTCGTACCGTCTTGACCAGCCGTTTGGATTTGCGCAATCACCGCAAGATTACTGTGATTGATGGCTGCATCACCTATTGCGGCAGCCGCAATTCAGCTGATCCTGAATTTCTGGTCAAAGCAAAATACGCACCGTGGATCGACATCATGTTGCGTTTTGAAGGCCCGGTCGTAGCGCAAAACCAGTTGCTGTTTGCCAGTGACTGGATGCAAGCCACCGGTGAGGGATTGGAGCAGTTTCCGCTGATTGCGGAGCCGATTGAGGGCGGTTTTCCGGCACAGGTCATGGGCGATGGCCCAACTGAGCGGCGCAGCGCCACGCCACAGATGTTCGCCAATATCATCGCCAGCGCCCAGCATGAGTTAACCCTGAGCACCCCTTATTTTGTCCCTGACGCCACGGTATTTGAGGCGCTTTGTGCGGCTGGGTATCGCGGGGTCAAAGTCACGTTGATTTTCCCACAAAACAATGACAGTTGGATCGTCTCTGCGGCCAGCCGAAGCTATTATCGCAAGCTGCTTGAGGCCGGATGTGAAATTCATGAGTTCAAGGACGGGTTGTTGCATGCCAAGACCTTGACCATAGACGGCAAAATCAGCCTGATCGGATCATCAAATCTGGATTTGCGCAGTTTCGATTTGAACTATGAAAACAACATCATACTGCAAGACAGCAAGACCACGCAGGCCATCTATGAACGCCAGCAGGATTATATAGGGCGCTCCGCCCCAGTAACTCGGACAGATGTGCTGAATTGCCCTTACCACAAGCGCATCTGGTACAACGTCATCGCAACCATCGGGCCCGTTTTATAAATCACATCGATCGCGACAGCCCAAAACACACGGGCCAATCGTAGCCCTTAAGTTTTCATTTGGAAAAAATCACCACTTTAACAAAAGTTATATTTGGCGCGAAGTGCAGGACAACAGGCGCACCTATCTGGGGATCACACCCAAGTAGGAGACTAAAATATGCAACTTTCAGGCAAGACAACGGGCACAGGCCTTGCAGCCCTTATCGCCGTAACCGCCATCACCCCGGCCATGGCTGCGGCTCCAATCGGCAGCGGCTTTGCCGATCTCGTCGAAGACGTCAGCCCTGCCGTTGTTTTTGTCGAGGTCACGACCAAGGCACAAACTTCGGACGCATCCAGCACGGCGCAAATGGATCCACGTTTTGAGGAGTTCATGAAACAGTTCGGTGGTCAGATCCCTGCCCCGCAGCGGCAAGCCCCGACACAAGGCGTTGGATCAGGTTTCCTGATTTCTGAGGACGGATTGATCGTGACCAACCACCACGTCATCGCCAATGCAGAAACCGTTTCTGTCACGTTGGAAAACGGCACAGAGGTTGACGCGCAAGTTATCGGTTCAGATCCCCTCACCGATATTGCGCTGCTTGATATCGAAGGGGATGGCTATGATGCCGTTGCTTTCGGATCATCAGACAGCATGCGCGTCGGCGAAGAGGTCATCGCAGTCGGCAGTCCATTCGGGCTGGAGGCAACGGTGACCTCGGGGATTATCTCGGCCAAGTCACGCAACATCAATTCGGGACCGTTTGATGATTACATTCAGACCGACGCGGCGGTGAACCGGGGCAACTCGGGCGGGCCGTTGTTCAACATGAACGGTGAAGTGGTCGGCGTAAACACTGCGATTTTCTCACCTGATGGCGGGTCGGTTGGGATCGGATTTGCCGTGCCATCTGATTTGGTAACCACCATTGTTGCAGACCTGCAAGATGACGGTGAGATTGACCGCAGCTGGTTGGGCGTTCAGATCAAACCCCTGTCCGAGGAAATTGCTCATGTGCTGGGACTGCAATCTGGTGAAGGTGTGATGATCGCGGATGTTTTTGATGAAAGCCCTGCCGCCAGTGCCGGGTTGGAACGCGGCGATGTGATCCTGAAGTTCGGGGAAACCGACATCAAGGAACTGCGCGACCTGACACGTGTTGTTGCCTCAGAAGAGTCGGGTACGACCGCACAGATCGAGATCTTTCGCGGAGGGCAGCCGATGTCTTTGGATGTCACGCTAACCAAACGCGAAGACAAGGAAGCCTGACCCATAACAGGCTTAGGTCCAACAGGGACCAAGGGCTGGCGGCGCGCAAGTGCCGTCAGCCTGACGTTGCAAACCCACCAATCATGATGGCTCAGATAGCTCCCCGTACCGCCATTCAAGCTGGCAACTTCTAGTTTGACACAAATCAAAGGAGCGAAGGCATATCATGCCTAGGATGGTACCCAAAACGAGGGAGGCCGTTTTGCGCAGCATCAATCAAAGTTTATTTATCATCGGAATGGGGATCACATTGGTGACCGCATGCAGCATGGACAACAGCAACGAGATGCCCACGCGTGCAGATGGTGCCGCTTTCTTTTCTGAAAATTGTGCGTCTTGTCATGGTTCTGATGCTCAAGGATCTGGCCCAGCAGCAAGTGGTTTACCCGTCCCGCCACCAAACCTGACGACATTGAGCGCACAAAACGGTGGCGATTTTCCAAAAGCACGTGCCTTAAGCTACATCTATGGCAACCCGGAAAAAAGCCACCTAACACGTGTCATGCCTGAATTCGGTGAAGACATGGCCTTGGATCTTGTACCTATTGAGATTGACAATGTCCTGACACCTACGCCTCGCGCGCTGGCGGGCCTTCTCTTTTATCTGGAAGGTATCCAGCAATAGAGGGCACGCCCTGTACTATTTCAGAGTGATCGCGCGACCAATTCCGCGAAAAGGCCTTGGTTAAAGCAATCAGACCTTTGTCGCGACCACGTCCGGTGTGATGGCCCGGCGTTTGAGCACCATTTCACGCCAGCTGATGAAGCTAATCGCAGCAACGATCAGCAGGCCACCGAAGACAACATAAGGGTCGATCCCTTCGTCAAAGAAGATCATGCCCATCAGCACCGCCCAGACCAACTGTAGGAATGTGACCGGTTGTGTCACGGCCAGCGGAGCCGCGCGAAAGGCCAGTGTCATGGCATAGTGACCGCCAGTGGCCAACGCGGCAACACCGAACAGTATCAAAAGCTCAGTTCCGTTCGGTGTAACCCAGTTCATCGCGGCCAAAGGAGCCAGGCCAACGGTCACCACAATTGACAGCATCGCCACAACGATGGCCGCGCTGTAGCGATCCGAGAGTTTTTTGGCCAAGAGGTAGGAGCCACCAAAGGAAATCGCCGTGAAGATCATCGCAACATGGCCCGGCCCGATCTCGCGAAACCCCGGGCGCAGGATGATCAACGCGCCGATCAGGGCCACGCCAATGGCAGCCATCCGGCGAAAGGCCAGTTTCTCGCCCAGAAAAACCGCGGCCCCCAGCGTGACATAAATCGGGGCCATATAGTTCATCGCAGTCACATCCGCGATGGGAATGCGCGCCATGGCAAAAAACCACGCCACCACTCCGAAGGTATGCACAAGCCCGCGCGCTGTGAACAGACCCAGCGACATTCGATCCATATTTGCCGCCCTAAGAGGCCCAAGCATCGGGATCAAAAACACCAACCCCAAAAAATAGCGCAAAAACGCCGCCTCGGCCGCCGGAATGCGGGTGCCCATAGATTTGACCAAAGCCAAAACACCGACAAACAGCAGGCCGGTCGTTACCATCCAGAAAACGCCTTTAAGAGGCTGCGCTGTTACATCTGTTGTCATATGCGCATGAATACGCCCCAAGACGGGAATGTCGAGGGGCGATACCGCACAGATCTATGTGCCGAAATGCTAGGGTTGCGTTTTAGCCGTCTTTGCCGACATTCTCGGCAAAAGACGTTTTGAACGCCTCTTGCTGCTGCGGGCTGGCATCGGTCTGATAGTTAGATTTCCACTCGGCCATGGTCATGCCATAGAACGCCTCGCGCGCCTCATCTTTGGACATGTCGATGCCGCGCTCACCGGCCGCTTCTTGATACCAGCGGCTTAGGCAATTACGACAAAAGCCTGTCAGGTTCATCATGTCGATGTTCTGCACGTCGGTGCGTTTTTCCATCAGATGCGCGCGCAGGGTGCGAAAGGCGGCAGCTTCCAGCTCGATCCGGGTTTGCTCGTCCATAGGTCTCTCCTTCTCTGCTTACAAGATGCGTTTGATGTAGGGCGGGTTCAAGTCATCAAGGCGGACGCTGATACTGCCGATCTCAGGCATTTCTTTGTCCAATGCATCCAACACCATCTGCGCCATGTCTTGCCTGACTTCATCGCTGCGCCCAGGCAAAAGCAAAAGCGTGGCGTGGACAAAACTTTGCGGTTCCACCCCGATGCGCGAGGCGGTCGCGGCAATGGTACGTACACGCACCGTTTCAGGGCCCGTGACCGACGGGTGTGCCACGACAAGTTCCCACATAGTATCGCAAAGTGCTTGCAGGTCGTGGCCTTGCCCCAGAT
Source organism: Roseovarius sp. EL26 (assembly GCF_900327775.1). Classification (NCBI taxonomy): domain Bacteria; kingdom Pseudomonadati; phylum Pseudomonadota; class Alphaproteobacteria; order Rhodobacterales; family Roseobacteraceae; genus Roseovarius; species Roseovarius sp. EL26. The sequence continues at coordinate 1,606,639 of NZ_OUMZ01000007.1, forward strand.
CAGCCGAGTGTTCGAGTATCAGATGTGGCATGTGTCGCTCCCTTATACGCCATCGTCAGCCGCAGCCGCTTTCAGGACCGGTGCCAGACGGCGCGCCCAATTGATCTGGTCTACCTCGGTTTCAATCAGATCATTGCGCAGCTCAATGAGGGTATTGGGCCGCTGGTACGCGATCCCATGCCGCGCAATCGCATCACCGGGCAGATGGCCACCGTAAGGTTCATTTGCGCCGACGCAAAGATCACCCTCTTGTTCCAATCGTTTGACCAACGATACCGAAAGACGTTCATCGGCGGCATAAAGCACTCCGACATGCCAAGGACGCGTGCCCTTGCCTTTTAATGCCTTCGTGAAACTGTGCATCGAGACAATCACAGTATCATCGCGGCGACCGGCCAATTCAGCCAGTGCAGTGTGATACGGGCGGTAGCATTTGTTCAGGCGATTTTCGCGCTCGGCTTCATCTGCGCGACGGTTGCCCGGAATGATCGTGCCATCATAGAGCTTCATCAACAGCGTTGGGTCATCTTCGCCCCGGTTGGGATCAATCACCAGACGTGAGAAGTTCGAACAGATTACCGGCCCATCCAACAGCTTTCCCAGCTCGCGCGCGACGCCAGCCGCACCCACATCATAGGCGATGTGGCGGGCCATATCCTCGGGTGAAATGCCCAGATCGCCACCACTGACAAAGGGGGGCACATAGTTCGAGGCATGATCGCAGGTGATCAGCCAACGGGTGGGGCGGTCGGCCCCGTCGATGAAGTATGGTTGGTAGGTCATAGCGCTTTGTACGTTCATTCTTTCTGCTCTAGGACAGTTTTACCGAGATGTGAACAGGTGGCGGTATCACAAAAAACGTTAGCGTTAACGAAATTTCTGTGACAGAACACGCTGAACTGTTGACAAGAGCCGTACCGCCGCGCATGCCAGCGGTGAAATACATCAAGAAAGACTTGCCATGAGACGCCACCGCAACGTCAAGATCGTCGCCACATTGGGCCCCGCCTCTGAGACTTATGAAAGCATCCGTGCACTGCATGAGGCTGGCGCTGATGTGTTTCGTCTGAACATGAGCCACGGCAGCCACGATTCTATTGCAGAGAAACACCGCATCATCCGCCAGATCGAAGATGAGCTGGACAGCCCGATTGCGATTTTGGCTGACCTTCAGGGGCCCAAACTGCGTGTTGGCACCTTTGCCAATGAGGCCGAAGAGTTGGTGTCCGGCGCGGCATTCCGCCTTGATCTGGATGAGACACCGGGCGATGCAACCCGCGCATGCCTGCCCCACCCTGAGATTTTCGCAGCCCTTGAACCCGGCGCTAGCCTGCTGGTTAATGACGGTAAAATCCGCTTGCGCGTCACGACTTGTGGCTCAGATTTCGCCGAGACCGAAGTGGTCATTGGTGGTACGATTTCGAACCGTAAAGGTGTGAACGTTCCTGATGTGGTGCTGCCATTGGCCGCTCTGTCAGACAAAGACCGTGCCGATCTGGAGTTTGTTTGCGAGTTGGGTGTGGACTGGCTGGCGCTTAGCTTTGTGCAGCGCCCTTCGGATGTTGAGGAAGCACGCGAATTGGTGAAAGGCCGCGCGGCTGTTCTGAGCAAGATTGAAAAACCATCGGCCGTTGAAAGCTTCTCTGACATCCTTGCCGTATCTGATGGCATCATGGTGGCCCGTGGTGATCTGGGGGTTGAACTGCCGGTGCAAAACGTGCCGCCCATTCAAAAACGTCTGGTTCGCAAATGTCGTGCCGCTGCAAAACCGGTGATCGTGGCCACGCAGATGTTGGAATCGATGATCGAAAGCCCGATGCCCACCCGCGCCGAAGTCAGTGACGTGGCGACCGCAATCTATGAAGGCTCAGACGCCATTATGCTATCGGCGGAATCTGCCGCGGGCAGCTACCCGGTGGAAGCTGTCACCACTATGGACAATGTCGCCCGAGAGGTTGAGACCGATCCAACCTATCGCGAGGTGATCATGGCATCGCGCAAGGTTGAACGCACAACTGTGGCCGAGGGCATCGTTTCTGCCGCGCGTGAGATCGCCGAAGCCACCGATATCAGCTCAATCTGTTGTTACACGCAATCGGGCACCACGGCCCTGCTGATTGCGCGTGAACGCCCACAGGTGCCAATTCTGGCGCTCAGCAGCCTGCGCACCACCGCCCGCCGTCTGGCGCTGAGCTGGGGTGTGGATTGCGTGATGAGCGAGGAGCTGGGTCGCTTCAAACATGCGGTCATTGGCGCCGCCCGTGCGGCCCGTTCTCATGGCTATGCCACCGAAGAAAGCCAGATCGTTGTCACCGCCGGTGTGCCGTTCAATGTGCCGGGCACCACAAACATTCTGCGGGTGGCCCCATGTCAGGAAAGCCTGATCTATCCCAATGAACCTGACGACGGTGAATAAAATAAGACAACACTGCCCTTGCGCCTTAAGGACCAAGCGCGTATAGGGCAGCTTCCTACCGCGCGTCCGGCCAACTTGGCATGCCGAGTCGCGCGTTCCCTACCGACCAAAGAGGAGCCGGAAATGCCTAAGATGAAGACTAAATCAAGCTGTAAAAAGCGGTTCAAGATTACCGCAAGCGGCAAGGTTAAGACAGCCCAAGCTGGTAAACAGCACGGGATGATCAAACGCACCAACAAATTCATCCGCAATGCACGCGGCACCACCACACTCAGCGAACCTGATGCGAAAATCATCAAGTCGATGATGCCCTACGGCTAAGGAGAATTTGAAATATGTCACGCGTTAAAGGTGGGGTAGTTACCCACGCCCGTCACAAAAAAGTCGTCAAAGCCGCCAAAGGCTACTATGGCCGTCGCAAAAATACCTTCAAGGTAGCGCGTCAGGCTGTCGACAAAGCCAACCAATACGCAACCCGCGACCGTAAGGCGCGCAAGCGTAATTTCCGTGCTCTGTGGATCCAGCGTATCAACGCCGCCGTCCGCAGCCACGACGAAGCTTTGACGTACTCACGCTTCATCAACGGCCTGTCACTGGCTGGTATTGAAGTGGACCGCAAAGTTCTGGCCGATCTGGCCGTACACGAACCAGAAGCGTTCGGTGCCATCGTCGATCAGGCGAAAGGCGCCTTGGCATAATAAGCCAGTCGCATCGAGGGACAAGAAAACGCCGCGGGTTATGCCAGCGGCGTTTTTGTTTGCGGATCACCTGTGCCGGGCAAAGCCTGACCGCGGGTGGGCGTCGAACCCTGTTCTAAGAAACGCTTTATCTATCAAAGCACGTCCGGCATTTGAAAAATCACCGAACATCACAAAAGAGCCCGCCGGCACGTAAGAGGCATACCAACTACAAACGGCGCGCCTCTGATGCAACAAGACGGTCAGGCTCTGCCCGGTACGCTAGCGCGCTTGATTCCGGGCAAGAAGCTGTTTTGCAGAGTTTACTCCGCTGCGACCAGTGATTGCTCGTACTGGCGGTCTTCTTCGGCCAACCACAGCAGGAAGTCGTGCACTGTGCCTTCGTAGTCATCCCCTGCCAGTGGGCCAGATTCTGCATGGGCAGAATTGAGGGACACCTGCATGCGTTCCAATTTCTCGCGGTCTTCACGGTTCACATCTTCCCAGAGCGAAATGCGCTGTGCGATGGTCGCATCGTCCAGCTCATCGCCGTAGGTCGACATGGTCCATTTGACCTCGATCTCTTCAGGGCCACGTGGGAAGATCATCAATGACACCAGCAATGTCGCCGCTTGACTGGCCACCTGATTGGGGAAACGGGCAAACAGACTGGAGCGGCGGCGCTCGGCCTCGCTCAGGTCTGGTGCGCCATGGCCACGGGTTTCCGTCGCCTCGGGATAGTTCGCATTGTAGCTGGTAAAGCCCGGGCCGCTGGCGGCTTTTTTGGCCATGCCCGTGGGGGTGTAGCCGTGCAAGGTCTGTGGATGCACCACCGAGAGGTGATACCCTTCCATAAAATTCTCAACCAAACATTTCCAGTTGGTTTTCCATGTTTCCTGCGCAGAATGCACCAGGCGGAATTTCTCCGACTCGTAAGGGGCGACCAGCGTATCCAGAGCCTCGGCCTCTGACATGGGGCGCGCAACCGGGTTCAGGTTGCAATAGATGAAACCACGCCAGATCGTGACGGCATAGCCATGCAGCTTGCATGATTTTGAATCAAAGCTCGAATTTTCCATCCGTGGTGCGCGCAACAAATCACCATCGCGACCGTAAGCCCACGCGTGGTAGGAACAGATGAAACGTTTAACGTTGCCCTGCCCCTCGGCCAACGGCATGCCGCGGTGGCGACAGACATTGGCCAGAACGCGGATTTCATCATCATCGCCTCGCACAACGATCAGCGGTTCTTTCAAGACCTGAATGGTAAAGAAGTCGCCGGGTTCCGGCACCTCGTCCACCCGGCCTAAACAGTGCCAGCCATCTTTCAGGACATGCTCACATTCCCAATCGAAATAGGCTTGCGAGGTATAAAACACCCCCGGCAATCCACGTGGGCCATCTTTTGGCAGGGCTGCAAGGTCCTGCAATGTGCTCCGAAGTTCTGCAATCTCAGGCATGGTATCCTCCCTTTGTCCTGTCTTTCTCGTCAACTATCTGCGTCGACGCGCGCCATCAGATACTGTGCGAAATCATAATTTGGCCGCTCCAAGTGGCTTAGGTGACCCGGTTTTGCCATGCCAGAGCTGATCCCGTTGAACACTTTCTCGGTGCAGCCACGATCCTCAACGTTCACGTCATCCAGCAAAGTCTTGAGATCGGCAAAGTTCTGCTGTGCATCTGCGTCATCTTTGTAATCATCCGACATGCCGCCGCCAAAACGGATATGCACCTTGCCCGGGGCCACAGGATGCAGCGACAGATACCAGAAGTATCCGGGCGTCAGTGTGATCAGTAGGCTTGGGTAAATCGCCAATAAGAACGTCGTGCGGCGCTCGTCACCTTGCAGGCGCGTATTGCTGGGATGCGCCATCGCAATTTTCAGCGATTCCTCCTTGAGGATGGTGTGGTAGTTGAAAGCTGGGAGACCCGGAGGGCAGATCATGTCCTCAAGCTTGGACAGGCCACCGATGGTTCCCGCGTGACAGACTGGCAGATGATAACTTTCCATGAAGTTCTCGGCCAGAACTTTCCAGTTGGTGTCCCAGACGTGCTCTTCATAGAACGCCTCGGTATAGTTAGTCATATCATAACCACCGATCAGCTCTTCGACCTGCGCCAGTTGCTCGGCCACTGGTGGGGCATCAACGTTTAGAGTGATGAACACCCAGCCCAGCCATTCCTCGCAACGAACTTTGGGCAGCTTGTACTGATCTTTGCAGAAGCCTTCGTTCAGGGTCATCGCAGGCGCACCCCGCAAGGAACCATCAAGGTTATACGTCCAGGCGTGATAAGGACAGACGATGGACCGCGTATTGCCCTTGCCGTGCAGCAGGGTCGACATCCGGTGCAGACAAACGTTTGACATCGCCTGCAGATTACCCTCACGATCCCGAATGACCATCACCGGCTGCTCGGCCAGCTTGGCAGTGGTGTAATCACCCGGATTTTTAAGGCTATCTGCGCGGCCCACGCAGAACCAGTCCTTGGCAAAGACCTGATCCAGTTCCTTTTGCATGAAATCGAGTGAGGTATAGACCTCGGGCGGCATGGCGCGGGCTTGCTCGAATGGCACAGCGGTATTTGCGCGCAACGCCTCAACGGCATCGATGTGATCTTTGGCCATGACGAACCTTTCATCTTTAAGCGTGGTGTTAGATGTGCGGCGCGGGCTTCATCTTGGGCCAGCCACCTACAGGGAAGTCTCTTGCTGAGTCGCAGGTAACTACGCGGGGCCCGTCAGATAAAGTAAAGTATACCTAATTTAATCTTAGGCAAATTCTAACCGGCTCTGACCAACTAGGGATGCACAGCCCACGATCTGTACTTTACCATATCTAGGCGACTATGCGTGCAAGTCGTATAGGGTTCTCAGACCTTCTGTTTTCCAGGAATGATGATCCCAACGGCATACACAGTTGACTTTATAGTCAGAGCCGCGAAAATAACCATTACCAACAAGATATATAGAAATATTTATTGCCTCTTGAGATACGTAAATTGAACGATTGATTTTGGAGAATATAATGGGGACCCGCATCAAACCTTCTATCGTCATCGCTTTATCCCTGTCGGTAGCGTTGCCATCGATTGCCCAAGCAGATTGGAAAGATGATCTTGCGAAAGGTGCGGTTGGTCTCATTATCCTTGAGAGCGCGAAGCAAAGTCAAAAACAGAGCAATACGCAAAAGAACACCCAAAAGGATTCTAAAGGAACCAAAAAAAAATCAACGCAGAGTGGGTTTTCACGTGGCGAGCGGATTCAGATACAAAATGCGCTGAATGCCATGGGTTATAATGCCGGAGTTGCTGATGGCGCTCTGGGCAAAAAGTCCCGTGCAGCAATCACTCGTTTTCAGGGGGCCATGGGGTATTCTCAAACGGGTGCTCTGACACGTCCTCAGTTCAATCATCTGGTCAGTGTCGCACCTGCGGCAGGGTCTGGGAATGCCTTTACGCAGGCCAATCCGGACCGCCAGCTCAACCCAAATGAAGTAAGCTTGCTGCAACAAAGCCTCGCTAAACTGGGCTATTATTTTGGGTCGATTGACGGGCAAGCAGGCAAGGGCACCGCCAATGCGGTTTCAAGCTTTCTGACGCAAAATGGTCATGACCCCTATCAGACATCTCCGCTCAAAGCACTGGTACTGGCCGGGCAAAAATCCAACACACCAATCCCTGCTCATCTCGTGCAGGAAGCCAGCTCAGGCCATGGGGGATCTGGTGTATTTGACGAGCCATCGACAGGCTCAGGTCAGCAACAGGCAAGCGACGTTTTCGGCGCCCCTCAATCTGGACAATCTGCGACACAATCAAATGAGGCCGCAGCCATGTTCGGAGGCACGCAAACCGGAAGCACCGACCAGCAACAACAAGGCGGCGAAGCAGCGCAGGGGCAATCACAAAGCGGATTAGATGTATTTGCCGCGAGCCCTCAACCCGCCGATGCATCGCAACAAACCGGCAATGCAACCGCAACGACCCAACAACCCCAAAGCAACCTTGATGTCTTCTCGCTTGATGCTGATCAGGCAGAAACCAGCGACACCAGTTCAATAAATGCGGCCCAGATACCCGAAAATTCTGAACAGTCATCAATGGCGGAGCTATTCCAAGTCGGTGGGTCTACAACTGATCAGGCAGAAGTGACAGACACTGCGACTGAAGCCAATCAAAATCAGACCGCCTCGCAGGGCGGCCTGGACGTGTTTGAACTGGGCAGCGAATAAGCCTCTTATTCAGAGGCCTGCTGTGCGGTTGCTTCCACCTTCGTCAATGTTCCGCTGAAATTTTCCCAACGTTCTTCAGGCTGGGCTTGGCCCAGTTTATTCTTCTGAACAAGTGCCTGACCAGAAATTGGCAACACGCCACCTGCTGCCTTTTCATAATCGACACTGCCGTAATATGTAACAACCGTATCCGCGACTTTCTTGACCGTGCCATCAATAGCTTTGCTTTCTTTGGTCGGCGTTGAAATCTGTAGTACAAAGGTCGAGTTTCCAACCGCAGCTGAACCGGTAATATTGGTAACGCTAGGGCCGGTAATATCTGAGCCGGGCGAGTTCAACTCGCCTTTGCCCACAGCCCGGAACCCCTGTTGCTGAAACTGCGCGGTCAAAGCCTGCTTGACGCCCAAGGTCTCAATGCTCAATGGTGCAGTCAATTTCAGGTAATCCGCAGCGCTTTGACTCGGATGGGTATAGGTTTCCACACGTACCACCGCCTCGGATGAGAGACCAAAAAGCTGCCCATCCGTTGGAAACACCTGGATCATGCGTTCACCGTTATTGGCAGCCCGTACATTGTAGCTAACGATTGCATACAGCTGGCGCCCAAACGTATTAAATAGAGTTCGCGCATCGTTTTCCGGCAGGGTCAATGTGGCACCGAATGGAAAGGAATTTCCTGAATGACGTTGGCCACTTTCGTCAACAACGTTGAAGCGCCAGGGGAATTCATTCGCGTTGACCGACGTCCCTTGCAAAGCACGTTGAGCACAATACTGCACGCCGCTTTGTTCATTTATGGTGCCAGAAATAGGATGTGAGCTTTGCACACTACGGACATTTGTCAGAGGCAATGCACCGGTCGAAAATGCATATTCTCCGGTGTCGATTGTGTACATCACATCAAAACGTGAACGAATATCTACCCCAGCCACAACGGATCTAATTTGATCCTTAAGTTCGAAAGATTTCACAAAGTAATCCCTGCGCTCAAATTCGCTGGAAAACGCTGCATCGCAATTAAATTGCGGATCGTGTGACATAATGTAGATCAAGAAATTCACGTAAAAACTCGGATCATCCCAGACCGCAGGATTGGATCGGATGTATTGAAATAAGGAGCGCGCATAAAGGTCACGCATGCTGATGACCTTGGCAGTCTTTATGATGTCCACCTGTGTTGCGCTGCCTTGCGTTTGCGCAAAACTTGCAGAAGCGCAAAGACCAAGACCAGCAGCCCCAATCAAGGACAACACAGCACGGCGAAGGGAATGATGGATGGGTTTAGGGGCAATAATATTGAATAATTTCATACTTAACTCGGCTTTATTCAGATGTATTTCTATCAAGGAGCGTACCATGCTTCCCTTTGATTTCCAGACTCTTTTGGTAGCGGTGCCTCGAAAATTCATCGGAGGTCGACCTATTTCGTCGCCAACATCCGGATGCCAGCGCTGCATTTGACAACAAATCTACGGCCTTTATTGAAATTTCACCTCATCACACCGCATGTGGTCAAACTGTCCTCTTGACCCCGCGGCTTGTGATCGCCAAACAACGCTGCAGCATAAAACAGAAGGTAGAACACCGTGCGCACAGCCAAGGCAGACGCAGAGCTCAAGCAACGTGACACCTCGAAGCGGATCGGGGCACTGTCCAGCCTTTGGCCATTTATCCGCCCCTACCGCATTCTGGCCTTAGGTGCGCTATTGGCGTTAATGCTGACGGCAGGCGTTTCATTGACGCTTCCACTGGCAGTGCGTCGGGTGATTGACAACTTCAACGCACATGACAGCGCTTTGCTAAACCTCTATTTTACTGCGGCCATCGGCATTGCGGGCCTTCTGGCCGTGGGAACGGGCCTGCGTTATGCGCTGGTCACCCGGCTGGGCGAGCGGGTCGTGGCCGATATCCGCAAGGCAGTTTTTGCTCGTGTCATCACCATGAGCCCCACATTTTACGAGCGGGTGATGACCGGAGAGATCATCTCGCGCATCACCACAGATACAACATTGATCCTGTCAGTGATCGGCTCATCAGTTTCTATTGCTCTACGCAACTTTCTGATCTTTTTAGGCGGGCTGGTTTTGATGCTGTTTACCTCGGCCAAACTGGCCGGGCTTGTCCTGCTGATTGTGCCTTTGGTGATTGTGCCAATTCTTACACTTGGACGGCGCCTGCGTGTTCTCAGCCGGATCAATCAGGACCGGATCGCTGACAGTTCGGGCAATGCATCCGAAGCGCTGCTGAGCCTGCAAACCATTCAGGCCTTTTCGCAAGAGGGCGCAACACGGCAACGCTTTGATACGGTGACCGAAGCCAGTTTTGACGCCGCCCGTAAACGTATCACAGTGCGTGCGCTGATGACCGTCATTGTAATCTTTCTGGTCTTCACCGGCGTGGTTGGGGTGCTGTGGATCGGTGCACTGGATGTCCGCAATGGAACCATGAGCGCAGGCGCGCTGGTTCAATTCGTGATCTATTCGATCATGGTTGCGGGGTCGGTTGCAGCGCTGTCTGAAATCTGGGGCGAATTGCAACGCGCCGCTGGGGCAACCGAGCGTCTGATTGATTTGCTGCAGGCCGAAGACCAGGTTCGGGACCCCGCACTGCCAAAAGCCTTGCCCACCCATGTGAGTGGTGCAATCCATTTCGATGGCGTCTGTTTTTCCTATCCTTCACGCCCCGAGGTCGCCGCGCTAGATCAGATCACACTAGATATCAAACCCGGTGAAACTGTCGCCCTTGTTGGGCCTTCTGGCGCGGGGAAAACCAGTATTATCCAACTGGTGCAACGGTTCTACGATCCCTCGCAGGGCCAGATCAGTCTGGATGGTGTGCCTTTGTCTGATATGGCGCGTCATGAATTCCGTCAGGCCATGGCATTGGTCCCTCAAGACCCAGTGATTTTTGCCGCCTCGGCCCGCGAAAACATCCGTTTTGGCCGTATGGATGCTAGCGACGCCGAGGTCGAGCAAGCTGCCTGCGCCGCCGCAGCACATGAGTTCATCACCGCCCTGCCCGACGGTTATGACAGTTATGTCGGCGAACGCGGTGTGATGCTGTCAGGTGGCCAAAAGCAACGCATCGCCATAGCCCGCGCCATTTTGCGAGACGCGCCAGTGTTGCTCCTGGATGAGGCCACCTCAGCGCTTGATGCTGAAAGCGAGCGCGCGGTGCAAAGTGCCGTTGAAGACATGGCCAAGACCCGCACAACCCTGATCATTGCCCACCGTCTGGCCACAGTGAAAAAGGCGGATCGGATCATCGTCATGGATCAAGGTCGCATCGTCGCTCAAGGCACCCACGACACCCTCGTGGCTGAGGGCGGGCTTTACGCGCGACTCGCTCGGCTACAATTCACCGATGGTGAGGCCGCCTGAGAAAAATTCCCCTTCCACGCCCCGGTTAATTTGCCAATTATGCTCGCATAAACACTCAACCAGGAGATGGAATATGGGCCTTTGGAGTTTCATGAAAGACACCGGAAAATCAGTCTTTGGCGGCGGCGAACCCGAAGCCGATGCTGTGACACAGGAAATCACCGACCTCGGCCTTGATACATCAGGCCTTACCATCGATGTCGTTGGTGACGTGGTCAAAGTATCCGGCGAGGCAGCCAGTCAGGAAGCCAAGGAAAAGATCATCATGGCCGTAGGCAACCTTGAAGGCGTATCAGCCGTAGAGGATAATGCCGGTGGTGCAGATCCAGTGTTCCACGAAGTTCAAAAAGGTGACACGCTTTGGGCTATCTCAGCTGCGGCACTTGGCAATGGTGCGCGTTACGAAGAGATCTTTGAAGCCAACAAGCCAATGCTAAGCCACCCTGACAAAATCTATCCCGGTCAGCAGCTGCGCATCCCACAGGATGCCTCGGCTTAAGCATCGTAGAAAAAGACGCGAAACGGCCCTCAGTGAGGGCCGTTTTTGCATTCAAAGGCGGCAAGGTGCGTTACCGGCCAATGGCCCGCAACACCGCGACCAGAACAATCCCGTAGAGCACGTGCCCAACCAAGGCGACCCAGACAATTCCACTAAAGTTCAGGAAAAACGGCAATCCAGCAATTGTGGTTATTCCGCCAATGGCAAAGACCCAAAGACCAAAGCCATAGATCACGGATGGAATGAGCCAACCTTTTGCCCCCATGATGCGCCGCCAGATCGGTGCAAAGATGAACAGCCATCCGATCGGATAGCCAATCAAGCCAACCAGGTAGAAATGCACAAAATACCCAGCAAAGTCCCCGTTCGGCAAACCAAGGCTACCCAACAGGCTTTTGGCCAATCCATGAGGCGACAGGTTTGCAAAGCCCAAGCTGGGGCTGATCATCTGCCCCCACAGGTCGAATGCATTGGTCGCAAAGAAGCCTGCGACAAACATGAGACCCAGTGTATGCGCATTAAGCGCAGGGATTGCTCTGATAGAGCGCGAATTATTAGATACTGAAGCCACGATAATTATCCTTCTCGGGTTCCATTTCAATTGACTTGCTGCCCACTAAGGGTGATGTGCCGACCGTTTCAACTTAATGAGGCAAATATATCTGATTTGTCACAGAGTGTTGACGCCACATTTCATACGCAGATGGAACAACGGTGGGCGTCTCATCCAAACGGGGCAATTACAACCACCCTCGCACGTCAAAGCAGATTTCTTTGCCGAGAGGTATGAGTATGCTACATTCATTGCGGGGCAGATCTTTCTAAGCAGTTATTTTGAGCATCTTAATTTGAAAGGAAAAGTCATGAGACTTTTTACCCAAACAATAGCTGCGGTCATAGTTGCATCGTCGCCCTATGTTGTCCACGCTGGAACGGTTGAAGACATCGCCGCCAGAAATGAAACATTTAAAGCCGCATTTAACAGCGGTGATGCGGCTGGGGTTGCCGCGCATTATACTGAGGACGCAACTGTTCTTGCGCCCGACGCCCCTCTCCTTGAAGGGCGCGAAGCTATTCAAGGCATTTGGCAAGCCTACATTGATGCCGGGGTTAAGGAACTAACCCTGACAACCGTCACTCTTGAGGATATGGGCGCGTCGGCAAACGAAATTGGAGCCTTCACGCTGATGGCACCCGATGGGAACGGTGGGATGGTGCAGGCCGGCGGCAAATATGTCATCGTTTGGAAGACGGATGCTAGTGGTGTCTGGCATCTGCATTGGGACATATGGAACAGCACGCCTTAACGCTCCAAACCCGATTCATAAGAATCTAAGCTGACATCAACGCCGTTGCCGCCGCACGGGCGGCGTCGGTGATACGATCGCCTGACAACATGCGAGCAATTTCATCGATCCGATCATTGGAATCCAATGGCTTGACAGTAGATAAGGTCATCTCATTCTCGACCCGTTTTTCGACCCGCCAGTGATGTGCAGCAAGGGCTGCAACCTGTGGCGAGTGTGTCACCACTAGAACCTGCCCCTGTCCGGCCAATTGTGCCAGACGACGGCCCACAGCATCTGCCGTGGCCCCGCCAACACCTCGGTCTATCTCGTCAAAGATCATGGTGATTGCACCTTCGTCACCCGCCAGGCAGACCTTGAGCGCCAGCAAAAAGCGGCTGAGTTCCCCACCCGATGCGATCTTGGCCAGCGGACCAGACGGCGCGCCGGGGTTGGTGGCTACACGGAAAGTCACCGCGTCACGGCCCTCGGGGCCGTCTTCAGCCACCTCAAATGCAGTTTCAAAAACGGCACGTTCCATTTTCAGCGGGGCAAGTTCATCTGTCACGGCCTTATCCAGCGCCTTGGCAGCTGATTTACGAGCTTGTGTGAGGGTTTCAGCGGCTTGATAATAGCTACGTTGCGCAGCCTCGACAGCGGCTACCAGAGCTTTGAGGTCGGCATCGCCCTGCTCTAACTGATTCAGCCTTTGACGCAATTCAACAGTCAATCCCGGTAACTCTTCTGCTTGAACCTCGTGTTTGCGGGCCATCGCACGAATGGCGAACAGTCGTTCTTCGGTGTGTTCCAATTCAGCTGGGTCAAAATGCAGCTGTTCAAGACAACGCGAAACCGATCCGGCCGCTTCGTCCAACTCTACCATGGCACGCGACAGCGCCGATAGCGCCTCATCCAGCATGCCCTCGGCACTTTCTGCCGCGCCTTCAAGCCAGCGCATTGCATCGGTCGCCGCGCCTTCAGCTCCATCAGAGCCCAAAGCACTTTGCGCCTTGGCAACGTCATCTCGGATCCGTTCTGCCCCCTGCATTAAGCGGCGTTCTGTATCAAGCTTTTCATCCTCGCCAATTTGCGGATCAAGCGCGTCCAGCTCAGCCACGGCATGACGTAAGAAATCCTCCTCAACGCGAATTTCTTCCAGTGCGGCTTCGGCAGTTTGCAATTGCCTGCGCGCCTGCGCCAGATCACGCCAGTATTTACGGGTCTCAGCGCGCAGATCGTCCAGCTGGCCAAAGCTGTCCAACAGGTTGCGGTGGCCACTTGGGTTTAACAGGCCACGGTCATCATGCTGCCCATGTAATTCGATCAAGGTCTCAGACAGCTTGCGCAGCACTTCGCCAGAACAACGCCGATCATTCACCCAAGCTGTCTTACGGCCTTCACGAGTGTTAATGCGGCGCAAGATCAGCTCATCTTCGACCGGCAAGCCGTGTTCTTCCAAGACCGTCCGAGCAAGGTGGTCATCGGGCAGATCAAACCAAGCCTGCACTTCGCCCTGTTCGGCACCGCTGCGCACCAATTCGGCGCGCCCCCGCCAACCCAGAACAAAGCCTAAAGAGTCCAACAAGATAGATTTTCCTGCCCCGGTTTCACCGGTTAGCACATTGAGCCCCGGTTGAAACGTCAGTTCCAACCGATCGATAATCAGCATGTCGCGAATATCGAGGCCCCTGAGCATAGCAGTTCCTACCTTCGGATCAGAGCCATTGGCCTTTGATCATCTGGCGATGAACCTGGCGAAGCCAACTGTCACCTGCAGCTTCAAGCGTGAGTCCTTGACCGGTTAGCAAAGCGTAACTGTCTTCGTACCACTGGGTGCCCTTGAAGTTGTGGCCCAGAATGGCGCCGGCAGTTCGCGCCTCATTATAAAGCCCCAGCGACAGATAAGCTTCGACCAGACGGTGTAGCGCCTCGGCCGTGTGACTGGTGGTCTGGAAATCTTCGACCACAACCCGAAACCGGTTAATCGCAGAGCCGTAATGGTCGCGACGCAAATAATAGCGTCCGATTTCCATTTCTTTGCCTGCCAGATGGTCAAAGGCCAGATCAAATTTTAGAATCGACGCGCGGGCATATTCACTGTCTGGATACAGTTCAATCACCTGACGCAGGGACTGCAGTGCCTGAAAGGTCAAACCCTGATCGCGGCCGACTTCGTCGATCTGATCATAGTAGCTCAGCGCCAGCAAGTACTGCGCATAGGCAGCATCTTCGTCGGTGGGATAGAAATCAATGAAACGCTGGGACGCAGCGCGGCTGTTTTCGTAATCTTTGGCCTGATGATAAGAAAAGGCCTGCATGATAACAGAGCGCTTCGCCAATTCAGAATAAGGGTAAAGCCGTTCGACCTCGGCAAATACACTGGCCGCCAGATCCGGATCATTACGTGCCAAATCATATTCAGCACGCTCGTAGATCTGCTCTGCTGTGAATTCTTCGTAGTTTACGTCGCCGCGTTCAACTTTGTTATCAATGCTGCCTGAGCATCCTGCCAGAGCAACAGAAACAATAACACCAGTTAAAAGCTTTGCTCGGAGCGTGCCGAATTTCATGCTCGAACCCATTTCAGTTTCACCGCGGGGACAACCCCGATCTGATAGTGATCTAGCACATAAATTTCCGGTGCAAAATGTCTTTGGTGGAAATTAAGTCACGATCAGGCGACTTCCGGAATTTCACCCCAATGCACCCCTGCACCAGGCAGTTTTGCAGCCATTTCAGTGGTGCAGGATACTTTTTCGAAGCATGCAGAGTTAGCAAACATGGTGCGAAGAAGTTCGTTGGTCAGGGAATGGCCTGCACGGAACCCTTCATAATGGCCAAGAATCGGTGCGCCAGCCATGCCAAGGTCGCCCAATGCATCCAACATCTTGTGACGTACGGCTTCATCCTTGTGGCGCAGGCCTCCCGGGCTCAACACCTGATCACCATCTACCACTACCGCATTTTCCAGCGTTCCACCAAGGGCAAGTCCCTGCGCACGCATCATATCGACATCAGCCTGACGACAGAATGTCCGGCTGTTGGACAGCTCACGCACAAAGCTACCGTTAGACATATCCAGTGTTTTTTTCTGAGCGCCAATAGCAGCGTCTTCGAATTCAATGCTGAAATCGATTAGCAAACGATCCGCAGGTGTAAACCGCGCCCAACTTTCGCCGCGTCGTACTTCGACCGTGTCAGTGATACGGTAGACTTGCAAAGGCGCACGCATTTCACGCAGGCCTTTGGACAAGATCCCGCGAACGAAAGCTGCCGAGCTACCGTCGAGAATTGGAATTTCAGGGCCATCCACTTCAATAACGGCATTATTCACACCGCAACCCACGATAGCAGCCATGATGTGTTCAACGGTCGAAACTGTTACACCATCATCATTTACAAGACGGGTGCACAACGGGGTCTGCTGAACCATATGCCACAACGCCGGAAGATCGCGATTGCCGGTTACATCATCAACACGACGAAAAGTGATACCACTATTGGGCATCGCCGGAAGAATCTTCATTCTTACCGGAGCACCTGAGTGCAGGCCAACACCGTCAAAAGTCACCAAAGATTTAATCGTCGTTTGCAATATAGCCCCTTGGGCGTGTGCCCTCGTTGTTTGGTGAAAGAGATTTAGAGCTGGGACGGTCTACGCTCAACTCAATCTTTGCTACGGCCTGAAACACAGCCGAAACAAGGTAAGCAGCTTTCTGCCGATCCAGTATTTATCTTACTGTTTTACATAGAAAAAGGGCCGCGAATTGCGGCCCTTTTTCAATAATACTATTGAAGCTTAGTTTGCCTGACGACGCAAGAAAGCAGGAATTTCAATCTGCTCATCCGTGTCATCTTGCGACTCACGTTGTGGCTGCGCACTTTGAACCGGTGGCTGTTGGCGCATCTGACGAACCGAGGCTTGCTCAGCTTCCGCCCCTTGGCCGGTCATTCGGTTGATCAAAGAATTGATGCCAAAACGTGGGCGTTCAGCCGGCTCTTCGCTTTGCCGTACCTCTGTACGTTGCTGTGGTTCAGCATTGCGTGCAGGTGCATTGTTCACAGCGGCTTGCAGGCGTGCCAGTGCTTCTGGTGACGGTGTGCCCGGCTTAGGCGCGATGAAGCTGTCCAACTCTTCCTCGAAATGATCCGAGGTAGTAGCTTCCGCAACCTGTGGTGTGTAGGCCGGTGCAGGCATTTCTTCTGCATCATCAGAAGCCACATCTTCATCATAACCCATTGGGTTAAAGATATCTTCTGCTGGCTGTCTTGATCCGACTTCACTCTCGTCGACCTCTGCGAAAAGATTTGGCTCCACCTCTGCAGCAACAGCAGCTGGTGTAACATCTTCTTGCTCGGCTTCGATAGATTGTTTCAGCGGCTCTGCCAGACTGCGACGTGGAACAGGCATGTCGCTAGGAACATCGCTGGCATCAATACCGGTGGCGACAACACTGACGCGCATCGCGCCTTCAGTCAGGTCATCCATGGTCGAGCCAACAATGATGTTGGCGTCGCCGTCCACTTCTTCGCGGATACGGTTGGCCGCTTCGTCCAATTCGAACAGTGTCAGATCCGGACCGCCGGTGATGTTGATCAGAACACCACGTGCACCACGCAGGCTAATTTCATCCAGCAGCGGGTTGGCAATTGCTTTCTCAGCGGCTTGGATCGCGCGATCTTCGCCTGTAGCCTCACCGGTTCCCATCATCGCTTTGCCCATTTCGTCCATCACGGCACGAACGTCAGCAAAGTCCAAGTTGATCAGACCAGGGCGAACCATCAAGTCCGTCACGCCTTTAACACCTTGATACAGAACGTCATCTGCCATTGAGAACGCCTCGGTAAAGGTGGTTTTCTCATTGGCCAGACGGAACAGGTTCTGGTTTGGAATGATGATCAGCGTGTCGACCATGCGCTGAAGAGTTTCAACGCCCTCTTCGGCTTGACGCATACGCTTGGCGCCCTCGAACTGGAACGGCTTGGTGACAACACCAACAGTCAGAACGCCCAGTTCGCGGGCGGCTTGTGCGATGATCGGGGCTGCGCCGGTTCCGGTGCCGCCACCCATACCAGCGGTGATGAAGCACATGTGTGCGCCTGCCAGATGATCAACGATTTGTTCGATGCTTTCTTCTGCCGCCGCTGACCCGATAGCGGGTTTTGCGCCTGCGCCCAAACCTTCGGTCACTTTGACACCCAGCTGGATGCGGCTGTCTGAATTGCTTTGGCTCAGTGCTTGCGCATCGGTGTTCGCCACAACGAAATCGACGCCATCAAGCTGCTTTTCAATCATATTATTGACGGCATTGCCGCCTGCGCCGCCAACACCAAAAACGGTGATACGAGGCTTCAGATCTTCATGCCCGGGCATTGTGAGATTCAATGTCATTTTGCTGTCCGCCTGCTTTTTATCGCCCGCGATTACGGGCCGTTCTCTGCCTATTATTACCAATCATATCGCTCGCCGGCGCTTTCGTCACCAAAAAAACAAGCAAAAACCACAAAATATAGGCGCTTTTTTACGCCTTTACGCGGTATTTCGCCGAAGTGGCCACATTTTGCGGTTACCAGTTGTCCTTGAACCATTTCACAGCGCGTTTCAACGAGCGTGCTGGATAGCGATCCACCGGAATATCAAAATCCCACCATTCATCCTGCGGGTTTGCCGCAAAAAGGCACATGCCCACTGCGCTGGCAAAGCCAGCGCCGGTTGCAGCCTGCGGCAGACCATGGACGCGCAGCGGGCGGCCAAGGCGAACTTGCTGTCCGAGAATACGACTTGCCAACCCATCCAAACCCGGAATTTGGCTGCCGCCCCCCGTCAAAACGATTTGCTGGCTGGGTAGATACTCAAAGCCCGCCGCATCCAATCGCGTGCGCACCTCTTCAAGGATTTCCTCAACACGGGGGCGCATGATGCCGATCAATTCAGTCCGGCTGACCGTCCGGCGGTCATGTTCCCAATCACCGGTCTCACCGCCAATTTCGATCATCTCGCGATCATCCATACCAGTGGCCATGACGCCGCCGTAGAAGGTCTTAATCCGTTCCGCCGTAGCCGTGGGCACCTGCAACCCCATGGAAATATCGCTTGTGACGTGATCCCCGCCAATGCGCACGGTATCGGCATAGATCATATGCTTTTTCATAAAGATCGAGACACCTGCGGAGCCGCCACCAAGATCGATGCAGGCTGCGCCCAGTTCCTGCTCATCCTCAACCAGTGACGCTAACCCAGAGGCATAGGCCGAGAACGCCAGGCCGGCGAGTTCCAGATCGCAGCGTTTGACGCAATAGGCCAAGTTTTGAATGGCAATGGAATCCACTGTCAGCATGTGCATATCAGTTGACAGAACTTGCCCCAGCTGGCCACGCGGATCATTCAGCCCTGACCGATGATCCAGTGCAAAATTCACGGGTTGCGCATGCAACACCTCGCGCCCTTCGCCGTAATCTGGCATATCACACGATGACAACACGCGGCTGATATCCTGCTCGCTGACAAGCTGCCCCTCCAGATCTACTGAGCCCGCAAGGCCATACGAACGCGGCTGTGCCCCAGAAAAACAGGCAATCACGTGGTCGACGCGAATGTTGGCCATTTTCTGTGCCGCCTGAACTGCCGTACGAATGGCCCGTTCAGTTTCCTGCATGGCGTCAATCTCGCCGAACCGCACACCGCGTGATCGCGTGGTGGCTGCGCCAATCACCCGAAACCCGGCTTGTCCGGCCATGGTGCCAATACCTTCGGCCTCTTTCAGGCGGTCGGTACCGTCAAATCGCAACACCAGACAGGCAATTTTCGATGTCCCTACATCCAAGACCGCCACAACACCGCGCTGCATTGCCGCCTTGCGCATATTGCGCATCGCGCGCTGGCTCTCATATAGCTCAATCATTCAACTGCCCCCGCCGTCGTCTGAGATACTTGCCACCAGTCATTGGCCGCGTTTTCGTTCATTCTTATTGTTGGTCGATCCGCAAGCCGCATATCAACAACGGCCAAATCACGGTTCAACATGTCTTTGACTTCATCTAGCACAATCACGCGTTCCAACGCGCGCCGTGGATCTTGCACCGGCAGCATGATGCGCTGCCCGCTTTCCAGAACCACATCCCAGCGACGTTCGCCAATACGGACAAGTCCGCGCAATTCAATATCCAGTGACTTTGCAACCTGCGACAGCGTTAATGCCTCGGGCACGGCCTGCTCGGCCCCTGCCCCGGCGAGCACCGGCATTTCCATCAGCTTGGGGTTTTCCAGCACCTTACCGATAACCACACCCTCAATATCAACAATATTCAGACCATCACGCACGCGCCACAAGGCCACCGGTTGACGCTCGACCACTTTGGCGACCAGAACGCCGCCCTTGCGGATCCGTACAGAGGCATCAGCAACCGCTGGCAATTCCTCGACCATGATCCGCACCGCATCAAGATCGGCATCGAACGAGCTGATCGGAAATTTGAAAGGGAACACTTCGCGAATGACATCCTCAACCGGTGCGCTTGCGCCTTCGACTTCAAGCAATTGCACCATGAATTCTGGGCGCGTTTCGATCTGCTCACGAATATCGGCCACTTTTTGAAGCAGCGCCTCTTGCCGGTCCGGGTTGGCAAAGAATGCAATACCCGCGCCAAGTGCCAGGGTAAACGGCAAACCAAAGCGCAGCGTCTTGCGAAACAGCGGTGTCAACATCAACCGCTGATAGCGGTAAGACCAACGCGACGGGGCCGGATCAAACTTGGGCTCTACCTGTCGCATGAGGCGTCCTCCACCATCCAACGGCACATTTCTGGGAAACTGATCCCAACATGCTGCGCCTGTTCGGGGCTTAAAGAGGTTGGCGTCATGCCGGGTTGGGTATTCGTCTCCAGTACGACCAACCCATCGAGTCCACGACTTTCATCCCAGCGATAATCAGTACGGCTAACCCCGCGACAGCCCAGCACATTGTGCGCGGTGATGGCATATTCCATGCAGGCGTCAAAAATCTCTTGCGGTACATCTGCGGGCACAACGTGGCGCGACCCACCCGGTTTGTATTTGGCATCAAAGTCGTACCAACCATCGGTAATGATATCTGTCACCGTCAACGCACGATCACCCATAACGGTGGTGGTCAGCTCGCGACCGGGCGCGTAGGTTTCAACCATCACCAGATCAGGCATATCTTCAGCCAGTTTTGGCGGGCCGTTGGCATCTTCATGCACAATATAGACGCCAACCGAAGACCCCTCGTTATAGGGTTTCACCACATAGGGTGGCTTCAGAACATGGTTCGACGAAACCTCTGCTTTTGAGGCCAGAACACTTTCCACGATCGGCAGACCCACAGATTTGTAGGCCTCTTTGGCGCGTTGCTTGTCCATCGCCAAGGCCGACGACAGGACACCGGAATGAGTATAGGGAAGACCCATCCATTCCAGCAATCCCTGCACGCAGCCGTCTTCGCCCCAGCGACCATGCAAGGCGTTGAACACTACATCGGGCGCACAGGTACGCAACACCTCTGGCAAATCCCGATCTGCAATGATTTCCTCGACCAGAAAACCGGCATCCCTAAGCGCAATAACACATTCGCGTCCGGACGAGAGCGACACCTCGTTTTCGGACGACGGGCCACCCATAATGACCGCAACTTTAGGGGTGTTTTCGCTTGAAAAACCCACTCTTTGCCTCAAAATCCCGGGCCGTTTTTCGACCCTGTTACCGTTATGCTCGTTTTAGTCTTTGCTCGGGGCTGGTTCGCCAACCCTCATAATTTCCCACTGTAACTCTATTCCACTATTCATGAAAACCTTTTTTCTCACCAGCTCGCCTAATTCCTCCAGATCCGCCGCCGTCGCGTTGTCCGCGTTAATCAAAAAGTTCGGATGCTTTTCGCTCATCTGCGCGCCACCGACACGTGCACCGCGCATGCCCGCCTCATCGATCACCTTCCAAGCTTTCAGATCGTGGCGATCATCTGTACGCCCTGTAGAACTAAACCCAGCCGGATTGCGGAAGGTGCTGCCAGCCGATCGGTCCTTAGTCGGCTGACTTTCATCACGCCTGCGCAGCTGGTCCTGCATCCGTTCCAACAGCGCTTCCGGCTCCGCTGAAGGACCCTCAAATGTCGCTTCGACAATAATGCAATCCGCGGCCAAGTCTGTCTGGCGATAAGCGAAACCCAAATCCTCAGATGTCAGCCGGATTTCATGACCTTCGCGGGTGATAGCGCGCGCATCAACAAAGGCATCGGCAACATAGCTGCCGTAACACCCTGCATTCATCCGCACTGCGCCACCAATAGATCCAGGAATGGTGCGCAAAAAGGTCAGATCGATCCCCGCGTCAGCTGCTTTTTTGGCCACATGCGCATCCAATGCCGCCGCTCCGGCAATAACACGATTTCCCTCAATCCTGATTTGATTGAAACCACGCCCCATGCGAACAACAACAGCCCGCAACCCCCCATCACGTACAATCAGGTTACTGCCAACCCCCATTGGAAACACCGGAGTAGCCCCATCAAGGCTGCGCATAAAATGCATCAGATCCTCAACATCCGCAGGCTGAAATAGCCAATCCGCAGGCCCACCAACCCGCAACCAGGTTAGATCCTCAAGGGAACGACTGGCGGTTAATCGACCACGCACCTCGGGCATTTGGATTGCATTACATTGATCTGCCATCATCGCGGCCCACCTAAGCCAAACGTCAAAGTATTTACCGCAGTGCCTTACCGCAATGTCCGGCGCAACCAGCGCCCCAGATAGATCACCGGCCACCGCAGAATGCTCATGCCTGCAGCAAGAACAAACAGTCCTAACCACGGGCCATTCTGATAGGTCACAAAGCCCACCAAAGGTATGCCAATTGCGATCAACCCATAGGCCACCCGCCAATGATTGTCACGGCTGGGTAGAACCCCGATAACATTCGCAACGACGCCCCAGACACAGGCCAAAACCAGCGAAAGAGTCATGGTGCCGTCTCCCCTGCTCCGCGCCATTTACGCCAAAAATACCGTAGCGGGTTGCGAAACATCGACACAAACGCCAGCACCGCAACCACAGACCAAATCCAGCCGTGGTCATAACCCAACCAAACGACCAACAACGGAGTGGCGGCCAATAAACCCAATCCCGGAGCGAATTGCCGGCGCATTGGCAAAAACGCCACCAACGTCGCCAGCAGCACCCAGACACATGCACATATGATTGATAACGACACGGTCGTTAACTCTTTGGTTCGCTTAAGCGCTCTGGCAGGGCATTGGCCCAGGCGCTGATCGTACCAGCCCCCAGACAGACCACCATATCACCCGGTCTTGCCTGTTCGCGCACAAGGCGTTCCAGATCGTCTTCATCCTGAATTGCCCGCGCATGGCGATGGCCGTGGCGGATAAGCCCCGCAACCAGATCATCACGGCCTGCACCTTCAATCGGATCTTCACCCGCAGAGTATACATCAGCGATGGCCACAACATCGGCATCATTGAAACAGGCGCAAAAATCATCAAACAGCGAATGCAGACGGGAAAACCGGTGCGGTTGATGCACTGCGATAATCCGACCTTCGGTGGCTTGCCGTGCGGCCTTGAGCACCGCCGTAATTTCAACCGGGTGGTGACCATAGTCATCAATAATGGTAACGCCGCCTACCTCACCCACGCGGGTGAAGCGCCGATTAACCCCACCAAAGGCAGCCAGACCTTCGCGAATTTCGTCGCGCTTCATACCCAAATGGCGCGCCACCGCAACGGCGCTCAGCGCGTTTGAAACGTTGTGATCACCCGGCATCGGCAAAGTACAGTTTTCGATCACTATATCCTCGGCCTGCAGATGAATGTCAAAATGCGCCACACCTGATTTATAGGTCAGGTTGCGCGCGCGTACATCAGCCTGCGCGTTAAACCCATAGGTCACAACGCGACGGTCGGAAATCCGACCCACAAGCGCCTGCACCTCTGGATGATCAGTGCAACACACAGCCAGACCATAAAACGGGATATTGCTGACAAAGTCATAAAACCCCTGACGCAGAGTATCAAAATCACCCCAATGCTCCATGTGCTCAGGGTCGATATTGGTGACGATTGCAACAGTCGCAGGCAGCCGATTAAAAGTGCCATCGGATTCATCAGCTTCAACCACCATCCACTCGCCATCCCCTACCCGGGCGTTAGAGCCATAGGCATGAATGATACCCCCGTTGATCACCGTGGGGTCATACTGCCCGTGATCCAATAGGGCGGCGACCATGGTTGTGGTTGTCGTTTTACCGTGGGTCCCGGCCACAGCGACGTTGGATTTCAACCGCATCAATTCAGCAAGCATCTCAGCCCGACGCACGACCGGTAGACCGAGTGCACGTGCGCTGTCCAACTCAGGATTGCCCGGCTTGATGGCCGAGGAAATCACCACGACCTGTGCACCGTCCAGATTTTCGGCGCGTTGACCTTCAAAGATGGTCGCACCCGCCCCTTGCAGGCGTTTGGTAATCGGTGATTGTTTGAGATCAGAGCCCTGAACCGTGTACCCGTGGTTTAGCAAAACTTCGGCAATCCCGGACATGCCAATGCCACCAATGCCAACAAAATGGATCGGCCCAACATCACCGGGAAGTTTGGTTGCTGCATTCATTGCGGTTGCTCCCCTGTTGCGGTTGTCTCTACCAAATCGGCCAAACGTTGCGGCGCATCAGGTGTGGCCACACTCAAAGCGGCATGCGCCATTTTGACCGCCCCTTTTGGGTTCTCAAATACATTGATGATCTGTTCCGCCAAGGCATCAACTTCGAATTTCGATTCCGGAATAACAATGGCAGCCCCAGCCTCGGCCAGCCCCCGCGCATTCGCGGTTTGATGGTCTTCTGCGGCAGCCGCAAAAGGCACCAGAATAGACGGGCGCCCAATCACGCTGATGTCGGCCACGCTAGAGGCGCCAGAGCGGCTGATGACAAGCTGCGCCTCGGACATACGGCTGGGGATGTCGTTGAAAAACGGGGCGACATCGGCATTGACGCCATGTTCTGCATAGAACGTAGCCACGCGCAACTCGTCCTCATCACGGGCCTGATGGCTCACGCGAATGTTGCGTAGTACTTCAATTGGCAACTCGGCGATCGCAGGCGGGACGATATCACTCAGAATGCGCGCGCCTTGCGAGCCGCCAATCACTAAAATGGACATTGGATAATCGCCCGGAGGGATATATCCGGCCTCGGCCCGGTCCAGCACCGTACTGCGCACCGGGTTACCAACATGCACGCCTTCAATGCCTTCTGGCAGATCAGTGGGCCATGTGCCGCAAGCGATTTGGTCAACTCTGCTCGCAAACAGGCGGTTCACCCGCCCTAGCACACCGTTTTGTTCATGAACCATGCGCGGACGGCGTAAAAGAAAGGCAGCTGAAAGCGCTGGAATTGTCGGGTATCCACCAAAGCCTGCGACCATATCAGGCTTGTCGCGCAGCATGTTCCAGACGGCCCCAAGCACACCACCGAAGATTTGAAATGGCGCAACAAGCTTGGCCAGAATGCCACCACGGGCAAAGGTGGCGCTCGAAATCTCGGTCACGTCAACCGCATCAGGAAACCCACCAGTATAGCGCGCACCGCGCACATCGGTGCTAAGCTTCACACGCCAACCGCGCGCCAGCATCACTTCGGCCAAAGATTGCGCCGGAAACATATGGCCGCCGGTCCCACCGGCAGCGATCACCAACAACGGTGACTTATCACTCATCTCACCATGCCTCTAAGAATATCTCGAATTTCACCCTGCGGACGGGAACGAGTGAAGGCAAAAAGCATGCCCAGCGCAATACCCCCCGCGATCAGCGATGAACCACCATAGCTGACAAAAGGCAAGGTCATTCCTTTGGCTGGAAGCAAACGCACGGCAACCCCCATGTTGATCATTGCCTGAACGCCAAAGATCGCGGCCAGACCAGTACCTGCCAGACGGATGAACGGATCACGTTCCTTCATCAAACGCAGGAACGACCGCACAACAATGGTGGCGTAAAGCGCGATAATGCACAGGACCAGCACCAGACCGTATTCTTCGGCCGCGACAGCAATGATGAAATCGGTATGCGCATCCGGCAACGACCATTTCACCTCACCCTCACCCACACCAACGCCAAAAAACCCGCCCTCGCGGATGGCATTGGTGGCGTAACCCAACTGCGTGGTCGGGTCGACATCGCGGCTTAAGAAACCATCGATACGGCGAGCAAAGTGTTCCGAATTACTGTAAGCAAAGGTGCCACCGGCCACGACCATCACGGCAAATCCAACCAGCAGCAACACAGGTGCGCCAGCGACAAAATACATTACACTCCAACCAAAGAGCAGCAAGCAAGCCTGTCCAAAGTCTGGCTGCAACGCCAGAAAGAGCGTCAGAACGATCACCAGAACAAAGCTCATGCGTTTGCCGGGTGGACCGTTGATCTCAAGACTTGCGGCCATCATCCATGCGGCGACCACGACAAAGCCGGGTTTAAGGAATTCAGACGGCTGCACACTGGCAAAGCCCAGCGAATACCAGCGCACCGCACCTTTGCCAAAATCAGTGCCAAACACCGGCAATAACGCCAGCGCGCCAAAGGCCGCGATAAACCCGATAATTGCCAGCCGCCGCACCAACGTCGGTGACATCATCGAGGTCAGCATCATCGCAATCAGGGCCATAGAGCCAAAAAACGCCTGCCGCTGCACATAATGGAAGGGATCAAACCCGTTCTTGGCCGCCAAGGGGGGCGAAGCCGCCAGCCCCAACAAAATACCGATACCGAAGAGGATCAGGACACAGGACATCGACCACTTGTCAATTGTGCGCCACCATTTGGGAAGGACGGGTTCGCCTTCCCGGACGGGAACCGTCCCGTAAACCATTTCTGTCATCGTGAACCGCCGTTCTGCCTCAATACAACGTCCCTTTTCGGGATCTGAGGACAGTGTAGCAGGACATTTGCTCTGTGGGAAGTCGTGAGCGTGGGGGGAGGGAAATTACATTGAGAGTATGAAGATTACCTTCTTCCGTGACTTATTCGACCCAACGTCCGCTTAGAGCCCATTGTGCATAATTCTGGAGGTGGTTGTATGTCCGCTTTAGCAAGACCGAAGTAGAAATCTTCGGATGATGCAGATGCGTTATCACCTCGACAACAACAATATGATCATTCTGTATCAGCGCCTAGTTAGAAGCACTGATACAGAATGACTTCACCAGCTCGGCATCGCTTTGCGTCAAATCGCTCAGCAAAAAGTCAATCCGGCCACTCAGAGAACAGCGCCGAACCAGTTGATCTAGTCCCACATCCCGTTCGCCTTCTGCGCTGGCTATGGCGACACCTTGCAGACTAAGTGAGTTGCTCGCTGCCATTGGCTGAAAGTAGCCTTCAAGAAGCACAAGGTCAGGTGAAGAGCCCATGAAGGGGCCTTCCATCGCGGTATCCATCACGATTACGCCATTCTCAAACTGGCCTGAAATGGAGACAGTTTTACCTGCTGCAAGACCTGTAAGGCCTGCACCCCGCACCGGAACCTGACCAACCAGGCCAAGCTCATCATAGATCCCAGAGATCTGAACATTGTCCTGTTGGACTTCGACGATACGCGACGCGACAATCCCGTCCTTTGACCAGAAACCA
The DNA here is from genome assembly GCF_900327775.1 of Roseovarius sp. EL26. Taxonomy (NCBI): domain Bacteria; kingdom Pseudomonadati; phylum Pseudomonadota; class Alphaproteobacteria; order Rhodobacterales; family Roseobacteraceae; genus Roseovarius; species Roseovarius sp. EL26. The sequence goes on from NZ_OUMZ01000007.1 coordinate 1,633,778, forward strand.
TCAATCTGAACTGTTCCCGAGTTCGGCAATGCGCCAGTAATCGGAACGCCCATGACTTCTCCTGGGGCTGTTATTGGGCCTGTCAAAATTGGCATATGTTGCAGTGTCTTGATTTGCCAAGAAGCGCCATCTCGACCAGTACTTAATGCAAGTGTCATACCCATGCGAAGGTCTTCAAGCTTACTAAGACCCTTCAGTTCAATATCGCTTGCAAAGTCAAATCGCATACCGCTGACTTCGAATTCATCAAGTGCGGTTATTTGACCGATAACGCCTGTGCCAATAATGCCTCCCTCTTTTTCTTCAGCAAAAGTGGGCCAAGCGAACATTAAACACAGGATTGAAATCAACGTCCGGATCATAGGTCTTGCACCTTCTTGTTCACATAGGTCCCGGCGACAAAGAGGGTCATCCCATTCTCCTCGTGCTGCAAGGCATTCGCTTTCTTATTCAATGCTTGAAGCATGTCCAAGGCCATCCGGGTCGCATCTTTTTCCAGCTCATCGGCCGCTTCCTTTGAAAGATGAGAATAGCGCAAAGCTTGATCCCAATGCTGGGTTTCGCCTGTCAGATTGCCAACCGTTGTGTCGAGGTGAGGCACAACGGTTGCGACGGCGGCGCGCATCTTTTCATCTCGATCATGAGGTACCATCGACGCAGTCACAAAACAGATCAGACCATCTTCTTCTGTGACGTTGCCGGAGGCGAGTAGGACCGACAACAGGGTCGCAGGGGCCGCGTCAACCTTAGCCAGACCAACAAGCGCATCAAATCCGGCGTCTCCCTGACGGGACAGCTTACGAGGTTGCCCATCCTCAAGGTAGCCGGGTTCATTTTGCCACAATGTAAGAACCCGTGCGGCAGCCGAAGCTTTGCTTGGCGGCTGATTTCCGCGTTCAAGCCTCTTGATGTCTTTTCTGTGCACGCCTGTCATAAGGCTAACGTGACTTACGGATACTTCTGGCGCCTGCGCATAGGCTTCCGCCACTAAAGCAGACTTAAGCAATTCGACAGCGCCCGCCAGGCCGATGCCATTATTGATCATCAGTCTGGCCATCGGTTGTAGCAGAGCCAACAGCATCTGCTCCGAGGGTGTTTTGTCGATCTCTTCCATTGCAGGCCATTTTATAGGGAAGGTACAAGTTTTTGTGAATACATGTTTATATACAATGGGAATAATTCCCACTACGAATTATATATGTCGTCAGAGACAGTAAATCTAGGCCAGAAATAGCTGGAAAGAATCCATTTGCGCTTCTTTCTGCCTTTGTGTCTTGCCTCCTAAACAAGGATTGAATTATGAAAAAACTCTTCGCCACCATCGCAATTACAGGTTGCTCGGTAATGGCATTGCCTGCAATTGCCGGTAATACCCTTGGAACTGCTTTCGCTGGCTATGATCCAGTAACTTACTTCCAAGACGCGCCAGCACAAGGTAAAGCAAAGTTCTTCCATCTTTGGGACGGGGCACTCTGGAGTTTTAGCTCGGAAGAGAACCGTGATACCTTCAAGGCTGATCCCACGGCATACGCGCCGCAATTTGACGCTTATTGCGCATGGGCAGCATCGCAGGGTTACAAGCGCCCAGGCGATCCAAATGTGACAGAAATGGTAGATGGCAAGCTCTATACGTTTGTGCATGAAGGCGCGCGGGACAAGTGGCGGGCGGACATCGCCAAGCACATCGCTGATGGCGAAACCAACTGGACTCGCATAGAACCTTTCTAAGACTGCGATTATTCCTAAGCGGCGGTCAGCTGGGCCGCCGCAAATTCCAATACTACGCGCTTTTCCCCGCCATAGCTGTGTGCCCAAAGGCAACCATTACGTTTGTAACACTCGAGGTCCGCTTCGTCCGCATAGCCGACCTTCGGTTAGATTTGTTTTGTGATGGAAGACACCCTTCAGATACTCTTTAAGTCAAACATCGCTCGACTTTTGCGATAAAATCATCGCCGCGTTTCTCAAAGCTGTCATATTGATCAAAGCTTGCTGCTGCCGGGGCCAAGAGCACGGTATCGCCCTTTTCCGCATCCTGCGCGGCCTGCGCCACGGCGGCTTCCATGGATGTGCAGATTTCCGTCTCCAAACCTTCGAGCTTCAAGGCAAACTGCGCTGCTTCGCGCCCGATGACATAGGCTTTGCGCACATTGGGCAGACCGGGTTTCAGTGCGTCCAGACCACCCTCTTTCTCCAACCCGCCGCAGATCCAACGGATGTTATCAAAGGCTTGCAGTGCCTTCAGCGCACTGTCGACATTGGTGGCCTTGCTGTCGTTCACATAGGTCACGCCCTCCGCCTGCGCGATCACCTGACTGCGGTGCGGCAAGCCGGCAAAGCTGGCAAAACCCTGTTCGATCAGCTTGGGCGCCAGTCCCAGACAACGGCAGGCGGCGTAAGCAGCACAAGCGTTCTGGTGGTTGTGACTGCCTGGCAGCCCCTGAATATTGCGCAGGTCAATTGACCCAATCTGCCGCCCCTTACGGTACTCAGACAGAAACCCTTTGCGGGTAAAGACCGACCAGCCCGGGCCAGTGAGTTTACGTTCAGCTGACACTTTGATCAGCCGATCATCGGTTGCCCCCTCTGACAGTTGTGCCGCCATGAACACGCCCTCAGGTTCGTCCACGCCAATAATCGCCCGGTCAGGCCCACCCTCGGCAAACAACCGGCGCTTGGCCGCGAAATAGCCACCGATCCCGGCATGACGATCCAGATGGTCAGGCGAGAAGTTGGTGAACACTGCAATATCCGGCGTCAGCGCGCGGGCCAGTTCCGTCTGATAACTGCTCAACTCCAGTACCACCACGCCACCATCGCCGGGCGCATCAATGTCCAGCACCCCACGCCCGATGTTGCCAGCTAACTGCACGTCCTTGCCCGCGACCTCTAGCACATGATCGATCAAGGCCGAAGTGGTGGATTTGCCATTGCTGCCCGTGACCGCCACCACCCGCGGTGGCGTGTCAAAATTGGCCCAGGCCCCATTGGCAAAGGATTTGAAAAACAAACCGATATCATTGTCCACCGGCACACCAGCGGCATAGGCGGCGGCGATCACCTTGTTCGGCTCTGGATAGAGATGGGGAATGCCGGGAGAAACAATCAGGCTGGCAATCTCTTCGAAGGCCCCCTCACGGTTTAAATCGTAGACCTCGAAACCTTCCCCCTCAGCAATGGCGCGTGCGGCAGGGTTGTCATCCCAGACAATCGGCGTTGCCCCGCCTTCGCGCAGGGCCCGTGCCGCAGACAGGCCAGATCGCCCCAATCCCAGAACCGCAACCTTTGCTCCGTCAAATCCTGCCACTGGTATCATGCGTCTCTCTCGTCATTGGTCTGCGCTAATCCCCACGATGTTTAATGGGTTTTGCCGCCCTCTGCGAGGGGTTTACGTTTGCAGTGGAGGATATTTATCCTCGGCAAAAGCAACAACCAGTGCAAAACAAAATTCCCGCACTTAGTCCTTAGTTCATTCAAGGCCGCTCCATTCTCGCTCAAACACCTTGGAAAGCTCTTCAGACATGGAACCCGTGACATGGTTGCTATCTGAAAACACCGGGCGCCCATCAATACTGGCCCGGCAGGTTCCATCTGCGCACAGATCCTCAATGAGTGACAAGCGCTTAGCATCAATGGCCTGCGCCGCCTCAAACGCTTTGAACAAATAGGAGAACTCTTCGCGGTGCTGGCTGAGCGGCTTGTCCGTGGGCCAATCGCGGTCAAAGGCAATGTTCTTGGCCAGTGTTTGGGGCACATGGCCCTTTGCAGCGAAAAATGGATCAATCAAAACGACCTGTTTTCCTGCAGCCTGAAAACCATTGATCGTCTGCAGCAGCTCTTGTTCAAACGCAGTTTCAATCTGCCCAGGCGCGCTCCAGCGTCCTAAGTGCAGCATGCCGCCCTCATAAGGCTGCCGCCAGATCGACACCATCATCACGGTTTTGATATCTGGATTCTCTGTCGCAAACTGCAGCGCCTGATTGGCTTGTTGCATACACCGCTCTGATCCAAGATTGGCAACCGGAAGGCAGCCGGACGAGAATGCAAACACCGCCGATTGCCCAGTCCGTTTCAGCCATAGATCCATCGCTTGCGAAAATGCATTGGCATGACTGTCCCCATAGATCAGAAAGCTGGGTTCGACTTCGGGGCCTCCAAGCTGACAAGAGCGATCGGAAGGTGCAACATTGCGTGACAATCTGTTTTCACATTTGCGAAATTTCTTAATGCCATCTTTTGAATAGGCAAGAACTTCTGTCACGCTCGGATCAAAACGTTGCGGCATGCCTTGTTGCAACAAGATAGCCGCACTAACCGCGATCAAAACAACAGAGCTACCAACAATAGCCTGCAGGTACGCCCGTGGGTTGACCAATGCCCGACCCGATCGAATGGGCCGCTCTACCAGACGGTAGATCAACCAGGCCAATAGAAACGATGCGGCAAAGCCGAATAACCGCCACCCATATGAAAAACTGGACAAGGATTCCTTCAACACAATCATGACCGGCCAGTGAACCAGATACAGCGGATAAGAGATCACCCCGACCCACACCAGAAAACGGGTCGAAAACAACCGTGTCAGTGGGGCTGTAGGCGACAGGCCCGAAATCAGCAAACACAAGGCACCACCAACGGGAAACAAGGCGAACCATCCTGGTATTCCCGTGGCTGGCGTATGTAGGTAAAGGCCAAGGAAAATCAGGGCCAGCCCCAAAGGGCCGCAAACTTTCAATATCTGTTCTTGTGGTTGAGACCGGATCAGATAAAGCGCCAGAACACCGCCGGCCAGTAGCTCCCATGCCCGTGTTGGCAGCAGATAAAACGATGCCCATGGCTTCATCGGAGTTACGATATAACCCAACGCAAACGACCCAACGGTTGCCAACAACACAAAACCGAGTAAGGCCGAGGATCGCCAGCGCAGGATCAGCATCACAAACAGCGGATAGATCAGGTAAAACTGCTCTTCCACCGCCAGAGACCAACTGTGCAGCAACGGCACGGTTCCAGCCTGCAGCCCGAAGTAATTTACACTTCGCCAGAAATAGAAGTTCACTACATAAAGCTGCGACAACAGAGATTCCTTGCCCAACTCCTGAAACGCGCCGGGCAGGAATAGGAAAAACCCAACTAGCAGATACAGCGTAAGCGTCGCCAGAAGCGCCGGATAAAGCCGCCGAACCCTGCGATAATAGAAACTGCCCAAGCTGAAACGGCCAGCCGCGTGGTCGCTGACAATGATCGAAGTGATCAAAAAGCCCGAAATGACAAAGAAAACGTCGACCCCGATAAACCCGGCTTTGCCCACTCCCAAAAGGTCGAAATGGAAAATCGTCACAAGCAAAATGGCCAGCGCACGCAGCCCATCGATATCCGGTCTATACGTCATTCAAGTCTCATTATCACCAATACACGGTGGCGCAACCGAGCCACGCAATAATGGCTCGGAGCTTACAGGAATTCCCAATAGGTGCGAGCTTTAAATGCCGTACAATTCAGATCGCGACAACGGCGTATCAGCCAACATAGCGTGCCAAATTAATCTGCTAAATCTTGCAATAGTTCCAACGCTCGTTCCGCCATCTCTGCCGGAACAAACGCGTGGTCATGGTGGTAGGCTGCAACCATGTTACAAGGGATGCCATTGTCGGCCAGCAAGGTCGCAACAGCAGCGGTCAAACCGACACCATCAAGGGCAGAATGGACCTGCAGGGTGATACAGCGCATGGGCATTTCATCGGACAGGCCAAGCTCCGTCAGTGCGGGTGCAGGCACGACCAACGACAGCCCCTCATCTTCGGCAAAGCTCGCAATCGACATCAACATCGCCCGCGCGGCAAGCTCTGTATCTGCGACATGCACAAAGTGATAGCTGCCGTCGCGCAACGCCGGACGCATCTGACGGATCATCTCTTTGGTATCTTTGACGCGCTCGGTCATGACTTAGCGCACTTTCAACGTGGCCAGACCGATCATCGCCAAAATCACCGCGATGATCCAGAAACGGATCACGATCTGCGGCTCGGCCCAACCCTTTTTCTCATAGTGGTGATGGATTGGTGCCATCAGGAACACCCGTTTGCCAGTGCGCTTGAAATAGAGCACCTGAATGATCACGCTCAGCGCTTCGACCACAAACAGCCCGCCAATAATACCCAGTACGATCTCGTGTTTGGTGGCGACGGCGATGGCACCCAATGCGCCGCCCAGTGCCAGTGATCCAGTATCCCCCATGAACACGGCGGCCGGTGGGGCGTTGTACCACAAAAAGCCGAGTCCCCCGCCAATCAAACCGGCAACGAAGACCAGAATCTCACCAGTGCCCGGCACGTAATGCACATCGAGATATTCGGTAAAGTCGACCCGGCCAACAGCGTAGGCAATCACTCCGAATGAACCTGCAGCAATCATCACCGGCATGATTGCCAAACCATCCAGGCCATCGGTCAGGTTCACAGCGTTTGCTGCACCTACGACAACGAACATGGCAAACGGAATGAAAAAGATACCCAGATTCAACAGCGTATCTTTGAAGATCGGCAAGGCTAGATGGTATTGCAGCGCCTCGGGATGGCTGATGCTTGCCCAGTAAGCGGCAATGCCCGCAATAAGAAAACCAAGGCCAAGACGGACCTTACCTGATACACCCGTAACGTTTTGTTTGGATACCTTGGCATAATCGTCAGCAAAACCGATGGCAGCAAACGATAAGGTCACCAGCAACACCAACCAGACAAAGGGGTTATCCAGGCGCGCCCACAGCAAGGTCGAGGTCGACAGTGCTCCGACAATAAGTAATCCGCCCATGGTCGGCGTTCCAGATTTCACGAAATGCGTCTCAGGACCGTCATCGCGAATAGGCTGCCCTTTACCCTGCTTGCGGCGCAACACATTGATCAGCGGCTTGCCAAACAGAAATCCAAAGATCAGGGCGGTCATAAAGGCGCCCCCTGCACGGAAGGTGATATACCTGAACAGGTTGAAAAAATCACCGCCATCCGACAGGGTGCTGAGCCAGTATAACATTTAATCGTCCCTTCGATCCGTCGGTTGCGGGCGGGTGGCGTTGCGCAGAGCCTCAACAATCAGGCTGACGCGGCTGCCCTTTGAGCCCTTGACCAATACAATATCGCCGGCGTCTATCATACGGTGCGCCGATTGCACGAGCGCTTCGGCATTTTCGGCCCATTCGCCCTGATGTGTTGCGGGAAGAGCGCTCCAAAGGTTACGCATCCGTGGCCCGACACAATGCACCACGTCCAGCTGCGTCATATATTCCAACTCTGCCATTCCCGCATGTAGTGCCATTTCATCGGGACCAAGCTCCAACATGTCCCCCAACACGGCAATCCGGCGGCCTTTTTGGATGCGGCCAACTCCATCGCGCGGTGTGGACGCGGCCAACACCTCTAACGACGCGGCCATTGAGGTGGGATTGGCGTTGAAAGCATCATCAATCAGATCAAAAGTCAGCGCCTCATTATCGGCATCCAGAACCAACGTTTCACGGGTGCCACGACCGGCGGGTGGCTGCCACTGTCCTAATCCGATCCCGGCCAGCGCCCGATCCCCCCCCAAGGCGTCGACACAGGCCAGCACACCCAGACCGTTCATCGCAAAGTGCCGCCCCATGCTGTTGATTTTATACAGCAAGGGCGCCCCCTCGATATCTGCTTCAACCACGGTGCAACCCTCCACAAAACGCAAATCCGAGAGGGTATAAGCACCCTGCTGGCCAAATGTTTTGATCTGTGCGCCTTTGGCATTGGCTTTTTCAAGCAAGATTCCTGTAGTGTCGATATCGGCGTTGATCACGGCAATGCCGTCAGGCTCCAACCCATCAAAGATCGCGGCTTTCTCATGCGCGATGCCCTCGATATTTTCGAATGCTTCCAAATGCGCGGCCGCAACCGTAGTGATCATTGCCACATGTGGGCGTGCCATCTGCGCCAAGGGCGCGATTTCACCGGGATGGTTCATCCCGATCTCAATCACCGCATAATCTGTGTCTACGGGCATGCGCGCCAAAGTCAGCGGCACCCCCCAGTGATTATTGTAACTGGCCTCGGCCGCATGGGTTTTTCCCTGCTGGCTAAGTACGTCGCGCAACATTTCCTTAGTTGAGGTTTTGCCAACCGACCCCGTCACCGCCACGACGCGGGCGCTGGTACGTGCCCGAGCGTGGCGGCCCATCGCCTCCAACCCTTCAAGCACATCCGGCACGATCAGCAATGGCGCATCTTCGGCAACGCCTTCAGGCACATGCGTCACCAGCGCCGCAGCCGCGCCCTTTTCCAAAGCCTGTGCGACAAAATCATGCCCATCACGCGCAGCCTTAAGCGCCACAAACAAATCGCCGGGCTGCAAAGTGCGGGTATCGATCGAAACGCCGTTGGCAGCCCAGTCAGATGTTGTTGTACCACCCGTTGCCTGTGCGGCCTCCTGTGCGGTCCAAAGCGTCATGGCTGCACCCCGTCCAAAGCAGAGACCGCCACGCTGGCCTGTTCGACATCGTCAAACGGCAAGATGTCATCGCCTACGACCTGACCGGTTTCATGGCCCTTACCCGCGATCAAAAGCGCATCTCCCGCCCCTAAAGCGTCAACACCACGCAATATCGCTTCTGCCCGGTCACCGACATTCATCGCTTTGGGGCAACCACCCATAACGGCAGTGCGAATGCTAGCAGGATCTTCGCTACGCGGATTGTCGTCGGTAACGATGACTACATCAGCGTTTACCGCTGCGGCCTGCCCCATCAATGGACGTTTTCCAGCATCGCGATCTCCGCCAGCCCCGACAATGGCAATCAACCGGCCCATCACATGCGGGCGCAGCGCCTTGAGCGCGGTCGCCACAGCATCCGGTGTATGAGCATAATCAACAAAAACCGCAGCGCCATTTTCACGTGTCGCTGCCAGTTGCATCCGGCCGCGCACGGTTTGCATTTCCGGCAAAGTGTTAAACACCTGATCCGCGTCAGCCCCCGCCGCGATCACCAACCCGGCTGCCAGCAGAACGTTTTCGGCCTGAAAACCACCCATCAAAGGCAGATCAACCTGCCGCGCCTGTCCGCCCCAATTGAACCGCAGGACCTGACTGGTTGGTGTAAAACGCTGTCCTTGCAGGTGCAGATCAGCACTCGCATCGCGACCAACGCGAATGATCTGTTGCCCGCGATCCTTGGCAATCCCGGCCAGCTCCTGACCTTTCGGATCATCGATATTCACAACGGCGATGCCATCCTCGGGCAAAACCCGCGAGAACAACCCAGACTTTGCGCTGAAATACGCCTCAAAGCTTTCATGATAATCCAAGTGATCCTGCGTGAAGTTGGTAAACCCCGCCGCTGAGATACGCACACCGTCCAAACGCCGTTGTTCCAGCCCGTGGCTAGAGGCTTCCATCGCGGCATGCGTGACCCCGGCCTGCGCGGCCCCCGCCAAGGCCCGATGAAGGGTAATTGGCTCGGGCGTAGTATGGGCAAGCGGAGCCGCCCATGCACCTTCAACCCCTGTCGTGCCCAGATTAACCGCGTCATACCCCAACGCCATCCAAATTTGGCGGCAAAAGCTGGCCACGGAAGTTTTACCATTCGTCCCGGTAACGGCGACCATAACTTCGGGCTGTTCGCCAAACCACAGTGCCGAAGTATAAGCCAAAGTTTGGCGCGGATCCTGTGCCACGATCAGGGCGGCCTCGCTGATTTCCAGCTCTTCGGTCGCGATGCGCGCGCCCTCGGCATCGGTTAAAATTGCCGCTGCACCCATACGCAACGCATATTGGATAAATTCTCCACCATGCACCTGTGTACCCGGAAGAGCGGCAAACAAAAACCCGTCCTTCACATCCCGACTGTCAACAGCCAGCCCCGTGATGTTAGCCTGTCGCCCCTTTTGGGCGGTCAGGCCCAGCTCTGCTAATGATTTAGTCTGCCCCATCGCCATAACCCTTTTCCGGCCTAGTTCGATGTCAGCGTTATACCAGTCGTCGGCTGAGGTTCAATCTTAGGTCGCAGTCCCATAAGCGGTGCGATCCTCTGAATGATTTCTGCCGCCACTGGAACCGAGGTCCAACCCGCTGTCCGACGGGGTTTTTTGCCCGACGTTTCAACCGGTTCATCCAATGTGACGATCAGCACATATTTTGGGTCATCCACTGGGAACATCGACGCAAAAGTATTGATCACCTTGTCATCATAGTAACCACCCGACGGTTTCGGTTTATCAGCCGTACCAGTTTTGCCAGCTACGCCGTAGCCCGGCACCTCACCGAAATTAGCTGTGCCGTCTGGGTCTGATACGACCCGACGCAACATAGCGCGCGAAGCTTTGGCCACGTTTTCACGCATGACACGCGGCCCATATTGTGGGCCGTCTTGCTTGATCAACGTTGGCTTAACAGCATAACCACCATTAGCAATCGCTGCATAACCCGCCGCCAAGTGCATCGGGGTGTTAGAAATGCCGTGACCATAAGAAATGGTAACCGCGCTCAGATCCGTCCAACGTTTTGGGATCAAAGGCTTGCCGCCTTTGGCCTCAACAATCTCAAGTGGTGTGGCGTCAAACATACCCAGCGAGCCCAAAAATTCCTTTTGCCGTTTTGGGCCGATCAGCAGGGCGATACGTCCGGTTCCCCGGTTAGAGCTCTTCATAATGATGCTGCTGACATCCAGCATGCCATAATTTTTGCGCTGGAATTCGTTGATGGAATATCCGCCCACCTTCAATGGCTTGCCGGTATCGATGATGGTGCTACTCGACACTAACCCTAGTTCCAACGCTTGCGCGGTGGCGAAGATCTTGAAAGTTGATCCCAACTCATAAACCCCCTGCACCGCGCGGTTAAACAGCGGACTGTCAGATGGATCACCCGAGACTGGCGGACGGGGCCGGTTATTGGGGTCAAAGTCAGGCAAGGATGCAATCGCAATCACCTCACCGGTGTGTACATCCATCAGAATGGCGGCAGCACCTTTGGCATTCATCAAGCGCATGCCTCCATAAAGCACACGCTCAATCGCTGACTGAATGGTTAGGTCAATCGACAATTGCAGTGGTTTATCACCCTGCGCCGGATCGCGCAGGCGGTCATCAAAATATTTCTCAACCCCGGCAACACCGATCACTTCAGCCGCATGAACGCCTTCGCGACCAAAACCAGCTCCACCCAATACATGTGCTGCCAGTCGTCCATTGGGGTACAAGCGCATTTCACGGGGCCCAAACAACAGACCCGGATCACCGATGTCATGCACGGCCTGTTTCTGCTCTGGGCTAATTCTTTTCTTGATCCACAAGAATTTACGGTCGCCGGTAAAATCCTTAATCAGACGCGCGTGGTCCAGATCAGGAAAGATTGTGACCAATTTATCAGCGGCCCCTTTCGGGTCGATCATATGGCGTGGCTGCGCATAAAGACTGTGGGTTTCCAGATTGGTTGCCAGAACCCGACCCTTGCGGTCAACGATATCTGCGCGCTGAGCAACGATCTGCGCCCCAGCTATTGATGTGCGTGGCTCGGCAGGCTCAGACTGGGCAATCACCCCCATCCGCAGGCCAATGGTACCAAAACCCAAGAAAAACATTACGCCCAACATCAACAACCGCCCCTCTGCCCGGATACGGGTACGGTCACGCATGTTTTCATGCCGCTGACGGATATTGTCACGCTCAATTTTATCGGGGTTTTCCCCGCGAGCACGGGCATCAAGAATACGGGCAAGTGGGCGCAGCGGAGTGCGGATCATGGCCAAGTCTCCGTCGAAACGAGAGGATTAGAAACCTCAATCCCGTTGGTGATCGAGAAGATCGTCTCGTCTTCGTCATTTCGCGGGAAGCTGACCTGATCAACATTGCCAAATTGATCGGGCTGCAAAGGCAGCAAACCCAGTTTTTCAAAGTTAATCTCGGCCAAATCACGCAAACGATCAGGGCGGTTAAGATAGGCCCACTCAGCATTTAACACGCGCAAACGTGCACGCGCTTGACTGATCTGACGCTGAACGCGTTCCGCTTCGGCCTGCACAGTTTGGGTTTTGTAATTCTCGTGATAAGCCCAAAAGGCCAAAGCAATCACCGCGCAGGCTGTAAATACATAAAACAGGCTTCGCATCAGTGCGCCCCTTTCAACTGTGGCATGCCAATGGCTTTGCGGTCGGTTTTCCCCGCTGGTGCATCCGTACGGATCGCCACCCGCAAACGTGAACTGCGCGAGCGCGGATTTTCTGCGAGTTCTTCTGGATCAGGGCCGATGGCCTTACGGTTTTTCAATTCGAACTGTGGCAGTTCCTGCACCATTTGAGGCGCATGGCGGCTCCCTTGACCAGACTTACCTGCGCGGGCCTGCAAGAAGCGCTTAACCATACGGTCCTCGATCGAATGGAAGGTCACCACTGCCAACTGACCACCAGGTTTAAGCACACGCTCTGCCGCCTCAAGCCCAGCAACAAGTTCGCCATACTCATCGTTCACAGCGATACGGATCGCCTGAAAGCTGCGTGTAGCAGGGTGGACCTGCCCCGGTTTCGGACGTGGCAGGCATTTCGCGACCACTTCGGCCAATTGCAACGTCGTCTTGAAGGCTTCAATCTCGCGCGTTTTGACGATTGCTCGCGCAATACGGCGACTGGCGCGTTCTTCTCCATAAAGATACAGGATATCAGCCAGTTCCGCCTCGGAAGCCGTATTCACTAGATCAGCCGCATCCGGGCCATCCTGGCTCATCCGCATGTCCAGTGGGCCATCGCGCATAAAGGAAAAGCCACGTTCAGAGAGATCTAACTGCATCGATGACACACCCAGATCAAGCACAACACCGTCCGCTTCACTGGCGTATTCATCCATTCGTGAAAATGTGCCCTGTACCAGCTCAAGTCGGCCGCCGTATTCAGCGGCCCAGTCCTGCGCCATCGTCAATGCCAATGGGTCGCGATCTACACCCACAACCTTGCCAGCACCATCTTGCAACAATGCACGGGTGTATCCGCCAGCGCCCAGCGTCCCATCCAGCCACAAGCCGGAAATTGGCTTCACCGCTGCAATCAAAGGACGCAGCAGAACCGGAATGTGTGATGAAGTATCGGGGCCATGGGCAGCTGTTGCCATCCGCTTATTCCCCTTTTGCACCATCAAGATAGATTAACGGGTCGAAATCATCTGGCAGATCCTCAAGCCAGGCTTCGGTTTTGGCCAGCTCTTCTTGCTCGTATGTTTCGGGTTTCCAGATCTGGAACGTATCGCCAGCGGCAATAAAGAACGCCTCTTTGTCCAACTCGACCTTCTGCCGCAGCTTTGCAGGCAGAACCAGACGCCCTGTTTCATCGACAGTGGTTGGGAATGATTGACCGTGGAACAGACGTTGCAACATCTTGCGCTCCATTGAGCCACGCGGAAGCGCGTCGATCTTTTCGTCCACCTCTTCGATGGCCTCAATAGTGTAGCATTCCAGATAATTGCGGCGGTGATCACCATAAACGATCACCAACTCGGGGGTATCTCCATCGCGCCAGTTGGGGTCAGATGCCTCCAGCACACGGCGAAAAGAGGCCGGGATAGACACCCTGCCCTTCGCATCCACCTTGTGGTGGCTTTCACCTCTGAACCTTCGACCCACTGTCCTTGGCCCTCTGCTTACCCCGGGTTCAATCCCAGGAAAATTCTTACCTCTAGAAACGAAACGGCGGACTGAGCTGCTGCCACTGCCCAATCCGCCGCCCTCGTCCCGCTATGCGGGGTGTCCGATCACACGCACCATCTGGGGGGATGTCTGCTCGCTCGCGCGCCGGATCTCTTTGTTCTGATGAAGCGCGGGGCCTGTATGAAACCTGACTTGGGAGTTTTTTATCTAGCGGGGTCTGCGCCCCTTATCCCGTCCTCATCGTGTATATAGGGATGACATGGGAATTCATGGAAATCAAGGATAAATTATGGGAATTACCTACATCATGTAGTTTCAAGGGTGGATGAAAATCAAGATAATGCGCCCAATTCACTCAATTATCCACACAATATAGATTAATATGTACCATGAAATACCACATAAGGTGTTACAAAAATTCACTCAAATTCTTCCCATAAATTCCCAGTTTTTTCAAAATTTTCACTTCCACACTTCAAATTCACGATGATTCCATGAAAATTTACTGATTAATCAAGTGCAAATTATCAATTTTACTCTTTGATGCGTGATTCGAAGCCATGAACAAATAAAAATGGCGACAAGAATAGAATTTGTGCCATGAAATCCCACAGCACAGTTAAATCAGCAATCGTAAAGAATTCTCAATACTGAGAAACGCGTCGCTCAGACGTTTTCACCAAGCCATTTGTACATCACTCGTGCGTCCACAAGGCCGTGCTCAGGATGTTGAAATGCCAGTGGCAACCTCCCAACCGTATCAAACCCCAATCTTTCCCACAGGCGTACAGCGCCGACATTGGTCTCCACCACGCAGTTGAACTGCATCGCCAGATAGCCAAGGTTGCGTGCCTCAATCTGCGAATGGAGACACATCAGTTCGGCAACCCCACGACCGCGTGCTGAGGGGGCCACCACATAACCACAGTTGCACACGTGCGCCCCACCACCTGCTTGGTTGGTTTTGATAAAATAGGTTCCGATAACCCCGCCTGCGTCTTCAACAACGTAGCTTGCGCGCGGGGCGTCCATCCACAAATCCTGCACGGCGACACGCGACAGCTGCGTATCGAGCGCATAGGTATCACCGGCCCGGATCACATCGCGCAAAATCGGCCAGACCCGGTCAAAATCGCTCTCTCGTGAAAGACGTATTGTTGGTTGCGCCTGTGTCATCACACCGATTCCCCCGTGCATCGTGCGTTCCATGACCATCTTAAGCGCTCCTTTAACTCGCAATTACAATCGAAACATTTCTTCAACCTGACAGAAATCAGGTTGAAACATGATGTTTCTACTTTCGGATTCCAGAATTTCTCAGATCCGGAGGCGGTAATGAAGCTCGATAAATCAGGCATATTCGGCAAAAGTAAGACAGCACGCGTGCCAATGACAGAAAAATCGGCATGGGTTCGAAAACAAAGTTCAGCTGACGCCACGTCACTCAAACACTTCTTTTCCAAGCTTTCCCCGCTGGCCTTATATTACCGTTTCATGTCCCCTCTTACCAACGTGCCACCACACATCTTTGAGCTGCTGTGCGACCTTGATCCACAAAGGCATGTGTCCTTTGTTGTCGAAGGCATTAACGATGATGGTCCAGCAGTGATTGGCGAAGGCCGTTATGTACGCGATGACGGTACTGAAACCCGCGCCGAATTCGCCCTTTCCATTGCTGAAGGTTGGCGCGGTCAAAGGTTGGCCTCCACCCTTATTACCCAGCTCGAACAACATGCCCAAGCCAACGACATCCACACCTTTTGGGCAGAGGTGCTGGTCGAGAACGCCCCAATGCTTAGTCTGGCACGCAAATTTGGCTATGACGTCACCCCAGATCGCAATGATCCGCGCTGCAAGATCGTATCAAAACACATCTCAGTGTCAGCTCGCACAAAAAAGGCCGCGTAACCGCGGCCTCCTTTTCAATTTATTCGTGCTGTTCAGGCGTTAACGTCAACCACAACACGACCCTGAACTTGACCTTGCAGAATATCTGCGCCCAATTGCGGTAAATCCGACAGGGTTGCAGGTTTGATCATCGCCTCTAGCTTGTCCATCGGCAGGTCCTTGGCAATCCGCTGCCACGCACGCACGCGGTTGTCATAGGGCTGCATGACGCTATCGATACCCAACAGGTTTACACCGCGCAGCAGAAAGGGGATCACGGTCGCGGGCAGGCCAGCACCACCGGCAAGGCCTACAGCTGAAACCGAAGCACCGTATTTCATCTGGCCCAAAACCCGCGCGAGCATGGCACCACCAACAGCATCCACACAGCCCGACCAGCTTTCAGCCTCTAACGGGCGTTTAGTGGTCTCATTCAGCTCTTCACGCGCCACAATCTGTGTGGCCCCCAGTGCTGTCAGATACTCAGCCGTATCAGGGCGACCGGTGACGCCAGCCACTTCATAGCCAAGGTTGGCCAGAATAGCCGTGGCAACCGAACCAACGCCGCCCGCAGCACCCGTAACCAGAACAGGGCCGTTACCTGTGGTCAGTCCGTGATCTTCCAGCGCCATCACCGCCAGCATCGCGGTAAACCCAGCGGTACCAACGGCCATTGCCTGGCGCGCATCCAATCCGTCCGGCAGTGGCACCAGCCAATCTGCTTTGACGCGGGCCTTTTGCGAATAGCCACCCCAATGTGCCTCACCGACGTGCCAGCCGGTCAGGACAACCTTATCGCCGGGTTTGTAGCGATCATCGCCGCTGGCCTCGACAGTACCGGCAAAATCGATCCCCGGAATATGCGGGTAGTTGCGCACCAAACCGCCACCGGGCCCGATGCACAGGCCGTCCTTGTAGTTCACTGTTGAATACTCAACCGCCACAGTAACTTCGGCATTTGGCAGATCATCCAGCCCGATCTGTTTGACTGCCGCGGCTGTTTTGCCGCTCTCTTCGTCTTTATCGACAACCAATGCGTTGAACATATCTTTCTCCGTCATGATTTCTTCGCTCTTATCTCAAACAGAGGCTCATCCCCCTGCCCGACTTATTTCCAAAAACTGGCTTGAACCGATGCATCCCGCATGCCCTCATGCGTTTCCACCTCAAGCGCTATGCCAGCGTCCCAATGGCTACGCTCAACCATCCCAATGGCCACGTTGGTCTCAAAATCCGGTGACCACGCGGCCGAAGTGACCTGCCCCACCTGCTGACCATCGGCAAACACCGGCCAGGCCCGGTCACAGCCCGGTATCACGCCTTCAATCGCGATAGGGCGGATCATTTGGCGGCTTCCCGCCTCCAGCTCTTCACGCAGCGCACGTCCGCCAAAGCACGTCTCCAGACGCCCCCCGTTCACATACATCCCCAACCCACATTCTAGCGGCGTGTTGGCGCGGGTCATATCATTGCCATAGCTCAGCAATCCGCCCTCAATACGCTCGATCAGGTTCGGCCCACCCGCGCGCACTTGCAGCTCTTCGCCCTCGGTAAACAGCGCATTCCAAAGCGGCATGGCCAATTCGTTATTGTCGACATAAATCTCGAACCCACCCTGCTTAGAGTACCCAGAACGTGAAATCAGAAACTCATGCCCCTCAAAGGCAAACTTCTTGCAGCCGAAAAACCGCAGCGCTCGCACATCCTCGCCGAACACGCGCGACATCAGCTCATTCGCCATCGGGCCTTGAACGCCCAAGGGTGAAACCTTCGGTTCGCTCACTTCGACATCTAAACTGTTGCAAGCCGCGATGGCATTCACCCACATCAGGACATCGCTATCCGCGATTGAAATCCAATAGGTGTCAGGCCCCGCCTCAATCAGCACCGGATCATTCAGCATGCCACCATTCTGATCGGTCATCGGAATGTACAAACACCGCTCAGCACTCATCTTGCTCAGATCGCGGGGTGTCAGCAGTTCCACCAGTCGCAGGGCGTCCGGCCCTTTGATCTGCACCTGCCGTTCACAGGACACATCCCAGATCTGAACATGTGTCTTGAGATGACGACAGTCTTCTTCAACACTGTTGAACATCGTTGGCAACAGCATGTGATTATAGACAGTATAGGCCTGAATTCCGGCGGCTTCGACCCCGTCAGAAAAAGGCGTCCTGCGCACCCGGCGCGAGGGTGATAAAAGAGGCGTGTTCACGTCACGAACTCCATTAGGTTCAGTTGTGTCTTAAATTACAGCCCGGTTACTTACCCGGACCACTCCAATCAATCGGGCAGATTTCTGCGGACTTTCCGCCAAAGTCCCAAACCCGGCCAAAGTCGCGTACGCGCGATTTCAGGCCTTTTGCCGCGATGATATCTGGCCCCATCCAGTATTTGGAATTACTCACCATCACCGGATGATCCGGGCTGGCGCCTTCGATCATCTCAATCTCACCTTGGATTTTCCGGCCAATTGACAGACTGCGCTTTTTGCCATCGCGCACAATATCGACCCTGTGGCGCTCTGCCCCGATGATCTCGCTCACCAGCATGGTAAACAGACCCGTAGTCCCCCCAGCCTGTCCCGAAAAGATCTGCAAAATCCCATTGTAGGCCTTGCCGCTGGCACGTTCATCAACGTAGGCCGCAACCTTCCAGTTACCTTCTCCCATGCGGCCTGGAATATCGACCAGAAGACCGACATTCAGCCCACTCAGGTCTTCACCCTCATAATGGCCTTCGTCAATCGCGATGCCCATCCACGCATGGCAGTGGCCTTCTGTGGGGGGATGCTGCCCCAAAGACACCACGCAGGGGCAAAACAGCTCACAAGAGCAGTTCAAAAACAGCTCTCCCTTGATGGCCCAATCCGTCGGACTGGCCTGACGCCGTTTTGGGTTCGGCATCCGGTTATCAATCCGCTGCGAGACCGGCAGCTTATCCGCGTTTTCCTTGCGCTGTAATGCCATGTGTTATCCTCCGTTCCACAGCGGTGTGCTCAACACGGTCACACCACCCAATATCAATATGACGCCCATCGGCCGTGTCACACGGTGGCCGATTTGCGGTAATTTTTCCAGCACCATGAACAAGGTCGCCAAACCCATCCATAGCAGATTCATCACACCACCAACAAAACCAAGCGCCATAAAGCCCCAGCAGCAGCCAACGCAAAAGGCCCCTAAACCCAGCCCCATACGCAGCCCGCCCTTGAACCCTGTGCGCCAGTGGCCCAGGAAATAGGTCATCGGGCTGTGACACACCCCGTGGCACAGTTCCTTGGTCCGGGTGAACTGAAACGCGCCCACCGCCAGTAGCAGCAGCCCGGCAAACAGGGGCGTCTTGGAAATGCCCAGCATGTCGACCACGCCGCCAAACAACAGGCCCAGCTGCACGCCAGTGATCAACGCAGCAAAGCCGACCCAGACAATGCCATAGCCCAGCAGCACGCCCAGCCAGCCGATCCAGCTGCCATTGGCGCTGAGCATCAGGTCTTCGTAACTGCGCAGGGTTGGCACCAAGGTCGGCAACATCATCGCCGCCATCATCACCGCCCACATCACGAACAGCGGGCCAAAATTGGCCATCGGCATATACATATCCATGCGCGGGTCCATGTTGCGCATCATCTCGCCCTGCATGCCCGGTCGGCCAATCAGGTCAAGATCCATATCCACGGCCATGGCGTACATCATCCACCATGCCGCCAGAATGGCCGCAAAGAACGTCAGCCACAGCAGGTTTCTCGCCGGATATGACAAAATCATCTGCAAGGTATATCTCCATACCACGATTCGCGCCTTGCAACTTAAATGTCAGACAATTAAAAGTAAGACAAATGAAATCGAACAGTACACGCAAACCCGACCTCTCGGCTCAGATCGCCCAGGCGATCCGAGATGCCATCATGTCCGGCCAAATGATCGTAGATGAACGGCTTCCGTCCGAAGCAGAACTCGCCGAGCAATTCCAAGTCTCTCGTCCTACCGTGCGTGAGGCGTTGAAACGTCTGGCGGCACAATCACTGATCCGCACCGAACGTGGTGCCTTTGGTGGGGCTTTTGTCAATCGCCTCAGCTATGAAGAGGCCTATAGCCAGCAGATCACCACCTCGACGCTACTTCTCAGCATGAATACCGTCAGCTTCGCCACCGCTTGTGAGGCGCGCTATGCCTTGGAACGAGCCTGTACGCGCTTGGCTGCAGAACGTCGCACGCCAGATCATCTGGCCGCCATGCGCGCCGAAACCCACCGTCAGGCCCAGCCGGGCCTCAGCGATGAATGCTTCTGTGCCTCCGATGTGGCCTTTCACCGCGCGCTGGTTGACGCCACTGACAATCCGGTGCTGCGTTACCAACTGGCAGGCGCGGTCGAGGCCATGCAACCGCTAATGAACATGATCACCTTCACTGCCCGGTCTCGTGAGGAAATCGTCCGCCTGCACAATCGCATCGCCGACGCAATCGAGATGCAAGACCCCGAAACCGCCAGCGCCACGCTATCAAAACTTGAGGCTTACACGCTGGAACTGGGTCAGAACGTCATGGCTGAACGAGCCCAAAAGCGCGACAGCGCCTGAACATCATCCTTTAGAAACAACGCCTCACTCAAGCGCGCGCGCTTCATCCAACAGCATGATTGGAATACCGTTGCGGATGGGAAAGGCCATATTAGCCTTGTCCGAAATCAGCTCCTGCGCGCTGGCATCATAACGCAGCGTGCTGTGGGTCTGGGGGCAAATCAACGCCTCCAGCATCCGACGGTCAAAGGCGGGGGATGTCAGCGCATCGCTCATTGCATGATCTCCGTTTCGCCACCGCTGCGCAGGGCGTATTCTATCAGTGTCACCAAAGTCTCGCGTCTGGTACTCAAAGACGGAGCCTCCAACAAGGCCTGCTTGTCCTCTGGCTCAAACCCCAACAGCATCGACAGGGAATTGACCAGCAATTCATCATCAGCATCCTTTAAGGTTTCCCAATCTGTCTGTAATTCGCGCGCCTCAAAATATCGCGCCAGCAGGTCCATAAAGGCCCCGCGATTAAACAGCGTATCTGCATCCTGCGGCCCCATATCACGCTCAAATCCGGCCCAAGACACGCGCGCCCGACGGTAAGGCGTGAACCCTTCGACCTCGTCCTCAATCCGAAAGCGTGAGATCCCCGATAAGGTGATCATATAACGTCCATCTTCGGTTTCCGAAAACTGTGTCACCCGCCCTGCACAGCCAATGCACTGCAGGCCAGTGCCCACACGTCCCGGCACCTCATTAGGCTGAATCATCCCAATCAGCCGCCCCGGTATTTTGAGAACATCATCAAGCATCGCCAGATAACGCGGCTCAAACAAATGCAATGGCAAACGCGAGCGCGGCAGCAACAAAGCCCCCGGCAGCGGGAAAAGCGGAAGGATCTCTGGTAGGTCAGCCTGATGGAACATAAAAGCTAATCTAACCTGTTTTTCCGATCAGGCAAATATCATTGAACTCAACTTACGCCGACCGTTTAACACAATCGGATCGTTGGGCTTGAGCGCATCAAACAACGTGAACAGCTGCTGTCTGGCCGCGTCATCATTCCATTCACGATCACGGCGGAACAGCTCCAGCAATTCATCAACTGCTTCTTGTGTCTGGCCAGCAGCGTGAAGCGCCTGCGCCAGATCAAACCGCGCTTGATGATCATCGGGGTTCGCAGTGACCGCGGCCTGCAGCTCGCCGACCGGGCCAGCATTAGCCGCCTGTTTCGCCAGCTCGATTTGCGCGTGGGCTGCTTCCAGCTCGGGCGCGTTTGAAATTTCGGCAGGTGCACCGTTCAAAATCGCCTCGGCCTGATCCAAATCGTCCAGCGCAACATGGGATCGCACCAATCCGGCGTAGGCCGGGGCGTTCTGCGGGTCTTCTTCCAAAATCGCGGCAAAGGTTTGCGCGGCATCTGCGGCTGCTCCCTCTTCCAGCATTTCCTCGGCCGCGGCCACGGCCTCGTCCAGCCCACCGCTGCTGTCACCGCCCGAAGCGACAATCACACGTTCAATAAAAGCCTCAATTTCCGAGGGCGGCTGTGCCCCCTGAAAACCATCAATCGGCTGCCCCTGCCAAAAGGCATAGACCATTGGCACCGACTGCACCCGCAGTTGGCTGGCAATCATCTGGTTTTCGTCAACATTAACCTTGGCCAGCTTGACCGCGCCTTTGGCTTTGGTAACGGCGGCCTCGATCGCGGGGATTAGGGTTTTGCAAGGGCCGCACCAAGGGGCCCAGAAATCCACAATCACCGGAACCGTTTGCGAGGTCTCAATCACCTCGACCATGAAATCGGCCTCGGATACGTCCTTGATCAGGTCGGTGGCTGGTGGGGTTTGTCCGCCAAGTTCAAGCATGTTTCGCGCTCCTGACAATGGTGTCGTTCAATTTGAAGGTTACATGGCGTAGCGCGCCTTAGGTTGCAAGACCTCAGTTCGCAAATGGCAGGGGCAAACACCCCGGCAATCCTGCAGGCAACACCAGTCGCCCGCCGGATTGATAAAGTGACCAACCAAGATCGGGCCCTTCACCGCGAATGGCCAGCCAGAAAAGCCCCCCGCCAACCAAAGCAGCATTGTCCGGTAAACGGGCTGCGAAGTCCGCCGCTGGAAACAGAACAATCGCCCCCGGCGCCGCGTCGGTCAACATCGCGACCGAGGCCAGTACGACAATCCAGCCGACAAACACCGCCACCAGTGCGCCAATCCAATGCCTAATAGTCATGGATATGTTCCAGCCACAGCGCCCCCTGATCCATTTCGCGCAGGATGCTAGCCAGATCCGCAACCTTTACCATGATCAGATGTCGGTGGTCGCCATATCCCTGCCGCGCAAAACTGTGCAGCGCGCCAGAAGCCTCAGCCTGCGCTGAGATTGCGGTGAACATGATATCGTCATTGCCTGCAATCTCGACAAACTCGCCGCCCTCATCCGCCATCTGTTTCAGCAGATAGGTCAATTCGCGGTAGCGCGGCGTCTCAATCTCTGTTCCTTGCGCATGTCGGGTAACCACCTCTACACCATCAATCGAGGTCAGCACCTCGTCTGGCAACCCACTCACAATCATCCGCAAGCGCAACTCATCTGCACCCACAGTCGCCACCGCCTGTTCGATCACTTCTGCGTATGCGGCCTTGGCTTTGTATTCCAAACCCAGCGCCAGGCGCCGCTCTGTATCGCGCAAAACACCTGATGCGTTCTCGCTCAACGCTGCAGCATCAGCGCGAAAACCCCATTGATACCACGGCACCTGTTGAAGGAAATTGGCATAATCTGCCGCCTGCTGCGCTGACAAATCATCCAGCGGTGCGCGGGTCTCCCCCCGGAACCATGTAGCAACCCGCCCCAATGTTTCCTCGTAGGCAGCTTTGGCCAGTAACTCGGCGGTAAAGCTCACCCCAATGACATAGACCATCTGCTTGGTTTCCCCCGGAAACCCACCATGATCAGCCGACGCATAGGATAGCTCACACAGAGACGACCAAAAGCCACGGATCTCCTGCCAGTATCCGAATTCATGCGGATCTCCGGTTTCAATCACCTTGGCGTAATCATCATAAGCATGCACGATGTGCCATTCCGGATAGGTCAGCAACGTGCGCGATTCTGCGCGGTGCTGATCAGACGGCAGAATCGCAATATAGTCATTGTCGATAGGGCTTCGGACACAGGCCAGCTCGTTATAGCCCACAGGCATCGCCAAACCGACAACTGCCAATAGCAGCAGCAGAACAGCACGTTTCAACCATTTCCACAGCCTGCGCATCATACTTTCCACCAACGCAAACCGGACCACAATGCAAAGGCCCCCATGGCGATATGCGGCAGATTGGCGAGAAACCGAACAAGGGTAAAAGACATTCCCGCAGACGGATTGGTGAAGATCGCCAGATCAAGATAGCCATAGCCGGTGAAGATGCCAAAAACACCATCTCCCAAATAAAGCGCACCAAATATCACCAGAAAGATCGTGCAGGCACGCGCCCCCATGATCACCGCCGTCAGCGCCCATAAAGCTGACGCGAGGTGCAACGCATCGTCATATGGATCCAGCGCAAAGATACCAAAAGCCAGCCCCTGATCATCTGTCAGACCGGGAATATAGTTCAGTGACGCTGCAATCAGCAGCGCAATGAAATAGCCAAAGCTGATAATCCGTAAAATGCTCATAACGCACCCATGTAGTTATCCCATAAACCATTGCGGAAAGTCAGATCGGGGTCGAGCTGTCTTTTTGCCAAAGCAAAGCGCGCCGCCCCCGGATAAGCGTGATGAAACTGCTCACTCGTCGCGTGTGGGCGGTAAGGCAGATAGTAGGTCCCACCGATATCGGTAATCCGATCGATCAATTCCCGCGTCACCCGCGCCATATCCGCCTCGGCTCGTGCCGTCATTTCCTGGCTGAACGACATCACGGCCGCTATCCGCGGCGCTGGTGCATAGGTCAGCCAGCTGTCCGGGTCGTGATCAATAAACCGCAACGTGACATTCAAAAACTCCTGATAAGAGGCAGGAATCACCTCTTGGCAGACGGCAATGAAATCACCAAATCGCTCAGGACTGACAAAATACTCGTGCAAAATGTCCGTGCGGTTTGGGTCACGGTCATCCAGCGTCACAACCGGCTCATTGATCAAACTGTTGCGCGTCGCGATACCGCTGCTGATCCGTGGGGCCAGATCGGTTTCCGTCCACCAGCGCAAGCGCTTCATCCGCTCATGACCCAACTGTGCGCGGTAAACATGACTTGCCAGTTTCGACACCATGCCCGACCCACTGGCAGGCGGCAGATCTGTCTGATCCTCAGTTGCACGGTAGGTGATCATCAAGGCATGCTCAAAGAATCCGGCGCGATCCACATTCAGGCGGCCGTAAGCCATGTTGACCACCCCATCTGACAATGCCTCGACAAACCGCGTGCCAAACTCCTGCACAGGCATTTCTGTATAGGTCGGCTCGAGCCGTTTGTTTGGCTCAATCTCAACCTCCATCCGGGTGATAGCACCGGTTAGACCGTACCCCCCCATGGTCATCCCAAAGAGATCGGTATTTTCATCCCGAGAGCAATCCACCAACGTGCCGTCCGGCAAGACCATCTCAAACCGCCGCACAGTGGCTCCCATCGGACCATGTTTCACCGGCCAGCCATGCGCGTTCACGCAAAACGTCGCCGCTACACCGAAGTCATTGTTGGATTGCATCACCTTGGGGCCGTATCTCAAAGGATCCAGCGCCGCGATCACTTGCGACCAACGCGCCCCGGCATGGACCTGCATCAATCCCTTATCGATGTCCGGATCCAGCCAACCATTGTCAAATGTGATCGCATGCCCATCCCGAGGGATCGCCTGCCCGCCCATCGAATGCCGCGCAGCACCCACGTTCACTGGGCGCCCCTCCGCCCGAGCCTCTTTGATCTCGGCGCGCAAAGCCGCGACAAGCACATCATTGGGGTCATCTTGCAGGACCCTATGGCGAAAAATCGGCGTTTCGCTTAACCCACTGGCATCGTTGAGCGTGCTGACCTGTCCTGCAGGGGCCAGACTCTGTGTGCCATCCAGAACCGGAGTTGCGGCAGAAAACCGTTTGACGGCCCATCCCCCCAACACGGCTCCTCCACCAAACAAAGCAGCGCGTCTTGTGATTTTTCTCATTCCCAAACCTCCGCCCCCTCATAACATTTTGGTGAGGGTAGCGTGATTTCACAGGTAAGGAAATCCTTACTTTGTGCTTTAACCCTATGTTTTACAGGTCAAAACTAGCAAAGACCGGTGCGTGATCGCTGGGCTTTTCCCAGCCGCGTGCATCCCGCAGGACGCGGCTTGAGTGTCCAGCACTGGCAATATCCGACGTCGCCCAAACGTGATCCAACCGGCGACCTTTGTCTGCCACATCCCAGTCACGGGCGCGGTAGGACCACCAGCTATAGAGCAATCCTTCGGGGATATCATTGCGGGTCACATCGGCCCAGCCGCCCGCCTCCATAACGCTGTTAAAGCTTTCGACCTCAACCGGCGTGTGGCTAACAATTTTTAGCAATTTCTTATGGTCCCAGACGTCATCTTCGCGCGGGGCGATATTCAGATCACCGACTAGAATGGATTTTTCCGGCTTTTCCGCATGGAACCAGTCCCGCATGTCGCTCAGGTAATCCAGTTTTTGGCCAAATTTTTCGTTCTTTTCACGGTCCGGCACATCGCCGCCCGCAGGCACATAGAAATTGTGGATGACAACGCCGTTTTCCAAACGCCCAGCAACGTGCCGGGCATGGCCCAGGTTGGCAAAATCCTTGTCGCCCACATCCTCGATCGGCAGCTTGGACAAGATCGCAACACCGTTATATCCCTTTTGCCCTCGTGCCACCATGTGGGTATAGCCCAGCTCGGCGAATGCTTCTGTTGGGATCTTGTCCACCGGGCTTTTGCATTCCTGCAGGCACAGAACGTCGGGGCCTTCTTCCATCAATAACTTGCAAACAATCGGCTCTCTCAGGCGGACCGAATTGATGTTCCATGTGGCGAGGGTGAAAGGCATTGCTTTGCTCCTGACGGCAAGGGATTCGCCGCAGGTTATCCGCCCTTTATCCGGGGTGCCAGCAGATCATGCCCCGTATTTGGAAAACCAGACACTCAGGCGCGGCAAACCGTCGATCAATGCCTGCGTTTCGTTGGCAAACCCAATCCTGAGCCCGCCTTCCATCCCCATGACAGATCCCGGCGTCAACATCACACCGGTGTCGCGGATCAGGGTTTCGCATAAATCATAAGACGGGATATCAAGATCATAGTGCAACAATGCCGTCGTCCCACCCGCTGGCTTCACATAGCTAATCAACGGTTCTGACTGAACCCAAGCATCCAAGGCATTAAGGTTATCGCGCGTGATCTGTCTGCTGCGCTTTAAGATAGCGGCGGCGTTATCCAAGGCCATCGTGGCGAAATAATCGTCAATCACACCCACGCTGATGGTGTTGTAGTCACGATGAATTTCCACATCATGCATCAAAGAATGCGGCCCAACGATCCATCCCAGACGCAGTCCAGCCAGAGAAAACGCCTTAGAGGTTGAGCCGGTGCTGATGCCCTTTTCATAATGATCGGCGATCGAGGCCCCCGGCCCCTCCCCAGTTTGCTCTGTCCCACGGTACACCTCATCACACAGCACCCAAGCACTTGAGGACCGCGCAATTTCAGCGATCCTCTCCAGCCCCGCGCGATCGATCACCGCGCCCGTCGGGTTGTTCGGATTAGTCAGCGTAATCAATGTGGTATCAGTGCCCACCATCTGCTCCAACCGGTTCAAATCAGGCAGATAGCCATCCTCTGACAACAATGGCAAAGTGTGCAGGTCTGCCCCGATACTTTCTGGAATGGCTGTATGTTGCTGATAGGTCGGTGTGATTGACACGACCTTGTCGCCCCGGCTGATCAACGTCTGATAGATCAACGCGTTGG
This sequence comes from Roseovarius sp. EL26, assembly GCF_900327775.1. Classification (NCBI taxonomy): domain Bacteria; kingdom Pseudomonadati; phylum Pseudomonadota; class Alphaproteobacteria; order Rhodobacterales; family Roseobacteraceae; genus Roseovarius; species Roseovarius sp. EL26. Next base: position 1,660,781 of record NZ_OUMZ01000007.1, read on the forward strand.
CCCCAATTGTACCATGGGTGATCATCACATTTTCAGCTTTTTGCCCCGCATATAGCGCTGCGACAGAGCTCCGCAGCGCCTCTGATCCCGGAATATCACCATAGGTCATTTTCATCTTTGCCAGATCGCTTGGCATCGCTTGCGTTTTTCCGGCCAGACGTAGCAATTCCTCAATCGTCAACGATGCAACACAGGTTTCAGCCAAATTGATCGCACAGCGGGTTTCCCACTTGTTCATCCACTGCTCAACACCAAAAGGGGTAATATCCATCATTGCGTTCCGTTTTGAAAAAGTTCCGTCTCAATTTCAACAAGCGCCAGTTTGAGCGCAAGCATAAACGCCTCAGGTGCTTCAATTTGCGGGATATGGCCCGTATCTGGCAACACATGCAAACGCGCACCGGGCGTCAGGTTCACCAGCTCAGTACCCTGTGCCAGCGGCGTAATCGTATCCTCGGCCCCCCAGATATACTGCGGCCGCAAGGGCGCCAAAACGGCATAGTTTTCTGCCGCCATGCTACGGGCACTTGTTGAGGGGTTCAGCAAAAACGGCAACCAACGCGCAAACTCTTTTGTACTGCCCTTCAGACGCATAGGACGCTGAAGCAATGCGACGATATCATCGGTTGCCGCCGTCTTTACATGCAGCAACGAACGCAACAACGGCTTGGTTGCCATTGGGTTGGTCGCCGTGACCGCTGTGGCAAATTCCCGGGCAATATGATTGCGCAGGAACAAGGGTAACTCTTTGCTTTCCATACCAACGCCCAGCGCACCGTCGACCACAACCAGACCTGCGAAACGCTCGGGGCTGACCATCGCGGCCTCAACCGCAGCCCCTGCCCCAAAGGAATGCGCGATCAGGACAGGCTGAACATCAAGCGCATTAACCAATTCCAACAGGCGTTCGGCTTGCCGAGCCCGACTATAATCCGCGTCCGCAGCCCGGTCAGAATACCCAAAAGGCGGCATATCAAACGCAATCGCACGATACTCCACGTCTGCCATTTCCTGCAAAACAGGCTGCCAAAGCGCACCCCAAGCCGCCGTTCCATGGGCAAATAACAAGGGCAACCCATCGCTGGGACCAACTTCGATGATATAGATTTCACCACTTTTCGTAGAAACAAGGCGGCCATTTTCAGGCAGTGATTCTGCTCTGGATTGATTTTCCCGGAGTGCAGCGCCCCCGCGAAATCCAAATAAAACAACCAGAACCGTGATGAGAATAAAGGAACTTAAGCGTTTAAATATCAGCATGTTCACCCAGATCGGCTAAATCTTGACGAAATACAAGGCGCTTGTTTCGAAACGAAAAAAAGACCTCGGCTACTTGCCGAGGTCAGTCCAACAGGGAGGTAAAGTACAAAACTGTACTAAAGTATAGCATACACACTTTGGGCCTTTTGTAAAAGGTTGGTATCCGTCAGCGCGCCAACTGTGGCTTTAGGCCAACAGTCGGTATCCACCGGATTCCGTCACCAAAAGACGCGCATTCGATGGATCGGGTTCAATTTTCTGTCTCAACCGATAGATGTGCGTTTCCAGCGTATGCGTGGTCACACCAGCATTGTATCCCCAGACCTCATGCAGCAACACATCACGCGCCACCACACCCTCGGTAGAACGGTACAGAAACTTCAGAATGTTGGTTTCCTTCTCCGTCAGGCGGATTTTGCGCTCATCTTCGGTGAGCAGCATCTTCATTGCCGGCTTGAACGTATAGGGCCCCAGCTGGAACACCGCGTCCTCAGATTGCTCATGCTGACGCAACTGCGCCCGGATCCGAGCCAACAGAACCGGAAATTTAAACGGTTTTGTCACATAATCATTTGCGCCTGCGTCCAGACCCAAAATTGTATCGGCGTCACCATCATGGCCAGTCAGCATCATCACCGGGGCCTTCACGCCCTGCTTGCGCATCAGGCGGCACAATTCGCGACCATCTGTATCGGGCAGACCAACATCCAGAATGACCAGATCATAAATGGCGTCCTTGGCTTTCACCATCGCCTCAGACCCATTACCGGCCTCAAAGACGTCGAAATCCTCGGTCATCACCAATTGTTCACTCAACGCTTCGCGCAGATCCTCGTCATCATCGACAAGTAAGATTTTCTTGAGCTGTCCCATATCGACCATCCTAGCATTTGTTTGTAAACAGATGAGACATGCAAACCGATCCGGCAAGGTCTGTGACAGACAAATCACGCCCACGTGTAACGATCGGTACATTTATTTCATTGTGTTACACGCCCCCACAGGCCTTGTATCACCAAAACAGGACAGGACCGGGATGAGCTTTGCCCCCGACATGACTGAAATTCTGGCCCGTGCCCGCGCCGATCTGCGCATGGGGGTCCCAATCGTAATCAAAAACGAAGACGAGGCTGTGTTGATTCTGGCCGCCGAAACATTGGACGCGCAACGCCTGACCAATCTGCAAGCTCTTGGCGGGCAGCCTGTGATCGTGATCAGCGCACGGCGCGCCGAAACCCTAAAAGCCCGCGCCTATGATGGTGATCTGGCCCGGGTTACGTTGCCCTGCGATGCACGGCTTAACTGGGTGCTTGGCATCGCAGATCCGGCAGATGACCTCAAAACCCCGATGAAAGGCCCATTAATCACTCAGCGTGACGGCTCCGCCGATCTGCACCGGCTCGCCCTCAAGGTGGTTAAATCTGCACGCCTTTTGCCAGCGGCATTGGTGCTCAGCCTTCCCGATCCAAATAATTTTGCCAAAACCCATCACCTGACCACTTTGCTCGAGAAACCAGCCGCCAATCTACTCTCGCATACCAGCCCGCTGCATCCTGTTGTCAACGCACGCCTGCCCTTGATGGTATCCGAGGCGGGCCAGCTTCACATTTTCCGCCCCGAAGATGGCGGCGAAGAACACTATGCGATCGAGATCGGCACGCCATCACGCGAAAAGCCTGTTCTGGCACGGCTACATTCGGCCTGTTTCACTGGCGACCTGATGGGGTCGTTGAAGTGCGACTGCGGCCCGCAACTCCGCGGCGCTCTTGCACAAATGGGGACTGAGGGCGCAGGCGTGCTGCTCTATCTCAACCAAGAAGGCCGCGGCATTGGCCTTGCCAACAAAATGCGCGCCTACAGTTTGCAAGATCAAGGGTTTGACACCGTTGAAGCCAACCACCGGCTGGGTTTTGAAGATGACGAGCGTGACTTCCGCATCGGTGCCGAGATTCTCAAACGCATGGGGTTCTCATCAGTCCGCCTTCTGACGAACAACCCCGGTAAGATCGCGATGATGCAGCAAAATGGCGTCGATGTGACCGAACGGGTACCACTGAAAGTAGGCGAAAACCCTCACAATACAAATTACCTCAAAACCAAAGCCAGCAAATCCGGCCACCTGCTCTGAGCCAATCCATGCTTAGGTTTTCCGCATGTACACTTGGGGAAATTTTCAATCTGCGACAATCAGCCCTATAATATTCCTTAACAATTTTTAGTTAAGGCGATTCGTTGATGGAAATAAAAGGCACAGAGAAAACAAAAGATTTCTATAACACCGAGGGATGGCAATCCGCTGATACCGGAAAAACTGTAGATGGTGAGCTGTTTGGCGTTAAAGAGGACGGTCCTCTCCGTAAGGAAATGTTTGAACGGAAATGGGATCGAATAAACGCGTTGCTAGAAGATGCCGACAAATCCAACGTGATAGAGGTTGGTTGCGGGGGCTCGCCAGAACTTCGGATCGCTCGTGTCTTTGACAAATATTCAGGGACCGATTTCTCGTCAGAGGGATTGAAAGTGGCTGAAAAAAAATTGGCCGGCGATAAAATAAAGGCTGAATTCGTTGAAGCCGACGCCGTTGCCCTCCCCTTTAAAGATGAGGTTTTCGACGTCGTATACTCTGCTCATATGCTTTATCACATCGAAGACCGTGCATCACAAAGCGCGGCAATCAGCGAAATGCTCAGGGTACTTCGCCCAAATGGACGCCTGATCATCGCGACAGCTAATCCCAGACCTATTCTGTTTCCGATGCGCCTGATGATTCGCGTGGTTGCTGACATGCCGATCTTGTCTAAATGGGCCCGTAAGCTAAAGGGGCCCTCTCCAATTCCGTACAACCCAGCCAAATTAAGTTGGTACCATCAAAAGCTTGAACAATGTGCGAATGTTCAAGTGTTCAACGCCAGCATCGCATCAACACACTTTAACCAAAAGGTGTCAGAATACTCTGGGCCGGGAAAATGGGTTTGGGCATTCTTTAATTATTGCGACAAGAACGCTCCAAGTTTTTCGGCGTATTTGGGCAACTACGTCATCGTAACCGCTCAGAAATAAATCCAGCTTCAGTATTCTGAATCTCCCAATCTAAGCACACATTATAGCGGATTTTGACCCATTACTGATTTCCTTTAGTTGATGTGATTGCATACAAACCAGAGGCAATGCCCATATCTAAAACCACCTTTTTCTCAGGCCTACTCGCGGGTATCGCCATTGGTGCATCCGGATTCTGGATCCACCAAACATATAAGACGCACGGCGACCGCGGCGCTTGTTTGCAAACCTACCCCAACATCTCCGGCTCGCTGCTGCTGGAAAACGATTACGTCGTTGTACAACGCTTCACCTTCCCGCCAGGTCAATGGGAAGGCGTCCACGCTCATCCCGCCAATCAGCTCTACATTCACCTGACCGATGCCCACTGGAAGTCCCGGTTTGGGGGCCAGACCAGCACCGGCTCCTACTCGGCTGGCTCTATTGGCTGGTACGGCCCTGTGACACTGGATGAAGACCACGAGTCTGTTAACATTGGCAAAGATCCAATTGACCTGATCTGGGTCACCCTGAAAGACGGCTGCAATACCGACGCCTAGCGCAGCATCGCTTCAATCGCAGCAGCTGCCCTCGCTCCCCATTCATCATAAATTTCTGGCCCTGGGTGAAACCCGTCTTCCGCCATCTTGGATGGATCCAAACGCGGTGGCATCGGTAAAAACGCCGCCCGCTCATTCGCGGCAATCATTCTGAGCAGCAGCGCCTCAAAACGACGCGCTCTCCGGTCTAGAACACCCCGCAATGGATTGGGTAGCAAAGGAAAATCCTGCAATGGCGGCAAACCACACGCCAGAATGTGGCGCACTTCGAACTTCTCTTGCAGAAGCGCAAACACCTCTTGGTAATGCGCCTGCCAAGCAGCAGATCCGATACCATTTTTAGTATCATTCACCCCCAGCACCGTGATCGCCACATCGAAAGTTTCAGCCTCAGATGATTTTAACCGTTCAACCGTATCGCCCGCTGTCGCACCGGATTTTGCAACCACACGCCAATGCACTTCGAAATCCCGCGCCAGCCGGTCAACCGTGCGCCCGGACAAAGCCGCCTTTTGATGCGATACTCCGACCCCCTCGGCAGAGCTGTCCCCAACAATGAAAAGTCTCAGAGGTCGCCCCTGCCCCACCACTCCGGATTTCGCCCCTTTCGGTGGCGGCAACTGGATCGCTTTTGAAGCGACCCAAAGCCCTTGGGTCAATATTAATGATAATATCAAAAAACGGCCGAGATCCATGCCCCAAGCTTAAAACCTGTGCCAAATCGCGCAAGATACAACATATGATCACATGACGGCACAGGTGATCGCGTTAGTCGCCTCGATGGGCATCCGGATCAGCCTGACCGACCCCCAAAAACACCTTTTTGAACGGCAAAATCCAGACAATCCCCAACCCGACATATACCAGCAGCTCGACCAATATCGAAGGTCGCTCCAGCATGTTCACGATCGTTACGGCGGTGATGATATACACCGGCATTCCAATCAGAAGAATGAATAGCGACCATCGCCGCCGGGCCTTATAGCTCAGGCCCGGTTTAGTTTGTTCAGATTTTTTATCTGCCATCAGTCAGCAAACGGGTCAGTCACCAGAATGGTGTCATCCCGCTCCGGGCTGGTCGACAGCAATGCCACCGGACAGCTGATCAGCTCTTCCACCCGGCGTACATATTTGATCGCATTGGCTGGCAGATCGGCCCAGCTGCGCGCGCCTTCAGTCGATTCGCTCCAACCGGGCATTTCCTCGTAGATCGGCGTGCAACGTGCCTGCTCTTCAGCCGCTGTTGGGAGGTAATCTAGGCGTTTGCCGTCCAACTCATAGGCCACACAGATTTTCAGTGTCTCAAACCCGTCCAGCACGTCCAGCTTGGTAAAGGAAATACCGCTGACACCAGATGTCGCACAGGTCTGGCGTACAAGGACGGCATCAAACCAACCACAACGGCGCTTACGACCAGTCACAGTGCCAAACTCATGACCACGGGTGCCCAAACGGTGACCATCGTCATCATCCAGCTCTGTCGGGAACGGGCCTTCGCCTACGCGGGTGGTGTAGGCTTTGACAATGCCCAGCACGAAATCAATCGCCCCGGGGCCCATGCCAACACCAGTGGCCGCTTGGCCTGCAATCACGTTGGATGATGTCACAAACGGATAGGTGCCAAAATCAATATCCAGCAACGCGCCCTGCGCGCCTTCAAACAAGATGCGTTTGCCCGCTTTGCGTTTTTCGTTCATCACCTTCCACACAGGGGCGGCGTATTGCAGGATTTCCGGCGCAATCGCGGCAAGCTGTTCAATCAGCGCATCACGATCAATCGCCTCGATCCCCAGACCTTTGCGCAGCGGATCATGGTGCTGCAACGCACGATCAACGCGGGCTTCCAATGTCGCACGATCCGCCAGATCAGCCACCCGGACAGAACGACGGCCAACTTTGTCTTCATACGCGGGGCCAATACCCCGGCCAGTGGTGCCAATTTTGGTGCCTTTGCTGGCCGCCTCTTCACGGGCGCGGTCCAGCTCGCCGTGAATCGGTAGAATCAGTGGCGTGTTTTCAGCGACCATCAGTGTCTCTGGCGAAATATCAACACCCTGCGCCCGGATCGATTCAATCTCTTTCACCAGATGCCAGGGATCCAGCACCACACCGTTGCCGATGACGCTCAGCTTACCGCCGCGCACAACGCCCGAAGGCAGCGCATTCAGCTTGTAAACCTTACCGTCAATCACCAATGTGTGGCCTGCGTTGTGCCCCCCCTGAAAGCGCGCAATCACATCCGCACGCTCAGACAGCCAGTCCACAATCTTGCCTTTTCCTTCGTCACCCCACTGGGCGCCTACGACGACGACATTTGCCATGATGATCCTTTCGGCATTTGGTCAAAACCCGCGCCGGTATAGCGGCCTGTGCGAACTAGCGAAACCGCTAATTCACTGCGAACGGAAAGATCGTGCAAATGCCATTCTTTTGGATGATGCGATAATCCCTCACATTGCCGGGTTGCGGGGGGCGCGCAAATTGCATAGATAGCCCCCTGATCCACAGTTTCTGACAGGCCGCCTTTCGATGGAAAACGTCATTCTTCTTATCCACCTTCTTCTGACACTCGCGCTGATTGGCGTCGTGCTTTTGCAACGTTCCGAAGGTGGTGGCCTGGGTATGGGCGGTGGCGGCGGTGGTGCCGTGGCTGGACGCTCAGCGGCGACCGCACTGGGAAAAGTGACGTGGGTTCTGGGCTTTGCCATTTTCGCCACTTCTGTTGCGTTGACAATCATTGCTGCGAAAAACTCGAGTGGCAGCTCGGTTCTGGACCGCATCACAGATGCACCTCCAGCTAAATCTGCCCCTGCGCCAGAGCTGCCTGACGCCGGTGACAGCCTGCTGCCACCGACCGCAGACGATTCCGCGCCGCTAACACCTACAGCCGATTAACCACAACGGTTAGAGAAATTTTGGCAAACCGCAACATCATGTTGCGGTTGCCTTGCGCATTTCGCGCGAATCCTTTATAGATCGAGTCCCGTGGTACTGAGGCCATTTTTGGTATTTTCAGGACTCGAAACAGGCGTAAATCGCTGGCTCAAAACACGGGAGATGCCAAACTATGGCACGTTATATTTTCATTACAGGCGGTGTGGTTTCTTCTCTCGGCAAAGGCTTGGCCTCTGCGGCTTTGGGTGCATTGCTTCAAGCCCGCGGCTATAGCGTGCGGCTTCGCAAACTTGACCCCTACCTTAATGTGGATCCCGGTACGATGTCCCCTTTTGAGCACGGCGAAGTGTTCATTACCGATGATGGCGCCGAAACGGATCTCGATTTGGGTCATTACGAGCGCTTCACTGGGGTGCCTGCCAGGATGACCGACTCAGTCAGTTCGGGTCGCATCTATTCCAACGTGCTGGAACGCGAACGTCGTGGCGATTATCTGGGGAAAACCATTCAGGTGGTTCCCCATGTCACCAACGAAATCAAAGATTTTCTCACGATTGGTGATGACGAGGTTGATTTCATGCTCTGCGAAATCGGTGGCACCGTCGGTGACATCGAAGGACTGCCGTTTTTCGAGGCGATCCGCCAATTTTCCCATGACCGCCCGCGTGGTGAATGCATTTTCATGCACCTGACCTTGCTTCCATGGCTCGCGGCCAGTGGCGAACTTAAGACCAAACCGACCCAACACTCGGTTAAAGAACTACAATCCATAGGTATCGCACCCGACGTTCTGGTCTGCCGCTCAGAACAGCCGATCCCGGAAAAAGAGCGAGAAAAGATCGCCCTGTTCTGTAACGTGCGCAAGGAATGCGTCGTTGCCGCCTATGATCTGAAATCAATTTACGAGGCTCCACTGGCCTATCACCATGAAGGTCTGGATCAGGCCGTGCTGGATGCCTTTGGTATTGCCCCTGCTCCGCGCCCCGATCTCAGCGAATGGCATGACGTAATCGACCGCGTCCAAAACGCCGAGGGTGAAGTCAAGATCGCCATCGTTGGCAAATACGTCCAGCTTGAGGATGCCTATAAGTCAGTCAAAGAGGCCCTGACCCATGGTGGCATGGCCAATCGCGTCAAGGTCAAGGTCGAATGGGTCGACGCCGAGGTCTTTGATACCGAAGACCCGGCCCCCCACCTACAGGGTTTCCACGCCATTCTGGTGCCCGGCGGTTTTGGCGAGCGCGGCACTGAGGGCAAGATCAAAGCCGCACAATTCGCACGCGAGCAGAACATCCCCTATCTGGGTATCTGCCTGGGCATGCAAATGGCTGTTATTGAAGCGGCCCGCAACAAGGCCGGTCTGACCGACGCTGGATCAGAAGAGTTTGACCACGAAGCCGGGCAAAAACGTTTTACACCCGTTGTTTACCACCTCAAAGAGTGGGTGCAAGGCAATCAAAAGGTCAAACGTAAGGTCTCGGATGACAAAGGCGGCACCATGCGCCTTGGCGCTTACAACGCCACGCTGGAAGAAGGCTCCAAAGTTGCGCAGGCCTACGGCACCACCGCTATCGATGAACGCCACCGCCACCGCTATGAAGTTGATGTAAAATACCGCAAGCAGCTTGAAGAATGTGGGCTCAAGTTCTCAGGCATGTCCCCCGATGGCCGCCTACCGGAAATCGTGGAATGGGAAGACCACCCGTGGTTCATCGGGGTTCAGTTCCATCCCGAACTTAAATCCAAACCTTTTGCACCGCACCCGCTCTTTGCTGACTTCGTGCGCGCCGCGGTGGAAACATCGCGACTGGTCTGAACCTGCTCCGCAGCAAACATCGATCAAACAAAACAAACGCAGGTAATCGGACGATTACCTGCGTTTTACATTTCAACAATTTGAATAGTGTAAAACCTGCTACAGATTCACGCGCTCTTTGAACGCCTGAACTGGATTGGCGGATCTGCGCAGCGCAGACTGCAGATTTTTTTGCTCTTGTGCTTCACCATCAGCGTCAATGACAACGGCACAGCTTTGCGCTTCAAGCTGGCGGATTACCGAATTTTCCACTTCCCAGCGTCCACGCCTCCGTTCGAGCTGATCCTGCGCCTGATTATCCATCCACCATTCCAACCTGTCATCAACCGGCATCGGCTTACTTGGCTGCATATGGTAGTATCCGCTATTCATCCGCAGCATGATGTTATCCAGCACGCGCACCGTCCGATGAAAGCCCTTAGGCAGATCACGTTTTGGGATGTAGTTAAACCGCTCTGGTTCGCCGTTAAAAAACACCGTCACAGCCGTGCCTAAATCGATACAACGCTGTGACATGACCCAGCTCAGAACTGTTTCAGGATAGGTCTTCCAGTCGTAGCGTCGCGCCAAAGAACGCAATTGTCTCGGGCTCGCTTTACGTAGCATTTCCAGTTGCTCATCAGGGGAGGCCTCCGCCCAATTGAAACGCTCGAATGACTGCATGTGACACTCCCAAATCTTTCATTTTGCTGCTGATTTACGCAACTCTTGGTGAACTTCGGCAAAGAAAGCGCAAAATCTTGGGTGCAAATGTGACGGGCGTTTGGCGATTGCCAGTATTTTGGAAACAGTTTTTTCGGAAACAACTGTTGACGATTGCCAATCACAAAGTCCTTCCCCACAATATGTACAAACAGAACCGGAGGGATCGATGCCAAAAGGGTACTGGGTGGGTCACGTTGATATTGAAGACGTGCAGGCCTATGAGAAATACAAAGAGGCCAACGCAGCCCCCTTCGCCGAATATGGCGCGCGTTTCCTGATCCGCGGTGGACAACAAGAGATCAAAGAAGGGCAGTCTCGCGCTCGCACCGTCGTAATCGAGTTTCCGAGCTATCAGGCGGCATTGGACTGCTACGACAGTACAGGCTATCAATTGGCGAAAGACCTGCGCGATCCGATTTCCACCGGGGACATCATGATCGTCGAAGGCTACGATGATTGAGGGAGGAGCACCATGGAAACGACAGCATTTCTAACCCGGTTGAAACAGGCTTTTACAGGTGCCGCGACAGCCGAACCTCTGCCAGAGCCCGATGAGAAACTCGCGCTTGGGGCCTTGATGGTACGCGTGGCATTATCTGACAAAGTATACCACCTGACCGAGATCAGCGAGATCGATCATTTGCTGGGGCAGTTTTACGGCCTCAAACCCGTAGAGGCCGCCAAAATGCGCGCCACTTGCGAAAAACTGGCTAAGCAGGCCCCTGGTAGCGATGACTTTGCTCATATGATCCGTGAAACGGTCAGCGAAGACAGCCGTATCGCCGCGCTAGAGGCAATGTGGAAGGTCGCCATGGCCGACGGCAAGCGCACCCCCGAAGAGCTGGAGGTGATGGAGCACGCCCGCGTTGATCTGGGGCTCAGTGCCGAACAATGCGCAAGCGCCCGCGTCGCCGCCAAAGGCCATTAGACACGTGGTCAATCCAATCCTTCACACCTATATCGGACATCATGTTTAGCAATTTCCTCAAATCACTGACCCAGCCCGACCCGAAACCACTTGATGATGGCGATGCGCGCCTCGCGTTAACGGCCCTGTTGGTGCGCATTGCCCGCACTGATGGCGACTATTCCGCAGCCGAGATTGCCCGCATCGACCGCATCAGCACCAACCGCTATGGGTTAGATGCCACAGCAGCAAGCCAATTGCGCGCGCAGGCTGAAACACTGGAATCCGAAGCACCTGACACCGTGCGCTTTACCCGCGCGATTAAGGATTCTGTGCCTTATGAGCACCGCATCGGCGTAATCGAAGCACTGTGGGCAGTTGCCCTCGCTGACGGTTCCCGTGATCAGGATGAAGATGCCATAGTGCGCATGGCCAGCTCCTTTCTGGGGGTGAATGACGTTGACAGTGCCATGGCCCGGCAACGCGTGGCCAAGTAGATGATCGCCAGCCTGTCGATGTATGACCGCCCGGAAACGGCGGCCAGCAATGACCGACTCTGGGCCGCCATCCGCACCGCATTGGGGCGAGGCCCCGAAATACTTACCCGCGACGGCGACGTATGGGATCACTGGCTCAGCCCTAATCTGATCTTGGCTCAGACCTGCGGCTACCCTTTTCGCGCACGGCTGCATGACAAGGTCACCCTTGTTGGCACGCCGGTCTATGACCTGCATGATTGCCCAGATGGGCATTACTATAGTGTCATCGTTGCCCGCGCCGATGATCCGCGCGACGCGCCCAAAGACTTCGCCGGGGCCCGATTTGCCTATAACGAAGCCCTGTCCCAAAGCGGTTGGGCCGCGCCACAGAATCATGCAACTCTAAACGGCTTCACCTTCACCAATCCCATCCAATCCGGCGCACACCGCAATTCGGCCAGAATGGTGGCCGAGGGACAGGCCGATTGCGCCTCTTTAGATGCGCTCAGCTGGAAACTGATGCAGCGCCATGATGATTTTGCGACCAACCTTAAAGTGGTCGAACATACCACCCCCACGCCGGTTTTGCCTTACATTACGGCCAAGACACAGAATCCAGAACCTCTGTTCAACGCCATGACACAGGCGATTGCTGCACTTTCGCCTGAGGATCGGAACACGCTTGCGATCAAAGGTATAACCAGAATTCCTGCCGCACAGTATTTGACGATCCCAAACCCGGCCGCGCCCCCGGCCTAACTCACCATTCAACCCAACCACACCCTCGCCACTCTCAATTCACGCTATGCGGCACCTTAGGGCCATTCCAACAAGGCAAAACTTCCGTTTTGCACTGACCTTACGTCAAATTGCAGAAAAACCCGTGGATATGTTCGTTTTGCAAGTTGCATTACCACTTTTTTTCGTCCCTATTGTCGAGCCTAACAGGACTGAAACAACAAAACGGAACCTGCCTTGACAGACAGCACTCCCGTCATCGAAATCCGCAACCTGCACAAAGCATACGGCGCTTTGGAGGTGATCAAGGGCGTAGACATCTCGGCACATCGCGGCGACGTTGTATCGCTGATCGGCTCCTCTGGTTCAGGTAAATCCACTATTTTGCGCTGCGCCAACCTGCTCGAAGACAGTCAGCAAGGCGATATCTTGTTCAAGGGCGAACCAGTGAAATGGAAAGGCCAAGGTTTAGGCCGCCACCCTGCCGACCCCAAACAAATCCTGCGCATCCGTACCAATCTGTCGATGGTGTTCCAGCAGTTTAACCTCTGGGCCCACATGAGCATCTTGCAAAATGTGATGGAGGCCCCGGTGACCGTGCTGGGCCGCAACCGCGAAGAGGTCGAGGAAAAGGCACGTCATTATTTGGATAAGGTTGGCATTGGCGACAAATGCGATGTCTATCCGGCGCAATTGTCTGGCGGCCAACAACAGCGCGCGGCCATTGCCCGCGCCTTGGCGATGGAGCCTGAGGCATTGTTGTTTGATGAGCCGACCTCAGCGCTTGATCCCGAGCTGGAACAAGAAGTTGTCAAAGTCATCAAAGATCTGGCCGCAGAGGGCCGCACCATGATGATTGTGACCCACGATATGAAAATGGCCAATGATGTGTCGGACCACGTTGTGTTCCTACATCAGGGCCTGATCGAAGAAGAAGGTGCACCCGAGACCCTCTTTGGCGCGCCCAAATCCGAACGGCTGCGGGGCTTTCTCAGCTCCACAATGGCCGTCGACTAATAAACACAGTTAAAACTTAGGGAGTAAATCATGAAAAAACTGTTGCTGACCACCGCGGCTCTGGCGATCTCTGCCAGTGCTGCTTTTGCGGGCGACGTTGTTCGTCTGGGCACCGAAGGCGCTTATGCACCTTGGAACTTCCTCAACGACGATGGCGAAGTTGATGGATTTGAGCGCGAGCTGGGCGATGAGCTTTGCACACGCGCCGAGCTGACCTGCGAGTGGGTCACAAACGATTGGGATTCGATCATCCCGAACCTCGTCAGCGGCAACTACGATGCAATCATCGCCGGTATGTCAATCACCGACGAGCGCGACGAAGTTATCGACTTCTCCGACAACTACACCCCACCAGATCCATCCGCCTATCTGGCACTGTCTGAAGGTGTTGATCTCGAAGGTGGCGTAGTCGCCGCACAAACCGGCACCATCCAAGCCGGTCACATCGCAGCAGGCGGCGCAACACTGGTTGAGTTTGCAACGCCCGAAGAAACTGTCGCAGCCGTCAGAAACGGCGAAGCTGACGCGGTTCTGGCAGACAAATCTTACTTGTCTCCAATCGCAGCTGAAGATGCTGACCTGAGCCTCGTTGGCCCTGACGTCCCACTGGGCGGTGGTGTTGGCATGGGCTTCCGCGAATCTGACGCGGACCTGCGTGGCAAGTTCGATGCCGCCATCAAGTCAATGAAAGACGATGGCAGCCTGAACGAACTGATCGCCAAATGGGAAGTTAGCTCCCAGTTCTAAGATCACTTTAACCCGGTGCGCCCCGCGCACCGGGTTTTCCGTTGCCCCGGCAACGCTTGATAGATTTCCACGAGGCCCGCGATTTTTAGCTACTGCGCAGATCCCGAAACGTTGCAAGGACTGCAATGGCTTTCCTGTTATCTCACAACAGGCAAGCATATGTCGCTTTATGTGTCGGTCTTTGTTGTGCTGGCCTTACTGCTGATCACCGCTCCCACGGCCCTCTTGTTTGGCTTTTTCGGCGCGATGTCCGCGCGGTCCCGCATTGCGCCACTCCGTTGGATTGGCAAGCTATACATTGCCGTCGTGCGCGGCGTGCCAGATATTGCCTTTTTCCTGTTTTTCGTCATCGCCCTTGATCAGGGCTTTGAATGGATGCGACATCAAGTCAAATGCCCCGACTGGGATGAACCCATTCGGCGCGGCAGTGACTTTGTAGTTTGTGACGCCGCCAAACTGCCCCTTGGCGATTCCCCGCAATGGATCCACGAAACCTACGGCTTTTTCCTTGCGGTCCTGACCTTTGCCATCGTTTTCGGTGCCTTTGCCGCCAACGTCCTTTATGGCGCGATGCGTGCTGTACCACGCCCGCAGCTTGAAACTGCCGAGGCTTACGGCATGAACCGCCGCCAGACCTTCTGGCGCATCCTTGTGCCGCAAATGTGGGTCTATGCCCTGCCCGGCCTGTCGAACCTGTGGATGGTGCTGATCAAGGCCACGCCGCTTTTGTTCCTGCTGGGGGTCGAAGACATCGTCTATTGGGCGCGCGAGCTGGGCAGCACCGCCAACCCGCGCTTTACCGATTACCCGCATGGCGACTGGCGCATGTGGTACTTCTTTGCGCTCTTAGTCTTCTATTTGATCTTCACCCGCGTGTCCGAGGTCTTCCTCGAACGTCTGATGACCAAATTGACCAAAGGACAAGCCACCACCGGCGGCGAAGCCCAGAGAAAGGCTCAGGCATGAAATTGAGGGACATGGCATGAGCTGCTGGCAAACCATCCAAGACTACGGCCTGCGCTCTCTGGGCATTGGCGAACGCGGCCTGCCCAAGGCCGACATTACCCTGTGCGAACAGTTCGTCTTGATCGGCTCTGGCATGATCTGGAACATCTACTTCGGTGTGTTCGCCCTCATCTGCGGCTTTTTCCTTGCCACCGCTGTGGCCGTGGGCAAAGGCTCCAAGAACCGGCTCATCCGCAAAAGCAGTGAATGGTTCATCTTCCTGTTCCGCGGCTCGCCGCTGTTCATTCAGTTCTTCTTTGCCTACTTCCTGTTCCTGTCATTGAAGTCTGTGCATCCCTTCTTTGACCCCTTCACTGCCGCCTGGTTGGGGGCAATGATCGTGCTGTTCCTCAATACTTCCGCTTATTCGGGCGAAATCTTCTATGGTGCCCTGCGTTCCATCCCCAAGGGTGATGTTGAATCCGCTGATGCTTATGGGTTTTCCGGCTGGCCACGCTTCAAACGCATCATCTGGCCCACCACGCTGCGTCTGGCCTGGCCTGCCTACACCAACGAAGCAATCTTTCTGTTTCACGCCACAACGTTGGTCTTCTTCTCCGGCTTCCCAACATGGCAACAACGCGGTGATGCGCTCTATTATGCCAACTACTTTGCTGACAAGACCTATAATCCGTTCATCCCCTACCCAATTCTGGCGGGCTACTTCATCTTGCTGACGCTCGTCGTTTTGGCCATTTTTGGGGCAGTGAACCGCCGGTTGAACCGCCACTTGCCACAAGAGGCAAAACGCAAAATAAAATTCCGTCCAAATATCATCCGATAATGGGTCACTCGCTAGGTAAGCGAATTTTCACCGATATAGTAGCCCGCCATGCACCACCCACTACATCCTGCTAGGGCGTATGAACAACACTGTGTAAACATCGGAAAATCATTACTTTCTTCAAAACAGATCCTGTGCTACGCTCGACCTCATAAATAAGAGCCAGCCGGAAACCGGCGGCCTGAGGCAGAAAAAGAGCAGAGTCATGAAAACGCGGAGCACGCAGCCGATCCGCTTGGGATTGGTGGTATTGGCGACGATTTGGATGCTGGTGGTGCTTCCACTCAGCGCAATTGCCGCCCCCTATGCAGCCATGGTTATAGACGCACGATCGGGTGAGGTTCTCCACTCCCGCAACGCCGACAGCCGCCTTCACCCGGCATCTCTCACCAAGATGATGACCCTCTACATCGTGTTCGAGGCGGTCGAGAATGGTGAGATCAGCCTTGATAGCACCGTCACGATTTCCAAACATGCCGCAAGTGAACCTCCCAGCAAACTCGGCCTGCGTGCGGGCCAGAAGATCAAGCTGCGCTATTTGATTCGCGCCGCTGCGATCAAATCCGCCAACGATGCTGCCACCGCTCTGGGTGAGGCAATCGAGGGCTCCGAGGCGCGCTTTGCCCGCCGGATGAACCGCACCGCCAAAGCATTGGGCATGACCCGCACCACATTCAAAAACGCACATGGGCTGACCGAATCCGGTCACCTGTCGACCGCACGCGATATGACCACACTGGGGCGCCACGTATTTTACGACTACCCCGACTATTATAACATCTTCTCTCGGGTCAGCGATTCAGCTGCAGGTAAAACGATTTACCACACCAACCGTAAAATGCTGCGCTCCTACCGTGGTGCAGATGGTATCAAAACCGGCTACACTCGCGCTGCGGGCTTCAACCTTGTAGCCAGCGCCGAACGCGGCCGCGAACGCATCATTGCCACCGTCTTTGGTGGCCGCTCTACAGCTACTCGCAACGCCCGCGTGGCGGAACTGCTCGACATGGGCTTCAAACGCGCGCCCACCCGCGTGGCCGTGCATAAACCGCGCAGGCCCGCCTATATGGGAAAGCTCAAAGGCGGCCCAACGGGCGCCGTCGGTAAAACCGTCCGTCTGGCCTCAGCTGCCGCGGTCAAGAAAAGCCTGCGACCGCAATCACGGCCAGCGCCTGACGCGCAACCTTTGCAACTGGCCCAGGCGCCCAAGGATGATATCGAAGCCGCAATTCTCGCCGCGCAAGCCGCAACAACAGAGAATGAAACCACTGCCGTCGAGCCCGCCAAGGAAGCCGCGGCAAAAGCTGACAGCACAAGCGCACCTGAACCACAACTGGCCAGCGCCATCGTCACCGAAGCCCCGCGCCCAGTTCTGCGGCCTAAAAGTCTGATCCTGACCAAGGCCGAACCGGCGCAGGAACAAGAGGTCATCCAAGAGGTTGTCACCCGCGTCTCCACCTCAGGTGGGCGCAATTGGGGTATCAACGTTGGCCGCTACCCCAGCCAGTACAAAGCACGTAGCGTTTTGCTGAAGACCGCATTGAACGAGATGTCCACACTGGATGGATCCCTACGCAAGGTCGTCCGCCGCCCCACCGGCTTTGACGCCAACTTCATGGGTCTCTCCGAGGACACCGCCCAACTCGCCTGCCGACGCTTGCAAGCCCGCAAGATCACCTGCGAAACGATTGAACCCGGCGGGGCCTAAACACACCACGATTGCCAAGCAACCCCCGGCCACTGTGCCGGGGTTTTTATTTGCGGGCGCTCCACATCTATCTGGTAGCCCATTAATCCATGCCACAGCACTCGCATCAAAGTTGCACCTATTTTTAGCGCGATTAACTTGACCAATACTGTGTGGGAATTATCTAAAAATAAGACACTCTTGATGAGCCACAAAAGCACCTGCCCAACGGTAACTCTATGCAGATAGCGACCTTTGCAAAGTTCACGGACGGGCCCATACCTGACATCCAGCGCAGGGCCGCGATGCAGTAGTGCGGCGCACCATAGGAGACATTCGCCACAGTGCCAAAATCCGGAAGCGGGTACTGGCCTAATTTGTGGAGAGATGCGTCTCGTATCAGCCTCTCGTAAATAGAAAATTGATCAGCGAGATTGAAAAACATCTGGGCGCATCGTTGCGACGAGTTCAGCAACTTTAACTCCGTACTTACGCAATTCTGATTTGTTTATGATTGTGCCGTTTTCAGTAAGATACATCCAGTCTTTGACATTCAGAATGTAACCTCCTGCGTCTTTCGGTAAAACGATTTTATAACTCAGCTGAATAGTAGAACCCGATACCATTCCCTTAGCTTCACCTATGATGTCGTCTGCAGTTGCGGTGAATGTGTTTTCGGGTCCAATTGTTAGGTACCATTTGCGTTGTTGGGTTTTACCATTTGAATATGTAAAGTTTTCAGTCAATGTGCCGCTATCGCCGTCCCATTTACCTTCCATCTTGGCGACGAAACTGTTCGTCACGCGACCATTTGGCCCGTAGACGATGCCTTCCGACAGGATCGGGCCCGAGAGGTGATCTTTGAGCGAGAAAACAGGTCCGGTTCCCGCGTAATCTTCAGGGCTTTGCGCGCGAAAGCTGAACAACAGGCTTTTGGCGATAAAGCCGAGAATGATCAGCAGCAGAACGGCAGAAAGAATTTTCATAGGGGTTGCTCCGATTTGGGCAGGGCTAAAACCATGCTGAAAGCGCACAGCTTTAGCAGGCAGGGAAGGATGGCATAGGCGAAATTCAAAGAGGATAGCGCGCTTGCGCTATTGATTTGGCCTG
This sequence comes from Roseovarius sp. EL26, assembly GCF_900327775.1. Taxonomy (NCBI): domain Bacteria; kingdom Pseudomonadati; phylum Pseudomonadota; class Alphaproteobacteria; order Rhodobacterales; family Roseobacteraceae; genus Roseovarius; species Roseovarius sp. EL26. The sequence goes on from NZ_OUMZ01000007.1 coordinate 1,679,530, forward strand.
GGGTGTAACCATTGCGTTCAAGATAAGGCAGAACTGTAAAGGCCGCGAGGGCGAGGCTCAATTTGCCGGCAAACGACCAGATGCCAAAGGCGGATGAGGCATTGAGACCAGCGCGTGTCAAAGCCACCGAAAACATTGCAGGCAAAACAACCATATCCGCGCCCAAGGCTGCACCAGAGGCAATACATATCAGTGCAAATCCGATCAGATCACCGGCAGCCATAAAGGCCGCACCAATAAAACCGATAATTGACAATGGCATCGATATTAACAGAGTAGATCGAGCCCCGATACTGCGACTGATCTTGGCCCACAGCGGAACACTGAGGCCTGCACAGAAAAAGAACAGGATCAGCAAAACTCCTGCCTTTCCAGGTAGCTGCAAACGGTCATCCACGAAAAACAAAAATAGGGTAGAGGTGATGGCCACGGGTAGGCTGTTGACCAATGCGAGAATTAAAAGGCGCATAGCCCCGGCACTTGTAAAGTTCGATAGCGAAAGCTTTTCGCCGGTAATGGGCGGGCGGCGCCAGATCGGTATGGTGACGATCAACGTAGCGAGGGCAATACCACCCAGAAACAGCCCCAAGGCTGGATAACCCTGAGCCGAAGCCCCCATGGCGATAAAAAGCGTGGGCGCCAGGGCGGCCAGAATGACGCCAGCAAGCATACCGACTTCGCGATAGGCGGCTACAGCCATCAGAGCTTGGGCGTCAGGGGTTTTGGCCAATGTTGCACTACGCCCGTACAGGAGGATCATGCCAAGGCTGTAGGCGGAAAACAAAAGCACAAGAATCGAGATCAATTTTGGAACCACATCGACCTCAGCACTGAGTGAAAACAGTAAAGGAAAGCCAACCGCCAACCCAAGCGCAGCAAGGGTCGCGAACATCAGCTGCGCTTGGGGCCAGCGGTCAATTGCCCAACCCAACAGGGGGTCCTGCACCAGATCAACTACACGGATGGCGAGAAGAATCGTTCCCAATACTCCGAGACTGATGCCTAGTTCTGTCGTCGCAAACCGCGGCAGATGGATATAGAGCGGAATACCCGCGGCAGCGAGCATCAGCGCGTAGAGGCTGATCCGAGGATATAGCATTATTGCCCCACTAACTGACGCGTAAACGATTGCGAGCGGGTATTGTCACCGACAAAAATCGACATAAAACGGTTTTTGATATCAGGATAGGCAAGGGTACAAGTGCGTCGGCCATTCCGCCAGAATCTGATGCGATCTGGCCCATCGGATACGGCCAGATATCGATCACCTTTATTCACATCGTAAAAACAGCGCATTAGACCATCACGAAGTGGTAGAGGGCTCCCCAGTCGATCAAATTCCCGCAATGTCGACCCGACAAGTTCTTTTTGTTTGATGTTGCGTTTATAGGTTAACTCAATCGCGAAATCACTTTGCCAACTTAGTGGCGCTCCGTTAGCGGTGAACAGTCTTGCGTGGTAGATGGGTAGCCCAATATAGCGAAAGGTCGCCTGACCACGCTGTTCGGCATCAGGCAATATATCGTCCACCGGAGTGGCCGAGACCAACCCGGCAGCCAAAATAATTCCCAATGCCAGAATTCCTCTAAGCATGTTCCAGCTCGACCTGAACAACGTTGGTGTGATTGATGGCAAAGGCGGCAGTACAGCTTTCCAGATAATACACCCAATTGCGAAAGAACGTATCGCTGTAACCCATTTCAGTTATACGGCCTTTTTGCGATTTCAGGGTATCAGCCCATGTTCTACAAGTCTTGGCGTAATCCTGACCAAAGGCGAATGAGTCGGTTACTTTCAATCCAGCCATCTGGGCTTGATCGGCTATTACGCTATCAGACAGCAGCATGCCCCCCGGAAACACATATTGGCGAATAAAATCAGAAGTTGTTCGATACGTTTCAAAGAAACTGTCCGGAACAGTGATGACCTGAAGAACCACACGACCGCCTTCTGCTAGGTTACGTTTGAGGGCGGCGAAATAACTGGGCCAGTAACGTTCCCCGACGGCTTCGATCATTTCGATTGAAACGATGTTGTCGTAACGGCCTTCGACATCCCGGTAATCTTGGCGCACGATATTTGCACGTCCATCGAGGCGGCATTCTGCATAGCTGTGCTGATTATGCGATATAGTGATACCGGTTACATTGCGGCCCTGATCAGCGGCGCGTTCTGCAAAACCACCCCAACCGCAGCCAATCTCAAGCAGATCTTGTCCATCCGTCAAACGTGAAAGCACGCGGTCATTTTTTCGCTTTTGAGCACGGTAAAGATCGTTATCACCTTCCACGTACAGTCCCGAAGAATAGGTCATGCCTTCATCCAACCAGAGTTGATAAAATTCATTTCCAACGTCGTAATGAGAGCGGATGTTCTTGCCCGCACCCTTGCGGGAATTGGCACGCAATACGGTGTCTATCAGTCTGAACTTGGCCAAATTGAATGCGCTGGCCTTGTCGTAATTAGTAAGGTGATGGCGGTTTTTCATCGCCATGGACACGAAACCTTCCACCGAAGGTGTGTCCCATAGATCTTGAACGTAGGCCTCGCCAAGCCCAACTTGCCCATGCGCCGCCAAAGCGGATACCGCCGACCAATCTTTGATGGTCAGTTCCTGTTCTTCTCCGGCAGTCCCAAATTTATAACGCTCTCCTTCAGGGGTTCGGACAGTCAATTGCCCGTCACGCAGGTGCTCGCAAGTTGACAGGAATTTCGTTTTCAGGGCTTTGTCTGTGAGTAGCAATTTCGAGGCCTTTCGCTTGTTTCTTGTCATTGAGCAGTCGAACAATACGCATCGCGCTTGCGATTCCGTCTTCGTGGAAACCATGCCGGTTCCATGCACCGGCAAACCAAGTATTGTTCTCGCCTTGCATGTTTTGAATCTGTTTTTGTGCTTGCAAAGCGGCCTGATCAAATACCGGATGCGCATAATCAACTTGATCGTATATCTTGTCTGCCGGGATTTCCGTTGAGGGATTCAGCGTTACAAACAAGGGATCATTCATCGGAATGTTTTGTAATTTGTTCATCCAATAGGTGACGCCAATCGCTCCCTCTTGCGATCGATAGCTCCAACTTGACCAACAATCGCGCCGTTTTGGCATCTGGGTATCATCACAGTGCAAAACAGCCTTGTTCATCTGATACCGGATGCTGCTCAATGCTGTGACTTCTGCTGGCGTAGCGCCAGCCCCCAGAATCGAAAGCACTTGGTCCGAATGGCAGGCAAAAATTACGTCATCAAATTTCTGAACTTCATTCTGACCCGCCCAAACAGACACGCCATCCTTACCTCGGTGGACCTTACCAACAGAAATGCCTGTTTTGATGTCGCAGCCTCTTGAAAGCAGTGCGGTCTCTAGTCGGCGCACGTATTCAACACTGCCGCCTTTGACTGTCCACCACTGATGCTGATTGCTGCCGGCAAGCAATGCGTGATTTCGGAAAAATCTGACCAAAGAGCGGGCTGGAAATTGATCAATTTCAGATGTTGGCGTGGACCAGATCGCACCACACATTGGCATCAGATAGTATTCTGTGAACCATTTACTTAATTTGAGCTCTTCGACCAGTTCACCAATCGATTTACTGTCATCTTTGGCCGCGCCCTCAGCATGGCGACCAAATCGAATGATGTCCAAGATCATGCGATAATACTTTGGCCTCAGAAAATTTCGGCGCTGCGCGATGATGGCGCGCAAGCTATTGAGACCATACTCTAAACGCCCATTGTCAATGCTCGCGCCGAAACTCATTTCACTTTTGATCACAGGCACTTCAAGCTTACGAAATAGCCGGGTCAAATAGGGATACGTCACATAGTTGAACACTATGAACCCCGTATCGACAGGTTGATCCCCATGTTTTCCAGCCATAACCGTCCGCGCGTGCCCACCCAATCGGGCAGCAGATTCATAAATCGTAATATCGTGATGCGGGGCCAGATAATAAGCAGCAGACAAGCCTGAAATTCCACCACCAACAATCGCGATTTTCTTTCGGGGCAGCGGCGATTGATCGAACATATAAACCTCGTTTGGTAACTCTTTGTTGTAAATTACGGCTCTCTAAGAGATTTGGATCATAAAAAGTTTAGAATTTTTAATGAGATGAGTGATCCGAAAGTTACTTTCTAACGTATTGTACTCACTATGATTGATCATATTCAGGGCCAAACTTATCATGCGCGTCGCGGATCGTTGAAAAACGCGTTCCGCTATGGCGTGGATTTTGTGATTTGTGATTTAGAGAACTCGACATCACCCGGGCTATTTTCGCGTAACAAATTCAACTTATGGTCGCTGTGGGATCACAAGCACGGCGGGCCACGCGGCAAAGGTACAGGTGTGGAGTGGTTCAAAGGCGTGTTGAGAGAACACGACTTCCCTGTTGAAGGGGCCACGCTCATTTTGCTGACACAGCCCAGTTTCTTATGGTTCCACTTTAACCCGGTCAGTTTCTGGATCGCCCTACGCGGCAGTCAGCCATGTGCGATTGTGGCTGAAGTCAATAACACGTTTGGGCATCGGCATTGCTACTTTTGTTCGCATGATGATTTCAGCCCAATACTGAAAAACCATACTTTGAGTGCCTCAAAACTGATGCATGTTTCGCCATTTCAAAAGGTATCGGGACAATATTCCTTTAATTTTGACATCACAGACACCGCTATCGACATTCGAATCTTGTTTGAAGATGAGGCTCAGGGCGTGCTTGCCACTCTCAGTGGGTTAAGACGGCCTGCAACCAATGCAACACTGCTTTGGTCGGCACTGCGCCGCCCATTCGGCGCAGCACGGGTTGTGGCGCTGATCTACTGGCAGGCCTTAATACTTTGGCTTAAGCGTGCGCCCTTCACTCCAAAACCAGCACCACCAGAGCCATTGCTATCGGACAGCGACGATTTCAAAGGGACCAAGGCGTGAGCAAGTTCGCAGGAAAAACCTATTGGCTTGTGGGTGCAAGCGAAGGACTGGGGCGCGCGTTGGCAAAAGAGCTGAGCGATGCTGGCGCATATTTGGTTTTATCAGCGCGGAATGCAGAACGATTGGACGAGCTGTCATCAGCGTTACAAAACACACGCGCTTTACCCCTGGATGTCACTGACCACGAAGCCGTGCGCGCAGCAGCAGGCACAGTAGGCGAAATTGACGGCGTGATATATAATGCTGGTGCCTATGAGCCAATGTCGACAGCACACTGGGACACGCAGGCAGCCATAAAAATGTGCAGCGTCAATTATACCGGGGCGTTGCACGTTCTTGGTGAATGTTTACCGCGTTTCTTGGCACGTGGCAAAGGCGATATCACTTTGATCGGTTCGCTTGCTGGCTATCGCGGCTTGCCAGCTGCAATTGGATACGGCCCTTCAAAGGCAGCACTGATCAGCTTGGCCGAAACTATGCGCCATGATCTCAAAGGGACAGGTATTATCGTAAGGATTGTTAATCCGGGCTTCATCAAAACGCGTTTAACGAACAAAAATGGCTTTCATATGCCAATGCTCATGACACCGGAACGAGCCGCACGACATGTGCTGCGTACTATGAAGTTAAGAAGATTTCGCACTGATTTTCCGGCGCCATTTTCATGGTTCATACGGCTGCTGAACTACTTGCCCGATTACATCATTTATCGTGGTAAGTGAGTAGACCCTATTAGGGTACTCATATCCGGAATATAGGTTGCAATAATCTTGGTACCCACGCATTGAATCGTAGAGGGGCATCTGTTGCCGCGAGACAAATACATGGTGCGCCTTCATTCGCTATTGGAGTGTGATCAAGATCTTCAGTGGCCACTTCAACATCACCCGTGCCGAACCGTCCCGTCTGATCGCTAAAGCTTCCTTGTAAAACCAAAGTCAGCTCCAGGCCATTATGGCCATGATCTGGGACAGCTTGCCCCGGTGGAATGTACAAAAGCCGCACGGAGCCCTGATCATTCGCTGCCAGAATATCCTGACGCACGCCCATGCCCAGCTTTTTCCAGCGAGGTTCCTTTCCCTTCATGGCCTCCACGACAGGGCCAGGGTAAACACCTTTGCGCTCAAAAACCGGTTTCGGCGTAAAAGGCGCATCAAGCTGCGCAAACAGGCTATCTTTCAGTGTGCTAGATACGGCAACGCTGCCGGCACCTTCCATTATGGCACCGCCCACAACCTGATGCGCCTCCAATGCTACCCGGCATTCATCACAAAGTGACACATGGCTGGCGACAACGATTGCGAACGCATGTGGAAGGTTGCCCGCCGCATAAGCGGCCAATATATGGTCGGGGATATGATGGGTAATGTTGGTCATTTACCGAAGCCCCTTTAATTCATGTCTCAAGCGTTCCAGACCCAGCCGGATGCGCGATTTTACTGTCCCCATTGGCAACCCAGTTTGGGCGCTGATTTCTTGATGTGTCAGCTCTCCAAGATAGGCTTTTTCAATCATAAGTTTTTGCTCTTCGTTCAAGTGCTCAAGTGCCTGCTTGAGTTTTCCTGTTTCCTGTTCCAAAGCAACGACCTGACCAACATCTGGTTCATCGTTGTATTCAACTGATAATTCTTCAGGAACGGGCCTGTTTTCCTTGCGCATCATATCAATCTGACGATTGCGAGCGATCTGATAGATCCATGCAGATACCTGGGCGCGATGAGGATCAAACATGTAAGCTTTCCGCCAGATGGTGAGCATCACTTCTTGCACGACTTCCTCGGCTTGTTGCGAAGACACGCCAGAACGGTTTACAAACGCCTTGAGCCGGGGAGCGTAAAAATCAAATAGCTCTGAAAACGCCTGCTTATCTCGGCGATCCCGAACCGCCAGCATCCATCGTGTCTGCTGAGAAATTTCTGTTTTATGTTCAGACACGCGTTTTTGCTTTCGCTTGAGCGCTACAGGCAATGCCTGTTTGGTTGAGGAAATATCTAGTTCGAGTGTAAACATATCAAGAATACGATGTGACTCAAAACATGGATCACTATTGTAAATTTTTTACCTAAAGTTCTTTCTTGCGCTCATTGGTGAGCAAAAGCAGCATGAGGCGCCAACGTACATTTGTTGTTATGATAAGACTTGCGCTTGTATGTTCGTATATTTTGGTTTGAATGAATTGTGGTGGCGTAACGGTAATATTCTGCCTTGGTAATCGCAGAATCGTTCACCGTGAAGGTCTGCTATTCCCCGACATGTCAGAACAGCTCTCAGTTGCAGCGAACGTCCGGTTTCCCCAGAGGTGTAAATTGACTATGTCTGCTTTGGGCTGGAAGCAGTCCTTTGTTCGAATAAGGCAAACGGCAGTTTGTCCGTAGAACCGGCCTTCTGCTCCACTCCAGCCTGACAATTGCAAGACGTTGGGCATCGTAAACATTGATTGTAAATCTCTGGAATAAAAACCCCACGCATTCGGCATACCACTGTTATGGTTATTTCGGGATCCACGGAGCATGTCGCGCAAGCTCCTCAGCGGAGGCTGCCATTAAATTTACGTACATAACCCGCGTACAACATGTACAGGCTGTACCAAATTTCCTTATGGTTTCGGCTGATCATCCCAATCGTCATTCAAGATACGATTGGCGTTACCTTTGGGGTCATCATATTGATCTGAGCGCACGGTGTAGACAAACGCCAGCAGGCCTACCCCGCCTAGAACCAGTGAAATCGGAATGAGATACACAAGGATATTCATAGACTTACCTTAATCTCAGGGCATTCAGGGACACGGTGATCGAACTGGTCGACATCGCCAACGCGGCTATCAACGGCGTTGCCAGACCAGCCACCGCCAGCGGGACGGCAATGACGTTATACAACGTCGCGATCCGAAAATTTTCCCTGATCCGTTTGGTGGCAGACTTAGCCGTTTCGCAAGCGCCCGAGATTGGGGCTAAGTCATTGCCCAACAGCACAATATCTGACGCCACGCGCGCTGCATCCAGCGCCGAAGCTGGTGAAATCGACACATGTGCAGCTGCCAGCGCGGCAGTGTCATTCAAGCCATCGCCAACCATAAGGACATGCGCGCCATTGCCTGATAGATCGTTGATATAGCTCACCTTTTCAGCAGGCAAAACACCGGCTTCGAATTGCTCAATCCCCAAACGTTGGGCCAACTCCGAAACTGGCCCGGCACTATCTCCCGACAGCAAATGAACCTCTTTCCCCGAAGCCTTCAACGCCTCAACAGCCTCCACAGCGCCCTCTCTCAATCGGTCACTAAACGTAAATGCCACCGGCTTAGCATCCCCGACCTTCAAGAACGTAGCGGTCCTTTCGCAGTCATGCGCCCCGACCCATGTTGCACGCCCAAGCATGACCTGCTTGCCGTTCCATTGCCCCGTTGTGCCGTAACCGGGCGTTTCGATCATATTCGTCAGCGTCGCGGCCTCGACACCCAGAACTTCTCCAGCGCGCGCAATAGCTTGAGCTAGAGGATGAGATGATCCTTGCGCCAACCCCATAGCTAACGTCATGCTTTTATGTGGTATTTCAGAGGCATTTATCACCTCCGGCACCCCCGCCGTCAACGTCCCAGTCTTGTCAAAGACAACCGTGTCCACAGCCGCCAACCGCTCCAATGCGGTTTCATGTTTGATCAACAACCCTTTGCGAAACAGTCGGCCCGAGGCCGCGGTTGTCACGGCAGGCACCGCCAGTCCCAAGGCACAGGGACAAGTGATGATCAGCACAGCAGCAGCGATGTTGAGCGCTGTACGCAAGTCCCACGTAAACATATACCACCCCAGAAAGGTCAGCGCCGACAGGATATGCACACCGGGCGCATAAAGCTTGGCCGCCTTATCCGCCAACGATGTATAACGCGAGCGCCCAGATTCCGCGATGGCCACCAAGTCTGCCATCTGGTGCAATGAAGTGTCCTGTCCGATGGCCAGCGCCTTGATAGTCAATGGCCCTGTCAGGTTCATCTCTCCGGTCGATACAGCCTGCCCTTCATTTGCAAAAACCGGCAGTGTTTCTCCAGTCAACAAAGAGCGGTCAATCTCAGATACGCCAGCAACAATCACTCCATCGACAGGCATACGTCCGCCCGGGCGCACGCGGATCAAATCGCCAACAGTAAGGTCCACGACAGCAACCTCCTGCTCTTTTCCGTCAATCAGCTTAAGCGCACGCGGCACTTCAAGCGCAGTCAACTCTTCTGCTGCGGATCGAGCCACGGCACGTGTGCGATGATCCAAGTACCGTCCCGCCAGCAGGAAAAACGTGAGCGTCAGTGCCGCATCAAAATAGGCGTGCTCGCCCGAGAGCGCGGTCTCCCACAGTGATGTTGCGATCGCCAGTAAGATCGCCAATGAAATCGGCACGTCCATATTCAGACTACGCTTTGATAGCGCGGCCCAGGCATTGCGAAAAAACGGCTGACCGGAAAAAGCGATCGCAGGCAAGGCAATTCCGGCCGAAATCCAGTGGAACAGGTCACGGGTCGCATCAGTCGCGCCCGACCATACCGCGACGGACAACAACATCACATTCATCGAGGCGAAGCCAGCCACCGCCAGCCGCATCAATAAATCACGCCCCGCTTTGTCGGCCTCGGTAGCGCTCAGAACAGCCAAATCAAGCTCGTGCGCCTCATAGCCTAGCCCCTGTACCAGCGTAACCATGTCATCCGTTTCGGCGGCAGTATCTGCAACGATATGGGCGCGCTTTAGCGTCAGGTTAACCCGAGCTGATTGCACCAAAGGATGTGCGTTCAAGCCTCGTTCGATCTTGGCAATGCAGGCAGAACAATGAATTGTTGGCAACGACAAGGCAATCTGTGCATCCATCGGCACGTTTCCGTCCTGCATTACCTGTTCTCCCGTAGGAGCGGCCACACAGGCTGGGCAGACCGCAAGGTTAGGACGTGCTGTTGTAGTCATGCCCGCTATTCCTTGTGCATCACAACGCGCTGACGAAATACTGTACCATCCTGTGCGGTTGCCTCCATCCGGATATTCCAATTGCCATCGCCCAGCTGCATCGGTGCGATGTAAACTCCATTTGCAAATTGAAATTCGGGTGTCGCGTCTTCCGCGACATGGGTGGCACGACCTACCGTGGCTTGCAATGCTTGTACCTTGACCGGTTGGCCCTGCGCATCAGTGATAGCCAACGTCAACACCCCAGGGGTATAATCGGCCATGACATCCCAGCCCAGTGCTTGCTGTGCTGCGCGGTTTTCGTCAAAGCTCTGGCTGGCAACATAAGAATTCTTAACTTCCAGCCCCGGGAAAGTTTTCACCGCGGACCAAGCTAGATACAGGTTAACTCCGATGATTACCCCAAAGGCCGCAGCAAAGCCGAAAAAGACCTGTCGTCCGGTTATTTGCCGTTCTGTCATCAATTCGCCTTTCCGTTAAAGACAGTGTTTTTGTTTGCTCGCTCGCCGCTTTGGATATCCTCAACCCAGAACCGGACCTCGGTTCGCTCAGCTAAAGCGGCATCAGAGCCAGCTGGGGCCACAAGATATACACGCTGAAGCTTCAGTGAATCCGCTGGTACCTCAACCGTATTGTCAGATAAGCCTTCAAGCTGGACCTGGACCGCTTCATTTCCTGTAACCGAAAGATTGAACGCGCGGCTTTCGCCGTGCTTGTTGCGCAATCGTATTTCATAGGTGTTGCGAATGGCCCCATCAGACAAGACCACAAATGTAGGATTGCGCACCGGGGCCACGGTCATATTGATGTCAGCCCTGATAAACAGAGCAAAGACCAGCGCCAAACCAACCAGCGACCACAGGCTGGTGTATAGAATTGTGCGCGGACGCAAGACGTGTTTCCAGACCGGCTTGACCGGCTCTCCCTTGCGCTCGCTCACCTCGTCGGTCAGCGCCATATAATCGATCAGGCCGCGCGGCTTGCCAACCTTTGCCATGATATCATCACAAGCATCGATGCAGAGCGCACAGGTAATACATTCCATTTGCTGGCCATCACGAATATCGATCCCAACCGGGCAAACATTAACACAGGCCATGCAATCGATGCAGTCGCCTTGCGGGGTTTTATCGGTAATCTCTTCAGAGTGTTTGCGTGGCTCACCACGCCAATCGCGATATCCGACGACGAGCGTATCTTCGTCCATCATCGCCGCCTGAATTCGCGGCCACGGGCAGGCGTAAATGCAGATCTGTTCGCGTGCAAAACCACCGAAGACAAAGGTTGTAGCTGTCAATATTGCGACAGTGGTATAGGCAACCGGATGCGCATTTAAGGTAAATAGATCCACCAGAAGCGTCGGCGCATCGGTGAAATAAAACACCCACGCCCCCCCGGTTGCAAGCGCAATCAAAAGCCAGCTAATCCATTTGGTCACACGCAATCTGGCCTTGCGAAAATCCCACTTCTTTTGCCGATGCAAGCGCAACCGGGCATTTCTATCGCCTTCGATCCAGCGTTCTACAAGAATAAACAGATCCGTCCAAACGGTTTGTGGACATGCATATCCACACCACACTCGTCCCAGTGCTGAGGTGAACAAAAACAACCCCAAACCTGCCATGACCAGCAACCCGGCTACAAAATAAAACTCATAGGGCCAGATCTCGACCCAGAAAAAGAAGAACCTTCGGCTGGCCATATCAACCAGTACCGCCTGATCGGGCAGTTCGGGGCCGCGGTCCCATCTGATCCACGGAGTGACATAGTAAATTCCAAGCGTGACCAACATGATGATCCACTTCAGATTCCGAAACTTGCCCGAAACACGTTTTGGAAAAATCGGTTCTCTAGCGGCGTAGAGGCTTGGCGGACTCTCTGGCTGGCTTTGTGACACTGGCGGACCCTCAGTCTTGCAAATTGCTAGTGGCGTTGTTTCACCGTGCGATGACTATAGCATTGACCTGCATCAATTGCTGACACCTGAAATATATTTCATCTGACAGGCTGCGCCAACGCGGCCTGCCGCCGCAACCACATCACGAATGTTTTCACGGCTGGCCTGTGCGCCTCGCGCCCAGTCACGATATGATACCCGGTGTCGCCTTCGTCCTGAAACAATACCTGCACCTGGCCACTATCGACATAGTTCCGAACTAAAGACAGCGCCGTAATAGTCACCCCCTGCCCGCTCAATACGCCGTCGAGGATCAGGTTTCCCGGCATCTGGCTGATCCGTTCCGCTCGACCATCCAAAACGCCATGCGACTGCAACCAGTCATGTGCTTCGTCGGTTCCCAGCTCCTGCAACCAGCGAAACCGCAACAGGTCAGACGCATCTTTGATTTTGCAATCTTTAACCAGCGAGGCCGCTGCGATGACGGCCATGCTCGTGGGGACCAACATCTCGACATCAAAGCCCGGCCAATTCCCCGCACCAAATCGCAAAGCGACATCGATCCCCCCCGGAGAGGGGTCAGTCAGCTGGGGTGCCGGGTTGATCATCAGATTGATTTCGGGGTAGCGGGTCTGAAAATCGCTCAAACGTGGCATAAGCCAACTTGCCGCAAAACGCGGCGTGGTGGTGATCTGCACTGCGCGATCTGCATCAGTTTGCATCAACTCTTGCACACATAGTGAAATATCCTGAAACCCTGATCGCAGGGCTTTCGCCAAACGCTCACCCTCGGGGGTCAACACCATTTGGCGGGCCGAGCGATCAACCAGAGACACTCCCATAAAGCTTTCCAATGCACGTATTTGCTGGCTAACCGCCGCGTGGCTGACATTCAGCTGCGCCCCTGCAGCGACAACAGTGCCCGCCTCAGCAAACGCTGCAAAGGCACGTAATGCCGTCAGAGGGGGAAGAGATCGCCAATCCATAATGTAATTAAACCTTACATATCTACATTTTTCATGATTGGCATAATTCGCGATAAAAATCCATATTCAAAGCATGTTAAAAAACCTTAAGGAGGTTACCATGCTTGGAATATTTGCAAAAACTTTCATGACCGCCAGCCGGGCCGAAGGACTGAACCTGCCTGATGGACCAAAGACACTCAACGAACACAGGTTTTTCGTTCGGGCGAACACAGGTCGGTCACATCATCGCTCGTGATATTGAAGATCGCGAATTCAATGTGTAAGCTTGGTGCCGGGACTTCCGGAAACGCGCGAACAGGACTGGAGCCCGGCACCTAAACCGAAAGCAGTGAGCTGCTTTCGGTTATTTCGTTATTCACCACCACCCAATTGGTGAACATATGCAGAAACAGCACGCACCTGCGCCTCTGTTAAACGGCCAGACCACGAGGGCATGACCCCGTACCGGCTGTAAGTAACCGTTTCCTTGACCGTGTCGTAATCACCGCCAAAAAGCCAGATCGCATCCGCAAGATTGGGTGCGCCCTGAGTAATATCTCCGGTTCCATCTTCCATGTGGCAAGAGGAACAGTTGTCCATGTAGACGGTCTCACCAGCGCTCGCCATGGCAGGGTCCTTGGCTTCACCTGATAGAGACATCACATAGTTTACGACCTGATCGATCTCTTCTTTCTCAAGAACATCGCCAAAGGCTGGCATCTGAGAAAAACGAGCGTCTTCGTCCTCTTCAGTTCGAATGCCGTGGCTGATTGTGAGGTGGATGTCCTCAATGGTGCCGCCCCAGAGCCAATCGTTGTCCAACAGGTTTGGATACCCTTTCGCACCCGCGGCACCAGACCCGTGACACTGGGCGCACCAAGTGCGGAATACAGCCCCGCCTGCCGAAGTGGCATAGGCGTTCAGATCTGGATCCTGAGCAATGCCGGCCAGCTCAACTGACGCCAGTTGCGCGTTAATTTCTGCATTGGCGGCTTCCGCCTCAGCAATTTCCGTGGCCACATTTGCCCGTGAGGAGAATCCTTTGTAGCCTTCTGTCGCACCGGTAATCAGCGGCCACGCTGGATAGGCGATTGAATACCAAAGCCCCCAGATGATCGTTAGGTAGAGCACCCACAACCACCAGCGCGGCATCGGGTTGTCATATTCCCGAATACCATCCCATTCGTGGCCTGTGGTATCGGGTTCTTTTTTCACGTCCTTTGGATGTTTTGCCATCTCTCTCACGCCTCCTTGGCGCTGTCTGCACGATCAGGCGCAGGCTTGTCTTCATGCCGGAAGGGGATGTTGGCGGGGTTGTTGTAAATCTTGCTGGAACCGGGGCGAAACACCCAAAGCGCCATTCCAACAAAGAAGACAAACAACAACAGCAACATCCAGCTATCTGCAAGTTCACGAAGAAGCGAATAGGTTTCCATCACATCTCTCCTTAGCGGCTTGCGTCAGGGGTAAAGGTTGAGAAATCAACCAATGTTCCCAGCATCTGCAGATAGGCGATCAGCGCGTCAGCTTCGGAAATACCGGCAGCACCATCAAAGTTGCGTATCTGTATTTCCTCACCATAGCGTTCCAGCAGACCATCGTAGTCAGAATCAGGATCCGCCTGTGCTCGGAAATCAGCCGAAGCATTTTCAACCATCTCATTGGTATATGGAACGCCGACCATCTTATGCGTGGCAAGCAAATCCTCCATGTATTCACCTTCGATCAACTGATCTTCGAGATAGCCGTATTTCGGCATAATCGACTCGGGCACCACCGCCTGCGGATCACGCAAGTGATCGACATGCCACTCATCTGAGTAGCGTCCACCAACCCGCGCCAGATCAGGCCCGGTGCGTTTTGAACCCCACTGATGCGGATGGTCGTACTTTGATTCCGCCGCCAGACTGTAGTGACCGTAGCGTTCTACCTCGTCGCGCATCGGGCGGATCATCTGACTGTGACAGACGTAGCACCCTTCGCGAACGTAGATATCGCGCCCGGCCAGTTCCAGCGGGGTGTAGGGACGCATGCCCTCGACATCCTCGATGGTATTTTCCAGCCAGAACAGTGGGGCGATCTGCACGATCCCACCAATGGTCACAACCAAGAAGGAGAAGATCGCCAAAAGCGTGACGTTCTTTTCCAGAACCTTATGTTTATCAAGAATTCCCATATTCTGCCCCTCCTCTTATTCAGCTGGGACAGCGGAGTTGCTGGCAGCAATTGCCGGGCTCCGTCTGACGGTCATATAAAGGTTGTAACACATGATGATTGCACCAGCTAAGAACATCACACCACCCAAACCACGCACAACGTTCATCGGGAATTTGGCCGCGACGGAGTCTACAAAGGCGTTCACAAGATAGCCGTTTGCATCAACTTCGCGCCACATCAGGCCCTCCATAATGCCGGTCACCCACATGGATGCCGCATAGAGAATGATGCCGATGGTCGCCAACCAGAAGTGCCAGCTGACAAGGCTCAGGCTGTACAGCCGTTCGCGGTTCCACAGTTTTGGCACAAGGAAGTACAGCGCGCCAAAGGTGATCATGCCATTCCAACCCAATGCACCAGAGTGCACGTGACCAATGGTCCAGTCGGTATAGTGGCTGAGCGAGTTGACCGCGCGGATCGACATCATCGGTCCCTCAAAGGTCGACATGCCATAGAAACCAAGCGAGATCACCATCATCCGAATAATCGGATCGGTACGCAGCTTGTCCCATGCGCCAGACAGCGTCATCAGGCCGTTGATCATACCACCCCAAGACGGCATCCACAGGATAATCGAGAACACCATACCAAGTGTCGATGCCCAATCCGGCAGTGCCGTGTAATGCAGGTGGTGTGGGCCAGCCCAGATATACAGAAAGATCAACGCCCAGAAGTGGATGATCGATAGTTTATAGCTGAACACCGGGCGCTCGGCTTGTTTTGGAATAAAGTAATACATCATCCCCAAGAAACCCGCCGTCAGGAAGAAACCAACGGCATTGTGGCCATACCACCACTGCACCATCGCGTCTTGCACGCCCGAGAACACCTGAACTGACTTTGACCCAAATACGCTGACGGGGATCGACATGTTGTTCACCACATGCAGCATCGCAACGGTGATGATAAACGCAAGATAAAACCAGTTTGCAACATAGATATGCGGCTCTTTACGTTTGATGATCGTGCCAAGAAAAACCGCTAGATAAGACAACCAAACAACGGTTAGCCACAAATCGACATACCATTCAGGTTCGGCGTATTCTTTGGATTGTGTAGCGCCCAGCAAATAACCAGTTGCCGCCAACACGATGAACAGTTGGTAGCCCCAGAACACAAACCAAGCCGTGTTTCCGCCCCATAAACGTGCCGCACAGGTGCGTTGGACGACATAAAAGGACGTAGCAATCAGGGCATTGCCACCAAAAGCGAAGATCACAGCAGAGGTATGCAAAGGCCGCAGGCGGCCAAAGTTTCCAATCCCATTCAACCATTCAAAGTTCAACGCCGGAAAAGCCAGCTGAAACGCGATGAAAGTCCCTGCGAGAAAGCCGACCACCCCCCAAAGGGCTGTGGCAATGACCCCAGCACGAATTACGCCATCCATATATTCGCCGGACCTGTCGACATACACCACGGGTTCATCTGTCTGACGCAGCACCCAGACGAACATGAAGGCTGAAACCCCCGCGATCGTCAGCGCGTTGACCATATAGGCCACGTCGCGCGCATAGTTGGCCGCGATCAGCGCGAAAAGCGTGATCAGGCCAAGCGCGATCAGCTTAAAATAGTTTAACATTTTGCGTCCCTTCGTCTTTCCACGCGATTCAAAATTCGCGCAGATGCAAAAAAGCTTGGTGCGTTAATGACCCTAACGATACCCCACTTCTTTGATTTATATCAAATCTCTTGGCGCGTTAGTTTGATCAACATCAAAGAAATGCATGAACACCTCTGATAGCTTTGCATAGAACGTTGCTATCAAAGGGATGTGACATGACTATAAAAACCCTCTTTACCGTTGTGACGGACGATACACTCGTTGATCCGGTGTTGGACCACGCCATTGCAATGGCCGAAGAATATGACGCTCATCTGGACATTCTCTGCCTGGGGGTAGATCGCACACATGCGGGGTACTACTATGCTGGTGCAAGTGCTGTCGTCTTTCAGGAGGCGATCGGCCGCACACAAGAAGACGCCGACAGGCTGGAGCAAGTTGTGCACGACAAACTACAAGGCCAAGCCCTTCGCTGGGCAACAGCCAAAGGCGTGTCGCAGTTACCTGATCTATCTCGACCGGTGTCAGCACGTGCTCGATTTTCCGACCTCACCATTTTGCCAGCACCCTATGCCGAAGGCCGTCAAGCAGACGCAGAACCCGTCACAGAGGCGATCCTGTTTGAAGGTCAATGCCCTGCCATGTTGATCCCGGATGGCAGTCAGCTCAAGCCCCGCCCTGATCACATCATGATCGCGTGGAATGAAAGTGCTGAAGCGTTGAATGCAATTCGCAAAAGCCTACCCCTATTGCGCCGGGCGCAATCCGTGCGTGTTGTCGTCGTCGACCCGCCTCAGCATAGCCCGACACGGTCAGATCCAGGTGGCCCATTGGCACAATATTTGGCCCGTCATGGGGTCACAGTAGAGATTGATGTCTTGTCGCGCACATTGCCTCGAATCGCTGATGTTCTGAATCGCCACGCAATCGATACGGGTGTAGATTTGTTAGTAATGGGTGCCTATGGCCATTCGCGTTTTCGCGAGGCGGTGTTTGGTGGTGCAACGCGCAGCATGCTTGAACACGCAAAAGTGCCTGTACTGATGGCACATTAATCTTGATCATAACGCCCCCATCGCGCAGGCTGATATGTAACAGCGGTGGGGGTCCAAAATGCGCAATCATATTCGCATTCTACAACGCACTATTTCCGTCTGTGTCTTGACGCTGTTGGCGATTAAGGCCACCGCACAATCGTCTTGGGCTGAACTGGAACTGCATCTGGTTTTGGCATTCGATGTTTCTGCCAGTGTCAACGATGTCGAATTCGACCTGCAACGCCATGGCACAGCCCAAGCAATTCGCAGCAAGCTCGTTTCTCAAGCCATTGCAGACGCCCCCGGTGGCATAGCAGTTGCCGTCATTCAGTGGTCAAGCGTCACCCGACAGGCTCTTGGTTTGGATTGGATCGAATTGCACACTGTCGAAGACGCTAAAAACTATGCTGACACAATCGATGCCATGCCACGCCGCATCCCCGGCGGCGGCACAATGATACATTCCGGGTTAAGTTACGCCTCGCGTCTATTAGAAGCAGCTCCACGCTCTGCACGTCGGCAGGTGATCGATATTGCAGGAAACGGACGTGGTGACGATCCGGACAGGTTACAAAAAATGCGGGACAAGCTATTGAAAGATGGCATCGTCATCAACGGTCTTGCCATAGAAGAACTCAAGAATGATTTAACATCTTACTTCTATCGCAACGTCATCGGTGGGACCGGCGCTTTTGTGGTTACTGCTTCGGGCTTCGAAGATTTTTCTGAGGCGATGCAAATCAAACTTCACCGTGAAATTGAGGGGGCATCTTATGCAAAGTTTTCACCCTGAGTTTTCCAAGCCCTTGTCCACAATTGGGTGTGCCCCCGATCCGGGAAAATCGGGGACACCAATGGCGGACAGGATAAGGGGACTTTTATCCGATCAAGCCGCCGTCTTTGCGCGTTACGGTGATAATGGCGGAACGCGGAAATGTGTTACCTCCTTTCGGGAAGTGGCTGTCACCTTTTTCTCCTGAGTGTTGAATTCCAACGAATGCGACGCGGCGGTCAGCCGACCAGCAAATGCCCTTAACTTCGCTTTCCCTTGGACCAACCAAAAAACGACAGATCTTTCTAGTATTTGTATCGCCAACCAGCATCTGGTAGTTACCCATCCCGGCAAAATCACCTTCGTTGGAATATTTGCCGTCAGCCTGGATCCAGAGCATTCCTGCGCTGTAAAAGCTGATCCCATCTGGTGAGTTGAACATATTACCAGAATTGACATTTCCCAAACCCGCGTAGGCACCGTCATGCATATTCGGGTTTTCAGCCAGCGCAAAAAAGGTCCCAAGTAACAGTATTGGCCGTGTGATCACCATCTGCTGGCATCCACCGGGCAATCTGTCCGTAATGGTTTTCGATCCTTGTATTAACAGCATTCGCCGACGTGTCATCTCCGCCAGCGTTTGGTTTTACACCACGGTTCTTATTGTTGGTTAGCGCTACACATAACTCCGGTTGGTTCGGATTGACGACAACCCATTCAGGGCGTTTCACCGTTGCTGCAATTGTCCCTAGTGCCGAAAGAAACCATGCCCGTTGGATCAACATCTGTTTTAAGAAAATCATGACCGGCAGCTGGGCCGGTCAGAGCCATTTTCTAACGAGGGGTAATGCGACATCAGCCGCGCGGTCAAAATCACACGTTTCAGGGCGTGGGCAGTTTACTTCATCAAAATCGTCGAATGACAGGTCGTCCTTGGCCATCACCTTGCTCTCCTAGTTGGGATCTCAACCTGAAATTCACAGGCCAGAACAAGATCAGGGGATTCGACAAAACTTTGGTGACGGTGACATATCGGGAATATGAATTCGTTAACTATTATTAATCACACCGCGAAGCGCCTGAACTCAATTTAGGAAACCACCATCGCCATCGTCTCCAGCCTCTTGCAGCAGGCGACCAAAGTCAGGCACACTCACATGTCGTTTACCTTCGAGGGAGATAACCCCATCACGTTTGAGGGCTGAGATCTGCCGGCTCACAGTCTCGAGCGTCAGTCCGAGATAGTCAGCCATCGCTTCTCGGGTTAACGGCAGATCGAAAACGATTTTATCCTCAGGCATGTTTTTCTGCAATGCTGCATTACGGCGCGCGATGATACACAGCAACGAGGCAATCTTTTCTCGCGCTGTTTTTCGGCCAAGAACCAGCATCCATTCTCGCGCTGCATCCAGTTCATCCAGTGTCATTTCCAGCAAACGCTGAGCAATGTGTGGTGTTGCAGTCATGAGTTGCTCAAACGGTTTTTTCCTAAAACAACATAAAGTCATATCACTGGTCGCGACCACATTATACGCCGCCGTTACGCGTCCCGGTCGGCCCACAAAATCGCTCGGTAATAACAAGCCGACCATCTGAGTGCGGCCATCTTCCATCACTTGTGTCAGCGTCGCAATTCCCGTCACGACCGAGGCGACAAAATCCATCTGATCCCCTGCCCAGGCAATCATCTGGCCAGCCTCAAAATTGCGATAGAACTTGATCTTATCCAACTGCGCCAATTCATGTTCATCGCATCTGGCACAAACCGCACGATGGCGGATGGGACAAGTCCCACAATCGCGTGTCATGGTAGGTAACGCATCGGTCAGCATCAGGGATCACCTTTCGGGTTGATCTGTATCAAAGCCATTCGTGTATTCGGCATCTAGTGTTACGCTCATGATTACGAAAGCACAACTTCATCAACTGGGGCTCTTTGACGCAAAGGTGCCGCGTTATACAAGCTATCCAACCGCACCGCATTTCAGCGACGCGGTGACAGCCCCCCAACATGCCCGTTGGCTCAAGGATATACCAGAAGGCTCTGGGATATCACTCTATCTGCATATCCCGTTTTGCAAAAGGTTATGCTGGTTTTGCGCTTGCCGCACGCAGGGCACACAAAAGATGCAGCCGGTTCAGGCCTATCTGCAAACCCTGAAAGCTGAGTTGCGTTTACTGCAACAACACCTACCGCAAGGGATACATTTGTCACGGCTGCATTGGGGTGGCGGAACACCCACCCTGCTGTCGGCGCAAATGATGTCAGAATTGATTGAAGCCATTCGCCAAGTCGCGCCCTTCGATGAGCATACAGAGTTTTCGGTCGAAATTGACCCAAATGAGATTGACATCGCACGGCTGGATGCACTGGCCGATGCGGGAATGACCCGAGCCTCAATCGGAGTGCAGGACTTTGACCCGGAGATTCAAAAGAGCATAGGCCGACAACAAAGCTATGAAGATACCCGTTGGGCGGTTGAGGAGATCCGCGCGCGTGGTGTGGCAAGCCTAAACACCGACATCCTTTTTGGCCTGCCACATCAGACGCCGACGAAGATGGCAGAAAGTGTCGAAAAGCTTTTGTCATTGTCCCCTGATCGTGTGGCCTTATACGGTTACGCACATGTGCCGTGGATGGCAAAACGTCAGCAACTCATCCCTTCCGATAGTCTACCCACACCAGAAGAACGGCTGGAACTATTTGATGTCGCTCGAAAAATTTTCAAATGGGATCACTTTGAGGAAATCGGCATCGATCACTTTGCCACACGCCAAGATGGGTTGAGCCTTGCACACAATATTGGTCGACTTCGACGGAATTTCCAAGGCTACACCGATGACACGGCTGATGTCTTGATCGGTGTCGGGGCTTCGGCAATTTCCAAGTTTCCGCAAGGCTATACGCAAAACGCGGCCGCAACAGGTGCCTACACGGCAGCCATCCGCAAAGGTAGCTATGCCACGTCACGCGGGCATGTGCTCGACGGAGAAGACACCCTGCGAGGACGTATGATAGAGCAGCTGATGTGTGAATTCAGGATTGACCGCTGTGAGATGCTTCAAAGTTTCAACGTCACTTCGGACACATTGAACCAGATTCTTGTTCAGACGGGCCAGGCTTTTGAAGGCCTGTTAACGCTGAATGATGCCGGGCTCTTTGTTCCACCGGAAGCCCGCCCCCTAACCCGTATGATCGCCCGCAGTCTTGATGCCTATGATCTAAGTCTTGCCGGGCACAGCTCGGCCATCTGACAGTTAGACCGTCAAATCCAGCGCTGCGTGCAGCAGCGTTTTGGCGTAGTCGGTTTGCGGGTTATCAAAGATATCTTCTGCGGTGCCGTATTCAATGATGTCGCCGGTTTTCATTACCACGACCTTGTGGCTCATCGCACGTACAACGTTGAGGTCATGACTGATAAACAGATAGGCCAGCCCATATTTTTGCTGCAACTGACGCAGCAGGTTCACGATCTGAACTTGAACGGTCATATCAAGGGCTGAGGTTGGTTCATCCAAAACCACCACTTTTGGCCGCAAGATCATCGCACGCGCGATGGCAATGCGCTGACGTTGCCCGCCTGAAAATTCATGAGGGTAGCGATCCATCGCAGCTGGATCCAATTCAACCTCTTGCATGATTTCTGCAACCAATTCACGCTCGGGCCGGCCATCGGGATTACCATGCACGCTTAGGCCTTCTGCGATGATCTGGGCACAGGTCATACGTGGGCTTAGGCTGCCGAACGGGTCTTGGAAAACAATTTGAAAATCCGCCCGACGGCGACGTAACTCACGCGTGGACCACGCGGTGACATCCTGTCCGTCAAAGTGCATGCCGCCCTTAGAATCGATCAATCGCATGATCGCGAGGGCCAATGTTGTCTTGCCAGATCCGCTTTCACCGACAATGCCCAAAGTTTCGCCAGCCCGCACGCTGATACTGGCCTCATTAACGGCTTTGACATGACCCACGGTGCGTTTCAAAAACCCGCGCTGGATTGGGAACCAGATCCGCATGTTGTCAGTTTCCACAAGCGTTTTCGCCTCAGGGGCAACCGGGTCAGGCACGCCAGCCGTGCGCGCATTCAATAGCTTTTGCGTATAAGGATGTTGCGGATTATCGAAGATCGCGGCAGTCGGACCGGTTTCAACAATCTCACCGTTTTGCATCACACAAACCCGGTCGGCGATACGCTGAACGATGCCCAGATCATGGGTAATGAACAACAGGCCTAAGCCCTCTTCACGCTTGAGGTCCGCCAGCAGATCCAAGATCTGCGCCTGAATGGTGACATCCAGCGCGGTGGTGGGTTCGTCCGCGATCAATATGTCGGGCTTGTTTGCCAGCGCCATCGCGATCATCACTCGCTGGCGTTGCCCGCCTGACAGTTGATGCGGATAGGCGGACAGCCGGCTTTCTGCGTCGCGAATGCCCACACGTTCCAGCAATTCCAGAATACGTGCGCGAGCCTCTGCCCCCTTTAACCCTTGATGCAGCTCAAGGCTCTCCCGGATCTGCCGTTCCAATGTGTGCAACGGATTCAGGCTGGTCATCGGCTCCTGGAAGATAAAGCTAATGTCATTACCACGCACCTGGCGCAGAAGTTTTTGATTGGCACCGATCAGTTCATGCCCTTTATAGGCCACACTGCCTTCGATCTCTGCCGTGCCGGGCAAAAGCGACACTGCCGACAACGCACTCACTGATTTGCCACTACCCGATTCCCCGACCAAGGCAACGGTTTCGCCTTTATCGACAGAAAAAGAAACGCCCTTGACTGCCGGATGCAGCTGGCCATCCTGTCGGAAGCTGACGCGAAGATTGTTGACCTCAAGCAGGCTCATTTGAATGTCTTCCTTGGATCAAATGCATCTCGCACGCCTTCGAACACGAAGACGAGTAGCGATAACATGATGGCAAAAGTGAAAAACGCCGTAAAGGCCAACCATGGCGCTTGCAGGTGTTCTTTGGCCTGACGGGTCAGCTCGCCCAGACTTGGCGCTGACGCCGGCAAACCAAAGCCCAGAAAATCCAACGTCGCCAGCAATGAAATCGTGCCGGTAATGATGAACGGCATGAATGTCAGCGTCGCTACCATGGCATTGGGCAGCATGTGTCGGAACATGATGGTCATATTGCCCACGCCCAGTGCCTTGGCCGCGCGCACATATTCAAAGTTCCGCGCACGCAAGAATTCTGCCCGGACGACCCCGACCAAAGCCATCCAGCCAAAGGCCGCAGTGATGAACACCAGTAGCCAGAAACTACGCGGCAGGATCGCAAACAGAATGATGATGACATAAAGCTGTGGGGTTGAACCCCAAATCTCGATCAATCGCTGGCAAATCAAGTCAACCTTACCGCCAAAATAACCCTGCACCGCACCGGCGAAAATACCAACAATTGTAGAAATCACGGTTACGATCAGGGTAAACAATACCGATGTCCTAAAACCGTAAATCACCCGCGCCATGACATCTCGCTTTGTACCGTCGGTGCCTAACAGGTTTTGCTCATTTGGTGCCAAGGGGGCCGCACCCGGGCGATCTACAGGTGTGTCATAGCTATAGGGGATCAGCGGCCAGAGCGCCCAGCCCTTGGCGATCGCCTCGCCGTCAACAATGCCGTCCTGCGCATCTTCAATCACGCCCTCGGGGTCGTCAAAACAACTTTCCAACCCACCGGATTCAATCAGGCAGGCCACTTCTGGGTCGCCGTAAGGGGCCTCAGTTCTGAAATCACCGCCAAAGGCAGTTTCTGGATAGAATTTAAAGATCGGCGCATAAAACTCACCACGGTATTTAACCAAAAGCGGCTTGTCGTTTGCGACAAATTCCGCAGGTAACGTGAAAGCAAATAAGAACGAGAACAAGATCAAGGACCAAAACGCCCGGCGATTGGCTTTGAAATTGCGCCAGCGGCGCTGGTTCAGCGGAGACAATTGCATGACCTACCCCGCCTTCTTTTCAAAATCGATACGTGGATCGACCAGCACATAGGTCAGATCACCGATCAAGGCCACGACCAAACCAATCAATGTGCTGAGATAGAGAATGGCAAACATCACCGGATAATCGCGCCCGACTGCCACCTCGAAGAACAGCCTACCCAGCCCATCAAGCGAGAAGATCGTTTCGATAAGCAGGTTACCGGTGAAGAATACGCTGACAAACAACCCAGGGAAACCGGCGATTACGATCAGCATCGCGTTGCGGAACACATGCCCATAAAGCACTTTGCGTTCGCTCAAACCCTTGGCCCGGGCAGTCACGACATATTGCTTCCCGATCTCATCAAGAAACGAGTTCTTAGTTAGGAGCGTCAATGTGGCAAAACCCGAAATAGACAAGGCCGTGACCGGCAGCGCGATGTGCCAGAAATAGTCTAATACCTTGCCCATCATACTGAGCTGCTCCCAATTGTCTGAAGTCAGCCCCCTGAGTGGGAAGATTTGCCAGAAACTACCACCGGCAAACAAAACCATCAGCATGATTGCGAACAAAAACGCCGGGATCGCGTAGGCGGCAATAATGATTCCACTAGTCCAGACGTCAAACGATGACCCGTCACGCACTGCCTTGCGAATGCCCAGCGGGATCGACACTAGATAAGACAGCAAGATCGTCCACAGTCCTAGCGATATACTGACCGGCATCTTTTGCAAAACTTCGTCAATCACGTTTTTCTTTCGGAAATAGCTTTCTCCGAAATCAAACCGAAGATAATTGCCCATCATCGTAAAGAACCGCTCAAGCGGCGGCTTGTTCAAACCAAACTGCGCTTCAAGCTCTTCAATGAACTCTGGCGGAAATCCACGCGTATCGCCCTGCACGGCATTGTCACCTGTAACAGTACTGTCGGTTTCACCTCCGGCAAAGCTGCCAAACACATCCCCCTCGCCCTGCATCTGAGCGATGACCTGCTCCACCGGTCCACCGGGCAGGAACTGTACCAAAGCAAAATTGATGATCATCACGCCCAGTAGGGTGGGAAATATCAGCAAAAGCCTGCGAAGGATATAGGCGGCCATACGTGTATTACCTTAATGCGCCAGAAGCTTTGAGAGCTTCGGCCTTGTCAGCGTTTGCCCACCAAAAATCCAACGTACCCAAGGCATAAGGTGGGATTTCCGCGGGATGTTCAAACATATCCCAATAAGCCACCCAGTGATTGGGGGCAAAGCCATCAGGAATTAAAAAGAACTCATGCCGCAAGGCCCGGTCCAACGCACGGATAGAGATATCTTCATCTTCTTGGCTAGTGGTACGCAGAGATCTCTCAATAATTTCATCCACCAACGGGCTCGCTAGGCCAGCCGGGTTGAATAGGCTGTATGAGGATGCCTCGGATCCAAACCGTTGCACCAGCCCAGTTCCCGTACCCAATAATGACGGATATCCGTCAAAGACCAAATCATAATCGCGATCACGCTCGCGCTTAGTATATTGTGACGCATCCACGGTTTCAAAGGCTGCTTCGATACCGAAATTCTCTAGATTAGCGACAAAATTTTCCGCCGCTGCCCGATCTGTTGGTGAGGCGGATGAATTAAACAGGAAGTTCAATTTCAATGACGCACCTTCACTGTTGCGAACGATACCATCATCTGCGACCTCCCAGCCTGCCTCCGCCAGCAGTTTCAACGCCTGCCGCTTGTTGCTGCGCGATGTCAGGCGATCTGGATCTGAGGTATGCGGCACCCAAGGCTCAATAGTCATCATCTCATCGGGCACCAAATCACCCAGTGACTGAAGGAATTCCAGATCATCACCTTCAGGCAACCCTTTGGCCTCAAGATGTGTGCCATCAGAATATGATTTCTGTTGTGCATACAGCCCATAAAGCAAGGATTTATTAGTCCATTCAAAATTGAACGCCAGCGCAATCGCCTGGCGGACGCGCTTGTCTTTCAAAACGTCAGACCCAAGGTTAAAAACAATCCCGGTCATATTGGGTGGTGTACCATCTGGAAGTTCTTCTAACTTCACATCACCACGGTCAACCGCAGGGAAGTCATATGAGCTGGCCCATTTCTTCGGGTCCGGCTCACGGCGATAGGTCACCTCGCCAGCCTTGAAGGCCTCAAAGGCGGCAGTGCTATCGGCGAAATACTCCAGCCGTATCACATCAAAGTTGTGGCGGCCCTGATTGATTGGCAGATCCCAGCCCCAGTAATCTGGGTTACGACTGAATGTGACCCTGCGATTCACATCAAGGCTCTGGACCACATAGGGGCCTGACCCCGGTGAGATCTCAATCCGTGGCTCATCCAGACGGGCGCCGGTTTTTTCGTACCATGCCTTTGACCACACAGGAACAGTACCAACCTGCTCGATCAAAGAGCGCCTAGAAATCCCATCGGCGAAATAGAATTTGATTGTATGATCGTCGATCACTTCGGTCTTAGGGATCTGTTTTCGCACAAAATCCGCATAAGATTTCAATCCCTGATCCAACAGCAGATTGTGACTGAAATCAACGTCATGTGCTGTGACCGGCGTACCATCAGCAAAGGTTGCTTCTGGCCGCATCCTGAAAATAACCCAAGATTTATCGATTGGGTACTCTACGCTTTCCGCCAACAATCCATAAAGCTCCCCCTCAGCATCAGCTGGCAAACTGCCATTACCTGCAAGAATTTCGCCAAGCAGACTTTCATACATTACAGTAGAAAGTGCCGCCGCACGGCCATTACGGGTGTAAGGGTTCATCGAATCAAATGTGCCACTGACCGCTATTGAGATTTCTCCGCCTTTAGGAGCATCCGGATTTACATAGTCGAAATGTGCGTAATCTACGGGGTATTTTAGATCCCCAAAGAACGAATACCCATGAGATTTGATAATGCCTTCTTCTGCAAGAGCAGCCTGAGCCAGAAACACTGCGGTGGCGAGGCCAGCGGCTTTACTGATCAAAGTCAGGGCGGATTTCTTGTGCGGCATAGCAACTTTAGCCCGGCTTTGTGATCGCATTATCGTCGTCTCCCTAAATCTGCCCTTGTTGCTGTTAGCCCAAGGTTTAACGCAAGCTATTGCTCGCAGGGTATCTGTTCAAGCGCAGAACGTTGATAAAGGCGTGAGCTACAATAATAATAATTAAAAAAAGCCGCCCCAAATCATGGAGCGGCTCTTAAACTTAGCAAATGTTTGCTTAAGAAATCAGTGTTCAGAATCTTGTGTTTCACCTTCGGCGGCATCGGCTGCTTCTGCGCCTTCAGCAGGCGCTTCACCTTCAGCTGCAGCAGGAACTTCAAGCTCAGTCATGCCACCGTCAGTCATGTCAAGATAGGCGATCAGGTTGACCCGATCTTCTTCCTTTTTCAAACCCGCAAAAGCCATTGTTGTGCCAGAGGCAGCTTTTTTCGGGTTGGCCAGAAAGGCATCAAGGGCTTCAGGTGTCCAAGTATCACCGACCTGGGCCAGCGCACCCGAATAAGCGCTAAATCCTGATGCATCGCCAACCGCTCGGCCGACAACCCCATACAGATATG
Organism: Roseovarius sp. EL26; assembly: GCF_900327775.1. Lineage (NCBI taxonomy): Bacteria > Pseudomonadati > Pseudomonadota > Alphaproteobacteria > Rhodobacterales > Roseobacteraceae > Roseovarius > Roseovarius sp. EL26. The sequence goes on from NZ_OUMZ01000007.1 coordinate 1,707,350, forward strand.
GACCAGTAGAGTTTGCGCCATCCTCAAGCTTGTGACAGGCTCTGCATTTACCAAAGACTTTCTTGCCTTTGTCCGCATTTGCACTCACGTACAATTCGGCAAACGATGGGCCTTCTTCTTCGCCACTACCGTGGTCATCAGTTCCGGTGTCAATCAAATAGGCTTGCGCATGATCATCGCCATGGCCGCCACCGGTTGCATAAAGTTCTTCGGCAGCCCATTTGCCGAGCAGAAAGATCAGGAGCGTCCCGCAAACGCCGCCAGTGACCTTGGTGAGTGTCATTGTATCAAACATAGGCCTGTTTCCATTTAAATCCCTCGTCGGTATCTATCCGCTTCCACTACAAGGACGCAAGGTGTAGTTTGCGCGACCAAACGCCCCCGCGCGTTGAAGAACGACAGGAAGACACACAAATGACCATTAGCATTGCCTTTCAGGGAGAGCCGGGAGCCTATTCTCATCAGGCTTGCCATGAAGCATATCCAGATATGAAGGCCATTCCGTGCCGCACTTTTGAAGATGCGATCGCCACGGTCAGACGCGGCGAGGCCGAACTGGCCATGCTGCCTGTAGAAAACTCTACTTTTGGCCGGGTGGCCGATATTCACCACCTGTTGCCAGAATCAGGTCTGCACATCGTTGCCGAGGCCTTTGTCAGGGTGCACATCAATCTGTTAGCTCTTCCGGGCGCCACACTTGATCAGATCACCCATGCAGTGAGCCATACTGTTTTATTGGGCCAATGCCGTGAATTCCTGTCAGAGTACAACATTCACCGGGTCACCGGCGCTGATACCGCGGGATCAGCGCGCCACATCGCAGAATTGAATGACCCAAGCCATGCCGCCTTGGCCAGTGAATTGGCGGGGGACCTCTATGGTCTAAATGTTCTTGCCCGCCATATCGAAGACCAGGGCAACAACACCACACGTTTTCTGGTGATGTCGCCAAAACCTGATCACTCGCGTCGGGGTGATCATGGTATGATCACAAGTTTCGTTTTTCAGGTTCGCAACATTCCTGCAGCGCTTTACAAGGCGATGGGTGGATTTGCCACCAACGGCGTCAACATGATCAAGCTCGAAAGCTATATGGTTGGCGGGTCTTTCACTGCGACACAATTCTATGCGGATATCGAAGGTCACCCTGATGATCCGGCAGTGCAGCGCGCGTTAGAAGAGTTGGAGTTTTTTACTTCAAGTATAGAAATACTTGGGGTTTATCCTGCTGATTTTCAACGCGGCTAAGACCGTCTGGATAAAATTTCACAGCAAACTTCAGGACGGGCCGTGCGCCTTGTGACGATCTTCGGTCAGGCGCGCCCAATATTTCATGCGTTTGCGAAGCCTCTTGATCAAATTCGCCCGCATCAGTTTAACGGATTGCATCATCAACCGCGCAGTCAAGTTCTGAGGTTTCATTTCAATGCATATGCTGACACGTGTTTGTTGCCGTGACAGCGCTAGAAAATCGGCATCCATCGTTCCCATAAATGCAGATGAACGCGACTTCAGCCTGATTTCATTTGTCGGATCATAATGAACCAGTTCCACCTCCATTTCACGCATCTTACCGCGAAAATTAAACGCGACATCCCAAACCATACCTGGACCCGGTTCGCTCAAGACATCCAGACGTTGAACATCTATCCCACGTTTCAGTGCTAATTTTTCAATTAGTTCAAAATCAGATGCTTCTGCGAAAACCACTTCAATCGGAGCAGAAACATCGACTTCGTTACGGAATTTCATAAACTCTTCCCACTCCAGCGCTGTAGATGCGAATACGCGTTATCCAAATTTAGCAAAAATGATTTTGCCCGGTTAGATATAGCCGGACAACCAGTTTTTCAGCAAAAAATGTGCAATCGCTCCTTTTCGCCCAGCATCGTATTTCTGATGCTCTCCGGCAAACACCTGCGCCATATCCTCTCGACTGATCCAGACGGCATCTTCCAACTCAATCGGATCGACGTCTATCTCGGTGCTTAATGCCTCCCCACGGAGTCCCAGCATCAAAGACGATGGAAACGCCCAGGGCTGACTAGCAAGATAAGAAACCTCGCCGACGCGAACGTTGGTTTCCTCAAACACCTCACGACGAACGGCCGCTTCAATCGTTTCACCGGGTTCAACAAATCCCGCCAACAAGGAATACATTCTCTCTGGCCACATCGGAGAACGGCCAATAAGAACAGAATTACCATTTGTTATCAGCATGATGACAACCGGATCTGTTCTAGGAAAATGAGGAGCTCCGCACGCCGGACAAACGCGTTGCCAACCAGACATCACCATTTCGCTTTCGGTTCCACAACAGGCACAGAACCGATGGCTGACATGCCAGCCAAATACTGCCTTGGCAGTAGCGGCCAGTTCGGCGTCTCGGCTATCCAGTGCGAACATGATCCGCCTTAATTCAACGAAAACGGCTGGTTGCCTGACCTCAGGATGATGTTGGAGCGTTTCATCGAGAAAGACATCCGCCCCGGCGCCCTCCGAGACCTCCGGTGACCAGCTCGATATGTCATGTGCAAAAACTACGGTGCCATCTTCGCTGCGACCTAGCAAAACCGGTGGCATTTGGGAGGTTCTCAACACTGAGTGGTCCATCGGCAAATAGATCAATCGATCAAGTGCCTCCGCTTCGACCAAGGGCTTTCCACGCCAAAGCAAAATTGCTCGCGCCTGCCCATCAGAAATCATGCGCTTCAATTCAGCATTCTGTCCCCTCAGCTCAGCAGCTCGATCAAGACCGGAACCGCCGAACGTCACATCTTCAGCCTGAAACATACCCGTCCTCCATTCCACTCAGGTGATATAAATCACCTCGATCCGGCAAATTCACGTGTAAATGATTGATTTAGATAAAATACAATCTTAAATTGTATGAATGTAACTTCTACACCTTGACCCTCTCCTGAACAGAAAAGATCCGGTCGTGAACAAAAACTCCGCATCGTTCCTCCCTTCATTGATCCGATCTGGCCAGAACAATGAAGTAACCCTTCGTATTATGCAGACCTCTGACCTACACGGCAATCTGCGCGCGTACGATTACCTGTCTGACACCGGCGGGCAATCCTACGGGCTGACCAGACTTGCCACACTGATCAAACAAGCACGACGCGAAAGCCCCAATTGCCTGCTATTTGATTGCGGAGATTTTTTACAAGGCACCCCCCTCAGCGACCTGACTGCAAATCCCGAGTACGGCTGGGCAGGGCCGAACCCGGTGATCGACGTGATGAACCAGCTCAAATATGATGCGGTGGGCCTTGGCAATCATGAGTTCAACTTTGGTCTAAACTGGCTTGCTGCAGCGGTAAAATCTGCCCAATTTCCAATGATCTGCGCCAATGTGCTACGCAACCACAAAGCCAAATCAGATCTACAAGGTACACTGGTTGAGCCCTTTGTCATCCTCAACAAAACCCTAAAATTATCGGAAAAACGTAAACAACTCTTGCGGATCGGTGTCCTTGGCCTTGTACCTCCACAAATCACGTCCTGGGACCGGGCCCATTTACAAGGGCGCATTAAATGCTTGGATATGCTGGAAGCAGCACAAGACAATTTGCAAAAAATGCGCGCCATGGGCACTGATCTGATCGTGTTGTTGGCCCATACTGGCGCGATACCCGGCCCGGCCCACGACAATATGGAAAACGCGGCACTACAACTGGCCGATGCCGGTGGCATTGATGCCATTCTCGCGGGTCACACGCATCAGGTTTTCCCCCGCCCCGACCAGCAATCAAATGATGGGATCGATCATCAGGCCAGTACATTTTGTGGCGTACCAGCCGTCATGGCGGGCTTTCGTGGCTCGCATCTTGGTGTTCTAGATCTCGCGTTAACCCACGATGGAACCCGCTGGTACATCACCGGTCATAATGGCCGGGCCATTGCTGCTTCAGCACTTGACGTTCCAGAAGATAAAGCTCTGACAATAGAAATAAAAAAGGCGCACCACGCCACACGTACTCTTGTTGCCCGCCCGCTGGGACATTGCGGTATTCCGTTGCATAGCTATCTGGCACGCATACGCCCTGATCCATCCCTTGCACTAATTGCCAGAGCAACCAAGCGCGCTGTCGCAAACGCCTTACAAGATTCGCCGCATGCCGATCTGCCCGTTTTGTCGGCAGTCGCCCCCTTCAAAACAGGAGGACAGGCAGGGCCAGAGTATTACCACGACATTCCCCCCGGCCAAATCAGGTTGAGACATCTGTTCGGTCTGTACCCGTTTCCCAACACTGTTTGCGCCCTGAAAGTCACCGGTGCAGAACTATTGGAGTGGCTAGAGCGCACGGCAAGTTGCTTCAATCATCTGGAGACTGGGACGTCAGATCAACCGTTGCTAAACCCTCATTTCCCCGGCCATGCCTTCGACGTAATCCATGGCATCCAGTATCAAATAGATCTGTCGCAACTCCCACGATACAAGCCATGCGGCACACCTTCAGGTGTGTCATCGGGTCGAATACTGGATTTAAAATTTCACAGCCAAATAATTGATATCAATCAAAAATTCATCATTGCGACTAACTCTCACCGAGCGCATGGTGGCGGACTTTACCCCGATTGGCCCGCTGACCGATGGGTGATCAATAGCGCAAACAGTTTGCAAGACATCCTAAGCGATGAACTTCAGCGCAACATTGCAATTACCCCCAAAGATTTATCCGACTGGCGTTTTGTACCGATGCCCGAAACCACTGCCATTTTTGAAACCGGTCCCGGGGTGCGGGCATATCAAACAGAATTAAGCACCTGCAGGCTGAGCGACCTTGGAAACAACGATCAGGGCTTTGCAAAGCTGCGCCTACAGCTTGGACCGCGTGACACATAATTCCTCAGCATCACCCTTGCCAATCCATCAAACCCGCCCTATTTACACCCCTGAGAGGTTGGCGCGGGCAGGCACCTCGCCAACCCGGTCAGATCCGGAAGGAAGCAGCCGTAACGAGCCCCGCTTGGGTCGTTGTCCAGCCTCTCACCTCAGTTCCCCACCCTTAAATTTGTGTACAGGCTGTACAGGATGTACGCGCAAAACGTACACAAATCCGATTGGGTGCACAGGCTGATCAGGGCAAGGTGATGTCGCTGGTGATCTGGTTCACGAACATCCCTGAGTTTGGATCGGTCTTTGTCGCAAACTGACCACCCCCCGTTGCACCATCCCATTTACCGGTTCCGCTGGATATTTCCCAATTGCCAGTCAGCGCCCCTGAGCTGTCCCGACCATTGGCATGCCAGTGCAAGATTACCACCTCGCCCCCGGTATCGGTATAAAGGCACATACCGTGGCCAGCCACCTTGGTGGCAGAGACCTCAATCGCGCCAAAACACGGACCCGAGCCACCGTGCAACGGGTGATCGGCGTCTTCCATCTGGATTTTGTCATAGGTGCTACTGATCTGCAGCACCATGTGGTTTTCGGCAACCGGATGCGGTGTCGAGGTGCTGGTACCTGTCCCGACACCACCACCGGAATAATTGCCGCCAGCCCAAGTGGCAGAACCAAATATCAACACGGCGCACGTTGTCATAAAGCATTTCATAATATTTCCCCCATAGTGTCTCCGCAAACTGAAGATGTGGGAGAGTATAGCACAGAGCAAAACTTGAGCATAAACCGGGCAAAAAGGTGGGTTTACACCCACCCTACGGATTTTCTGAACACCCTACCCCGCCGCCCTGTCACGCCAAGGTTCGGCCTTCAGCGCGGCGGACGGCGTTTCACCTCTACCCGCAGTCTCGCCCCCTTACAGCCAGCGGTGTCTGCGTAGGGTTGCGCCTGACCCTGGCAGGGCGTTCGATGCCTTCGCTGGGATCAGGACCGATTCCAAATTCGCAAAAGCAGCGCGGGATGAAAGGTTGCAATGCGCCCTCCCGTGGGGAGGGTCGGGCGCGGCCCGTGCACACACGGACCTTTCTCGAAGAAAAGGTGGGTTTTCACCCACCCTACGATTTATTCCTCAATCACGCCCTGAAACTCGCGCCATTCGCCTTTGCTCATGCCGGAGGTTTCCTGCGTGACCGCTTCGCCTTTCAGCATCCGACGCACGCAGTCGAGGGCGGTGGACGACAGCGTTGCCCCGCCCATGCGGTAATCTTCGAACGCGCGGAAGGCGGCGGGCACCCAGTCGGCGGCAATCTGGCACATCGCTTCGGCATAGACCCGGATCTCGTATTGCGCATGGGCATCCGCACGCAGGCGCAAAAAGTGCAGCAGATTGTGCAGGTCGACCTTCCAATACCACTGCGTATAGATGTTGGCCGGCAGGTTCATCCGCGCCAGCTCGCGCGCCAGACCCTGTTGGCCATCATCGCTGATCATCTCCTCGTAATGGTCATAGCAACGCATCGCGTCATCGCGCAGGTAGCGCAGCACGCGTTCGGCCTCTTCGCCGCTCAGCGCTTCGCCCCGGCCCTGATTGTTAACCACCGATTGCGCCGCCAGATCGTCCGCCGCAGGAATGTAAAACTCGCGGTCCAGAATGGAATACCGCGCCGAATATTCGTACACATTCGCCGTCCTGTGGCGTATCCATTTCCGCGCCACAAACTCCGGTAATTTCACGTGCAGCTTAACCTCGCACATCTCAAACGGGGTCGAATGCCAGTGCCGCATCAGGTACCGAATGAGGCCCTCGTCGTTTTGCACCGACTTGGTGCCACGGCCGTAAGACACCCGCGCCGCCTGGCAGATCGCGGCGTCATCGCCCATGTAATCCACCACCCGCACGAAGCCGTGATCCAACACCGGATGCGCGTTATAGAGATGCTTTTCCATCCCCTCCGACACCACCCGCAAGGTCTGCTGCGGCATGGACCGCAATTCATCAATTTCCGCCTGCTGCTCTGCGCTCAATGGCATCCTAAGCCCCCCGATATGTGATTCAATAAACACTATATCTGGCAGGCAACGGTTTCTGAACAGCCAAATCAAGGAAATTTCGCGACATCGCGCGACAAAGCTCGACAGCCTCTCTCAACGTACTATTGTTGCAAGCAAACACATACAAACGAGGACAGCATGCGCTATCTCCACACCATGGTCAGGGTCAAAGACCTTGAGGCATCGATGAAATTTTACGGGCTTTTGGGCCTGAAAGAAACCCGCCGCTGGGATAACGAAGGCGGGCGGTTCACACTTGTATTCATGGCCCCCGATGGCCAAGAGGAATGCCCGGTTGAGTTGACATATAACTGGGACGGTGATGACGCCTTGCCCGATGACAGCCGCAATTTTGGTCATCTCGCCTATGAGGTCGAAAATATTTACGAGATGTGCCAGCACCTTGCCGACAATGGCGTCGTGATCAACCGCCCGCCACGTGACGGTTGGATGGCCTTTGTAAAAAGTCCCGACAATGTCTCGATCGAGCTGCTGCAAGCCGGTGAGGCTTTGGCCCCGGCAGAACCCTGGTCCAGCATGGAAAACACTGGCACATGGTAAGGCTGGCGGCCATATTGGCCGTCTGGTTTTGGGCCAGTTTCTGGGCGGGGATCGCGCAGGCAAACTGCCGTCTTGCGCTAGTTCTGGCCCTTGATGTCTCTTCCTCTGTGGATGCCGATGAATACGACCTGCAGCGGCTGGGGCTGGCCGCTGCCCTCAACGCCCCTGATGTTCGCCACGCGATTTTACACGGCGGCAAAGGCCATGTCGCCTTGGCGGTTTATGAATGGAGCGGTTTCAACCAGCAAAAACTACATCTGGATTGGAGCCTACTGCGCAATGATTCTGATATTGACCAGGCCGTGGCCGTATTGGCCAAGATGTCACGCAGCCATGACAATTTCCCGACTTCAATCGGACAGGCTCTGGGCTTTGGCGCGTTGGCGTTGAAACGCGCGCCAAAATGCAACCGGCAAGTCATTGATATGTCCGGCGACGGGGTTAACAATCACGGATACGGCCCAACCGCTGCATACCGAAACTTTCCGTTCGACGGCGTGATCGTCAACGGTTTGGTTCTACTGGGGGAAAGCCCCGATGTAACAGAGTTTTATCGCCGCGAAATTCTACGCGGCTCCGGTGCCTTTTTGATTGTTGCAAACGGCTTTGAGGAGTTCCGTACCGCCATGACGCGCAAGCTGTTTCGAGAGATCAATGAGATTACGGTTGGGCAACTTGCGACCCCGCCAAATCCAAAGGGTGGTTAACCGCTTGCGCGACGTCACTCAATAAATGTATCTGATCTGATCCATCCAATAGCGTTCAACCCGGCGTAAAGAACCGGTGATCTGATCGATCCCATCGGCTCCCAATACGCCCTTGGCTTGCAAACCCTCAGCATGGCGCTCAAACAGGTGGCCCACGGCATCACGAATATGTCGGCCTTTCTCGGTCAACCGCACCCGCACTGACCGGCGGTCCATTTCACAGCGTTGATGATGCATATACCCCATCTCAACCAGTTTCTTAAGGTTATAGCTGACGTTACTGCCCTGATAATACCCACGTGTCTTCAGCTCCCCTGCGGTCACCTCGTGATCTCCGATGTTAAACAACAACAACGCCTGCACGGCGTTGACCTCCAACAGGTTCACGCGTTCAAACTCATCTTTGATCACATCCAGTAAAAGCCGATGCAAACGCTCAACCAATGCTAATGTATCAAGATATCCGGTTACAAAACCTTGCTGTTTCTCAGAAAGCCCCAGAGGGGGGTGCACACTCATAATCTGTCTCCAAACAATACTGCTCAGAGACACCATGCGTCTAAATACCCAATAATCGGTTAAACTGCGCCAATAGCGCTTAAAATTCTAACTACTTTCCGGCATCAGCCACGGCTGCGATGTCCGCAATCAAATCAGAATAGGCCGCTGGCCCTGCGGTTTGCCCCGTCACCCATTGATACAGGTCCTGATCATTTTCCGAGAGCAGATCATCGTAAAGATCAAGGTCAGCCAGGCTCATCCCCTGCAACCGGGCCGCAGCATAACGCGACAGGATAATGTCCATTTCTTTGATCCCGCGACGCATAGACCGCATGTGCAGGCGCTTGAGCCTATTTTCAGCGGTTTCAGTCAACATCACGGTCTTTCAAAAGCACACGCAAAGTCGCTTCCAGACGTTCCAAACGCTCAGCGGCCATGCCGATTTGCACGCGGACATTCTCCACCTCGGCGATCAACTCAGCGGCACCCTGTTCCAGCTCTGGTGCCGGTGTTTCCGGACCTTCGCCCTCACCCATCAACAGCCATGCCAGCGACACGTTCAGCAAACCCGCCATGCGCGGCAGTTTGTTGGCTTTTGGCTCGGACAGGTCCTCTTCCCAGGATTTGAGGCTCTTGAGCTTCACCCCAAGACGTTCGGCCAAATCACCCTGGCTCATTCCTGCCTGTTCACGTGCACCAGCGATGCGGTCACCAAAAGTAGTGGCATCAGGGTCGAACCAATCTTGTTCTTGCGTTGTTTCTACACTCATCGAAAAAGCCTTTGCCAATATCATGAACTGTGCTTGATCCTAGATCACCGCAATCATATGACTGGCTTATAGCCTAATCCAACCGGAGTGCGACATGGATTTTCTTTCCGCGACACTATCACGCGTAAAACCCTCCCCAACCATCGCCATGACTGCCAAAGCAGCAGAGCTGAAGGCCGCAGGTCGCGATGTCATCGGTCTAAGCGCCGGAGAGCCGGATTTTGACACGCCGCAAAACATCAAAGATGCGGCCGTGGCAGCGATAGCAGCAGGAAAAACCAAATACACCGCACCTGACGGCATTCCGGAACTAAAGCAGGCAATCTGCACCAAGATGAAGCGTGACCACGGGTTGGAGTACATCCCAGCGCAGGTCTCGGTTGGAACCGGTGGCAAGCAAACGCTCTATAATGCGCTGATGGCGACGTTGAATGACGGCGACGAGGTGCTGATCCCAGCGCCCTATTGGGTTAGCTATCCAGATATGGTTTTGCTCGCCGGTGGCACGCCCGTTATTGCGCAAACCTCACTTGAAGCCAATTTTAAGCTGACCCCCGAACAGCTAGAAGCCGCGATCACGCCCAAAACCAAATGGTTCATTTTCAATTCGCCCAGCAACCCCACCGGAGCAGGTTATAGCTTTGATGAACTAAAAGCCCTGACCGATGTTTTGCTGCGCCACCCGCATGTCTGGGTCATGACCGATGATATGTACGAACATCTGGCCTATGATGGGTTCGAATTCTGCACCCCCGCGCAGGTTGAACCGCGCCTGTATGAGCGCACGCTGACCTGCAATGGTGTGTCCAAAGCCTATGCCATGACCGGCTGGCGCATCGGTTACGCTGCTGGCCCAGTTGAACTGATCTCGGCCATGCGCAAGGTGCAATCACAATCAACATCGAACCCCTGCACCATCAGCCAATGGGCTGCGGTTGAGGCGCTGAACGGCACGCAGGAATTCTTGGCGCCTAACAACGAAAAATTCGTTCGCCGCCGTGATATCGCCGTCTCGATGCTGAATGCCATCGACGGCATCACCTGCCCAACACCAGAGGGCGCGTTTTATGTCTATCCGTCCATCGCCGGGCTCATCGGGAAAACCACACCCAAAGGCACTGTGATCGACAGTGACGAAGCCTTTGCCATCGCCTTGTTGGAAGAGGCAGATGTCGCCATCGTCTTTGGCGCGGCCTTTGGCCTCTCGCCAAATTTCCGCGTCAGCTACGCCACCTCAGATGAGGCGTTGACCAAGGCTTGCACCCGTATTCAAAACTTCTGTGCCAATTTGAAATAGGAATGCGTGATGGTATCTGATCTCCCCGAATATTATTTTCGCGTTCGCGAAAACGGCGCCTTTGTCTTTCGTGTTGATACGGAAAACCGCCACCAACGGATCGAGATGGATCAGATCGCCGTCGTGAATATCAAAAACGGGTCCGTGAAACCCCACGGAGAGCGGACACTCAGCCCAGAGGGCGCGTCTGCCATCGAAAACTGGATGGCCGAGCGAGCAACCTTGCTAGCCAAACGCGATATCGACGACATTCACCGTGCCGTCGATCACCTGAACCTTACCACGCATTGGGCCCAGTCACGCGCCACCGAAGAGCAACTGGAAGAAGTGACCGATGCCCTGTTACTGGCGATGCACGACTTGCGCGGCGTGCTTGTACGCAAAAAAGCAGACCGGCTGATGAAGGCGCAGAAGTAAGCACGAACGATGATAGTTATGCGGACTTTGCGGATATTCTCAAATGTGATTTGCGCCGAGCCGGAAGCGTAGCATAGAGCTTTGTACTCGAAGCAAATGAAAGGGCTTATTTGATGAAATGGACAATAGCTTTAGCACTAGTTGCATTTTCAGGGCAATCAGCGATTGCTGAAGAGACCGTTCTTACAACGGCACAGATCAATGATCTTCTTGTTGGGAAAACCGTTGAAGGCATCCATTTTGGCGCCCACACAAGGCAGTATTTTTCCCAATCAGGATTAACGCTTTGGATTAAAGGCGGAGACGCAGTGCCATCCGAAGCCCGCTATAAAATCGAGGATGGCAAATATTGCTCCAGTTGGACTGGGCTTTGGGCAGAGCCAGATTGGGGATGTTTTTCTATACATCATGATGAAGATCAGGGACTGTATTACTACGTTGCCGATGATTTTCGCGCCCCGTTTATTGTAGGAAACTCATTTTCTCTTAAAGTGAATTGACCTTTAACGGCTAAACTGGGCTCAAAGCAGGCAACCAGACATTAACCATCTTCCCCACGCGACGCCCCACGTGATCCAATACTCTTCAATGCTGGCAGGGACGGATAATCCACTACGGCCATCCCGCCATCGACGATTAAGGTTTGGCCGGTGATAAATGAAGCCTCGTCCGACGCCAAAAACCGAACCGCATTGCCGATCTCTTCTGGGGTCCCCATTCGGTTCAGCAGCGAGGGCGGCGCAGCCTCGGCGCCTTGCTCGACCATGGCCTGCTGTTTCTCGGATGTAGCGACCCAGCCGGGGCTTACACAGTTGACCCTAATCCCAAATGGTGCGGCCTCGGAGGCGAAAGATCGCGTCAGCCCCTCAACCCCAGCCTTGGCCACGCCGTATAGCCCCCAACTGCCCTGAAACGCCGCCGTAGACGAAATATTGACAACCGCACCACCGGTTTCAGCCGCCAAATAGGGCACTGCTTTGCTCGTCATGAAATAGGCTGATCTGAGGTTAGCGTTTTGATAAAACTCCCAGCGCTCTGTTGTTGTGGCGTCATCGGACAGCGGGCTATTCAGTAAACCGCAACCTGCGTTGTTGACCAAGATATTCAGCCCACCGAATACATCTGTGATCTGCATCAAGAGGTCTGCGATCTGATCTTCCTCTGTCAAATCAACAGCAAAAGCACGACAGTCTATCCCTTCGGCGCGCAGCTTTGCAGCCGCAGGTTCTAATCGGTCCATACCTCGGGCGGCAATGGCGATCTTTGCCCCGGCCTGCCCCAATCGCCGGGCAATACCAAACCCCACACCAGACCCGCCGCCAGTGATTAGTGCTATTTTGTTATTCAGGTTCATCAGCCCGCCCCCCTTTTGTTCGCCATCACATATGCTTGGCTAACAGAGTGGCACATACTGGGGATAAAGGGTCAAGCCTGCTGGCGCATTTAGATGTGCCAGCAGTATCTGTGTTTGCAGGGCACCTCATCGGCATCCCCCACCGCCAATATCATACCATCCTTGACGGCCACGGCCTCAGCCGTTGGCGCGGTATCATTGATGGTCAGGATCGGGCCGCCAATATAGATCGTATCGGCCGCCTCCTGTGCAAATGCAGGTACCGCCAGTAATGCCATTGTCAGTGTTGTCGTGATAGAAAATCTAGAAGATCGAAAAATCATCACACTCAACTCCTAGCTGATGTCGCTCCCCCTTACTGAACCGCCATATCCACCCCAAGGCAACATCTTCTTCGCTAAGATCCGCTACAGGTCAATTAACCGCACTTTTACCCAGCGTTTTAAGCAATAAGCTGCTATACATTCCCGATCAGACAGCCTATGTGCCGTCAACTCTCGAACCCGAAACCGATCCTGTGACAGGATTTTGGCCCGGCGATTGCGCATCCTGCAACGTTGCCGCTGCCCAGTAAACAGAAATGCTTATCGTGAAAAAAGCTCTTGCCGAGGCGCTGGACGAGCGCGGATATACAACACTGACCCCTGTTCAGGTGGCCGTGACCGAAGCCGAACTCACCGGTGTTGACCTGCTGGTGTCAGCACAAACCGGCTCAGGGAAAACCCTGGGCTTTGGTCTGGCGATCGCGCCAACCCTGCTGCAAGAGGCCGAGCGCTTTGAACCTGCGGCCTCCCCTCTGGCACTAATCATCGCCCCCACACGCGAACTGGCCCTACAGGTCAAACGTGAACTGGACTGGCTCTATGCCAAGGCAGGCGCAACGCTCGCCTCTTGTGTTGGTGGTATGGACATGCGTGATGAGCGCCGGGCACTGGGCCGCGGTGCACACATCGTTGTCGCAACACCGGGCCGCTTGCGTGACCACATCATGCGCGGATCAATTGATCTGTCTGAATTGCGTGCCGTAGTGCTGGACGAAGCCGACGAGATGCTGGACCTCGGATTTCGCGAAGATCTGGAATTCATTCTCGGCGAAGCACCAGAAGAACGCCAAACTCTGATGTTTTCCGCCACAGTGCCAAATTCCATTGGCGCATTGGCAAAGAATTACCAAAAGGATGCCGTGCGCGTCAGCACCAAAGCCGAAAGCAGCCAGCACTCTGACATCGAATACCACGCAATGATGGCGTCAGAACGCGATTCGGAAAACGCGATCATCAACACCCTGCGGTTCTACGAGGCCCCCAATGCCATCGTATTCTGCAACACCCGTGCGATGGTCAACCGCCTGACCACCCGACTGTCAAACCGCGGGTTTTCGGTTGTGGCCCTTTCTGGTGAGCTGTCACAATCAGAGCGCACCCATGCGCTGCAGGCGATGCGCGACGGGCGGGCCCGTGTTTGTGTGGCCACTGATGTCGCCGCGCGCGGGATTGATCTGCCAAACCTTGATTTGGTGATCCACGCAGAACTGCCCACCGGCAGTGAAACCCTGCTCCACCGCTCTGGCCGCACAGGTCGTGCTGGTCGCAAAGGTGTCAGCGCACTGATCGTGGGGCCAAAGTCGCGCAAAAAAGCCGAACGCCTGCTGAAATGGGCCAAGCTTAGTGCCAGCTGGGATAACGCACCCTCCGCCGATGCCGTCAAAGACCGCGACGAAGAGCGCATGCTGGCCGATCCGCATTGGAATGAAGAAATTGCCGCCTCCGATCAGGGCACCGTTGCCAAACTGATGGAGAATTTCTCGCCCGAGCAGCTCGCTGCCGCGTATCTCAAGCTCTATCATTCGCATCACTCAGCTCCCGAAGAACTGTCTGCTGTTGATGCCAAGCCAGCTCCGCGTGCGCCGTTTGGCCCCAGCGTGTGGTTCTCAATTCCCGGTGGTCATGATGGTGGTGCCGAACCACGCCGCCTGCTGCCAATGTTGTGCAAAGCCGGCAACATCACCAAAGACGATATCGGCGCCATCCGCGTGCAACAAAATGAGTCGTTCATTGAGCTGCGCGAAGCCAGCGTTGCAGGTTTCCTTGACGCCATAGGCCCCGGCCTGAAGGTCGAAGACGACACCCTAACACGTCTGAGCACCCCGCCCGCAATTGCCAAATCCGCACGCCCAGCCTTTGGCGACAAAAAGTCCTTTGGTGACAAAAAGCGCGGCCCTCGCCAAGATCGTTCCGAGCGTCCAGATCGCCGCGATGACCGCAGAGATGACCGACGTGATGATCGCCGCTCAGGACCGCGCCCTGACAAACGCGATGACCGCAAGTTCGACGACAACAAACCAGCGCCGCGCAAACGCGACTGGCACTCGGATGACGCGCCTGCCGCGAAACCACGCGCCAAGTCCAAACCCGCCAGCACGCCGCCAGTGGATTGGAATGACAAGCCAGAACCACGCGCGCGCAAGCCCAAGCCACAAGATCGGCCTGATCGCTTCGACCGCAAAGACAAGGGCGCCCCTGCTGCAGGCAAATCTCGGTTCAAGCCCGATGCCAAGCCAGCGGAAAAATCCGATGGCCCAGCAAAGCCCAAGTTCAGCGCGGACCCCAGCAGATCCCTACGCAACAAACCCAAAGGCCCGCCACCGCCAAAAGGCAAAGCCAGCAGCAAAAAGAACAAAGCTCGCGCTGATGCCAAAGGCAAACCCGGTGGAAAACCGGCACGCGGCGGCAGCGCCTCACCGCGTCGGAAGTAACTGAGACAGAAAAGCCACCCGCAACGTTTGTGAGTGGCTTTTTTTACACCTATTTGGAACTCGCACTGACGCGCTCGCCCTCAGTGGTACCAAGCGCCAGATCAACAAGTGTTTTGAACATCTCAACACCCGGCTGAATAAGTTCATCTGGGAAATCATAATCCGGGTTGTGCAGCGCAGGACAATCAAGCCCAGCCCCCAGACCAAACATTGCCCCGGGATAACGGCAGGTGACTTCGCCGAAATCTTCGCCCCAGCGAAACGAGTGCTCTACTGTCACATACTCCAAGTCCAACTTATGCGCGGCCGCCGAGATCATCCCAACAGCACCTGCGTCATTGTCCGTTGCCGTATAGTCCTCAATCACCCGAAATTCTATTTCAAGTCGGTGATTAATCGCGATTTCAACAGCGCGCTCCGAGAACGCTTGCCACATCGCATCAAGGACCTCACCGCTCTCACTGCGCAGGGTGAAATGCGCTTCGCCAGATCCCGGACAAACACCCGAGGCCTGAACCCCTACTTGGCTATAAACTGGCACAACCAAAGCATAGGCATCGGGTGTGCCGAATCTTCGCTGCACCTCCTGCGCCATCAAGGTAATCTGCGCCAATGCAAACGATGGGCTGACCCCAGTTTCAGGCTGTGCACTATGCGCCTCTTTCCCTGACAACCGGATAGCCGCGTACTTCACGGCCGAGGAAAAGGCCCCCGTGCGGCAAACAATCTGCCCCGTCGGAAACCCCGGCAAGTTGTGCAATGCAAAGGCCATGTCCGGTACAATTTTGGCAAAGTTATCATGCACACAGCACCCGCGCGCTCCTGAACCCGTCTCTTCATCCGGCTGATACAGCAACACAACGCGACCACTGGCAGGACGATGCGTTGCGACCACGCTCGCCAGCCCGGTCAAAATGGCCATATGACCATCATGGCCACACTTGTGCCCCACACCAGAATACAACGACCGATAAGACATATCGTTATTCACCTCATGGATCGGCAAAGCGTCAAGCTCGGTCCGGATCAAAACCGTTTTCCCCGGTACAACCCCATTGTAAATCGCCGCAAATCCGGCCCCATCTAATGGAAAAATCTCATCTGGCATTGCATGATCGCGTAAGAACCCCTGCAAATATTCCGATGTCTTGTCTTCAGTCCGTGACAGTTCGGGATGGGCATGCAGCCAATGGCGCAATGCAATGATCTGTTCCAGTTCGACCTGTTTCACTGGGCACCCCCTCTTCCTAATATACGACCTTTCAACTACTGCGTTTCGCTTGGGCCGTGAACCAGATCTTCCTAGTAATCTTGATTTTCTGCATTCTGACGCAGACAAAACAGCTTTTTCACCCCCACACGTCTGTCCCCCCTTGAAGAAGAACAAAAACAGATCAAATCTGGGGCACCCAAAGGAATCGACTCATGCCCTATGCCCATTCCGACAAATCTGATGTCTTGATGCATGCCCCTGCCCCGGATGTGAAAATCCGCGAAAAGCTGGAGGGCGGCAAGCAATTCGAACTGGTCACTGAATTTGACCCAGCAGGCGACCAACCCACCGCCATTGTGGAACTGTCGCAGGGCCTGCGCGATGGCGAGCGTGATCAGGTCCTCCTGGGCGCAACCGGCACCGGCAAGACGTTCACCATGGCCAAGGTCATCTCGGAAACCCAGCGCCCGGCGATCATCCTTGCCCCCAACAAAACCCTCGCCGCGCAGCTGTACGGCGAATTCAAAGGCTTCTTCCCAGAAAACGCAGTCGAATACTTCGTCTCTTACTACGACTATTACCAGCCCGAGGCTTATGTCGCCCGCTCCGACACATTCATCGAAAAAGAATCCCAGATTAATGAGCAGATCGACCGCATGCGCCACTCTGCCACCCGCGCCCTGCTGGAACGCGATGACGTGATCATCGTCGCCTCGGTTTCGTGCATCTACGGCATCGGCTCGGTCGAAACCTACGGCGCGATGACGCAAGATCTCAAAGTTGGCGACGAATACGACCAGCGCAAGGTCATGGCCGATCTGGTCGCGCAGCAATACCGCCGCAACGATCAGGGCTTTCAACGTGGATCGTTCCGGGTGCGCGGCGATAGCCTAGAGGTCTGGCCTGCCCACTTAGAGGATCGCGCATGGCGTCTGTCCTTCTTTGGCGAAGAGATGGAGGCCATCACCGAATTCGACCCCCTCACCGGTGAAAAAACCGATACCTTCGATCAGATCCGGATCTACGCCAATTCGCACTACGTCACGCCAAAACCTACGATGCAGCAGGCCATCATCGGCATCAAGAAAGAGCTGCGCACACAGCTCGACCGGATGACAAACGACGGTAAACTGCTTGAGGCCCAACGCCTTGAGCAACGCACCACCTTTGATCTTGAGATGCTCGAGGCGACAGGTGTCTGCAACGGGATTGAAAACTATTCACGCTACCTAACCGGCCGTGCACCCGGCGAGCCGCCCCCAACCTTGTTTGAATTCATCCCCGATCACGCCATTGTTTTTGCAGATGAATCCCACGTCTCTGTGCCGCAAATCGGCGGCATGTACAAAGGTGACTTTAGACGTAAATCCACACTGGCCGAACACGGCTTTCGCCTGCCCTCATGTATGGACAACCGCCCGCTCAAGTTTGAGGAATGGGATGCCATGCGCCCGCAATCGGTGTTTGTCTCGGCCACGCCCGCGAAATGGGAGATTGAGCAAACCGGTGGCGTCTTCACCGAACAGGTCATTCGCCCCACAGGATTGCTGGATCCCGAGATTGAGATCAGACCAGTTGAAATGCAGGTCGATGATTTGCTGGATGAAGTGCGCAAGGTCACCGCTGACGGTTTCCGCACATTGGTCACCACCCTGACCAAACGCATGGCCGAAGACCTGACCGAATACCTGCACGAACAGGGCATCAAAGTCCGCTACATGCACTCCGAGATCGACACGATTGAACGGATCGAAATCTTGCGCGATCTACGCCTTGGCGCCTTTGACGTGCTGATCGGCATCAACCTGCTGCGCGAAGGTTTGGACATCCCTGAATGCGGGCTGGTTGCAATTCTGGACGCGGACAAAGAGGGCTTCTTGCGCTCGGAAACCTCACTGGTGCAAACCATCGGCCGCGCCGCCCGAAATGCCGAAGGCCGCGTGATCATGTACGCCGACAAAATCACCGGCTCCATGCAACGCGCGCTCGATGAAACCAACCGCCGCCGCACCAAACAACAGGCCTATAACGTTGAACACGGCATCACCCCCGCCACGGTGAAAAAGAATGTCGAGGATATCTTGGCCGGGCTTTACAAGGGCGACGTCGACATGAATCGCGTCACTGCCACTATCGACACCCCCCTGCACGGCGCCAATCTCGAGGCCCACCTTGATGGGTTGCGCACCGAGATGCGAAAAGCCGCCGAGAACTTGGAGTTCGAAGAAGCCGCCCGGCTCAGGGATGAGGTCAAACGCCTCGAGGCCGTCGACCTCATCATCTCCGACGACCCCCTCGCCCGGCAGTCTGCTGTTGAGGCCGCTGGCGAGGCCGCCAAAAACGCCCGCGGGAGGTCAACGGCTGGAAGGCCGGGGCAGCGAGGTGGTGTGAAGAGGAAGAAGGGACGGTAAAGGGATTCCCATTCCGCTCTATCCAGACTACACACGTATAAGGAGGAACTAAAATGCCGCTAGACAACGCAATTCTCGGAAAGGGTGTCTATACGCCCAGAGAAGCTGCGCGTTTGGTCGGTACTAGTGCGCAACAAGTTCTGAGATGGACAAGGGGTAGCGGCCCAAATGAACCACTATGGAACGCTCATTATCAATTTTTAGATGATGACGTGACAGAGATCAGTTTCCTTGATTTGGTCGAGGTTCGTGTGGTCTCCGCACTCCGTCGAGCCGATATTTCACTACAATCTATTCGGTTCGCAATTAGCTTCGCTCAAGAAAAATATGACATCGAGAGACCTCTTGCATCACAATCTTTCAAGACCGACGGCACGGAAATATTAATGAACGCGATCGAAGACGATGGCGAATTCGTGAGTCTTTCAAAAACACGCCCCGGACAGAAAGTATTTAGGGAGATCATTTCTCAATCCCTGAACGATCTCGAATATGAAGATAATCTTGCAGCTAGGTGGCGGCCAAAATCTTACTCCTCTGTCGTAATAGATCCTAAACGTCACTTTGGAGAGCCTATTTTGGATAAATTTGGCGTTAGCACATCAATCATCTTGGAAGAGTTCAACAATTTTAAAGACTCGAAATATTTGTCTAAAGCTTACGAAATCCCTGAGAAATTTATTAAGGCGAGCATTTCATTTGAGAAAAGCCTAGATGAGGCGAATGGTTAGAGTACTGCTTGACCATAATATGCCTCCTAGCATCGCCCGAGCACTAAATGAGCTTATTAAAATCGATGGGCATGAAGCCCATCCATTGCGAGATATTTTCCCAACAAATATCTCGGACGTCGACTATTTCGCAAAGTTAAATCGCGATTGGATCGTCATTTCAAAAGACCTAAAAAATACTCGTAAGAGAGCAGAGCGCGCAGCTATTTTGCGCAATAATGTCATTGCATTCTATTTATCGCCCACTCTTCAAAAGAAAAAGGTGAATGAGCAAGCTGCTGCTATATTATGGCACTGGGATAAAATGTTAAACCAGCGGAACAGCTTGCAAAACGGCTTGTTTCAGCTTCCCGAGAACAAGTCCAAATTCAAGACATTGTAGCAAGCCGTAGGATAGGCGATTCTGCCTACCGCCTCACCACAACGCACACGCCTCAAACCATCGATGACAACATTGCCCACCCTACGGGGTTCTCACCCAATCCGCCCGTTTCATCTGACCCTAAATATCTCCGCCGGAGGCAATCCCCCGAGGCGGAGGCCAAAGGCCGACAACAAGATATCCTGCGCGCCGCAGGCGCACCTTCAAATGAAGCTCCGCAAATCTTAGGTGCCGAATGTCAATTCCAAGGCCTCACCGCGCATTTTCCCCCTGACAAACAATGCCGGGTCACCCACCTGCGGATACTCCTCTGCCCAATCCCGGAAACGGTCATTGGTCACGATTCGCGCCTCCAGCGCCTTGGCCCCTTCAATCACCAGCGTGTCGGCGGGCGTCCCCTTATGCGCGACAATCACCTGGCGCGCTGACAGGCCCAATGCCTTAGCCAGCGGTGCCGGGCCAAGATAACGATCTTTGATCAGATATCCGACATTTGCATCAAACCAGATCACCGGGTGATATCCCTCTTTCTCCAGCTGGTGTAGCACCAAACGTACCGTATGCAGCGACGGCGTATCGTTGCGCCAATATAATACATTCGACCCATCAATCGCGATCCAGTTTCGCCTTGAGCGCCTCCGCGATTGCCAAAAAAGGAACCCAAGGCAAACAACCGCCCCCAAAAGCGCAATCAACAACTCAAAATCATACATTTAGTATTTTCCACCGGAGCAAATAGACATTGTTTCAAGCGCAAGATAGGCAACCGCGCCTCAATCACAAGATGAAAACAAGCAACACCTCGTAAACTCTGGGCGTTAAAAAGTGACAGCTTTAGCAGCCTACCAATCCGCCCGTTTCATTTGGCCATAAATATCCCCGCCAGAGGCAAACTACCCGAGGCGGAGGCCAAAGGCAGACAACAAGACATCCTGCGCGCCGCAGGCGCTCCTTAAAATCCCATCCCGTCAACACGCCGTTGGTCCGGCAAAACCCGACACACCGTCACGCTTCACTCAATTTCCAATTTGTGTACATAACTGGGGGGCAAAACGTACAGGTTGTACGCAAATCCACCGCTTGCATCACTCAGCTGTCGCATCCAAATTCCAGCTTTAGTCTCGCATCCTACCCCACACAATCAACGCCAGATTTCTCACAAAATCATACATCTTTTTAAATTCCGTCAGGGCAGAGCATGATTAAAGCCTACGGACAAGACCCTTCAAGCCGCCTAATCACAAATCAGAAATAGCCCAATATGTCGCGACGGCCGTGCAAACTAAAATTCCCGATTAAATTAGTCAACTACTTGATTTTGTTACTTTTTTCTCTTTACATCCATTCTGAACGCTCCTACATAATATGGAAGATCCAAGAGCAAGCCAGATTAGCGCAGCTCGCCAGCAAGCAAGACAGCCCGTCTCAAGACCAGCCCTCTCGCCAGCCAACGGATCGCGTCCCTATGACGAACAACTTCGATGCCTCACGCCCAAATAACGCATCCTTTTCCTAAGCTCACCCAAGGTGACGCTACGCCATGTTGAATACCCCAATTTCGGCCCCACTGCCGCCCGATTTTGGCATCATGTTGTCCGCCATGCGCATCGTTGAAACCAGCCCTGACAAGTTGATATTGGAACATCGCCCAAAATTTATGGCCGGGTTGATCTGGTTCTTAGGACTGACCTGCATCTATATGGGCCTCAGCGGGCAAACCGATGGGATAGTTGAAACCATGCTGGTCACGTTTTTAGGGGTTGGCGCCTTTGGGCTTGCACATCATTTCTTTCCATTCCAACGCCTGACCTTTGATCGTGCTGCAGGTCTGTTTACCCGCGAAGTGGCCCGCATCACCGGCCCTTTTTTGACAGAACTGCCCTTGGCCGAAGTTGAACGCATCACCGTGCAGGCACAATGGAGTGACAGCAGCCGGTTAGAACGGCTGATCATGATCCATCGGGGGAAAAAATTACCTCTGGAATATGGGTATTTCAGCGCACCGCGTACGGGCTTGGCCAAGGATATCAACACTTGGCTTTCCAACAGCTAAGGTCAGGGCACAAGCGCCTGTTCGCTCAGTTTTTGATAAAACGGCATGTGATGCTCAAGCAGGTCACGCAGATGTGGATGCGCATCAGCCAATGTGTCAAACTCTAGCTCTTTGCGCAGCATTTCCTCGGCATCAGCGGCACGAATGCCGGATGACGTACTCACCTCTTCATGCCAGGCACCTACTTGATGCCAATCCTCAGGTTGTTCTTTGGCCCAGTTGAATGCCTCGGCACGATATTCCAACCCAATAGTGTCCCAAAGCCGCGCCATTGTGCCTTTTGCATCTGCGCGCACGGTCTCAGCATCGATCACGACCGGGGTCTGCCCCGCCTCAACTAACGCTTGGTAAAGCGTCCATTGGGCCTCCAACCCGATCTCTTCCGAGGTCAGTCTGGGATCAAGCTTATGATAGCTCAGTATCGAGGCCAGTGGGTGACGGATCAAAAAGGTATGTGTCAGCCTCGCCATGAATGTAGAGTCATCCAGAATGCGCGGCATGACGTAATAGGCCATGTCCTTAAAAAATCCCGGGCCGTCTTTCGCCCTAGCAATCAGCATATCGCGCACATCCTCATAGCTGATCGGATGGTCAGGCTGCACCTCAAACCCGGGCATCACCCGGACCTCACGAGCAACATAATAGTCGTACATAAACGGCTCATGCGCGCACCACAGATCACCGCGTTCACGCATAATCCGTTCAATTGCTGTCGACATCGACCGGGGGTGAGACCAAAGCACTATCAACGGATGCATGGGGATCCTTTCAGAAAGCGTGATACTGTTTCACGTCATCCTAAGGTAGCCTATACCGTTTTGCCCATTAAAAATCGAACAGGTCCTCCAAAAACCCACCACGCTTTTTCTTACGGTGTTTGGTTTGGGGTTCTTCCTGCCATGCCTGCGGCTCCACCCGTTGTTGGGGCGCGGCCGGAGGGGCCGAGCGCTCAATAATCTTGTCCAGCTCACCACGATCCAGCCAAACCCCGCGGCATTGCGGGCAATAGTCGATTTCGACACCGGCGCGTTCAGTCATCACCAGCTCGGCACCATCAAGCGGACATTTCATTGGAAACCTCGATTGTTACATTAGTTTCAATATGGATCGCACACATAGGGAAACAAGATCCCAAGCATAAACCTGCTGACCTCCAGCGACGGCCACTTCCAAACACATTTGCAGTAAATCAGGCAAAACCTATGTCAAATTGCCCCCTTTTCGGGTTTTCTGATCACATTCACGAAATTGATTCATCAGAAGCGGTTATTGTAACGATTCATGGTTTGCTTCACGGGCCTTGTCGCGTATCGGTAGCCGGACCAAAATGTAAGCAGGCCCATGAAACATATCCGAGACATTGAAACACCGAAGCCCGATGAAATGTCGGCTAAGGAATGGACTGTAACGCTTGCTAAGTATCGCGAGCCAAGTGCAGCTCGCAGTTGGTTTGAACTGGCCGTCACCGCCATTCCGTTTATAACCCTATGGGCCTTGGCTTGGGCATCCCTTTCGGTCAGCTACTGGCTGACACTCGGCATTTCGTTTGTGAATGCAGCGTTTTTGTTGCGGCTCTTCACCATCCAACATGATTGTGGTCATGGATCGCTGTTCAAAAACCGTGACCTGAGCGACTGGATTGGTCGTGTTCTTGGGGTTTTGACTGTCACACCATATGATGTCTGGCGCCGCACACATTCCATCCATCACAGCGCATCCGGCAACTTGGGGCGCCGTGGGATCGGTGACATCGTGACCCTGACTGTGGCTGAATACAACGCCCGCACGCCGTTTGGCCAATTTATGTACCGGATGTACCGTCACCCCCTTACATTATTTGGATTTGCGCCAAGCTATCTGTTCTTACTGCAAAACCGCCTGCCGCTGGGCCTAACGGACACGGCGAAGTACTGGATCAGCGCCATGGGCACCAATGTCGCACTGATCGCAATCCTGAGCACGGTTTGGTATTTTGGTGGCATCATGCCAATCCTGCTGATCTTTTTGCCGACAACAATTCTAGCCGCAACTGCGGGCATGTGGCTGTTCTATGTTCAACATCAGTTCGAAGACACCCACTGGAACACTGCAGAAGAGTGGCAACTGCACGACGCGGCCCTGCACGGCAGCTCGCACTATATCCTGCCACAACCCCTGCAATGGTTGAGCGCCAATATAGGCATCCATCATGTGCACCACCTTTATAGTCGCATCCCGTTTTATCGGCTGACCGAAGTGGTCCGTGACCACAGTTATCTGGCTGGCATCAACCGGATGACCTTTCGCGAAAGCATTGTCTGCGCACGCCTGCACCTGTGGGATGAAAACAGCCGTCAGCTGTTGTCGTTCTCGCAAGCCAAGGCGCTGAAGGGCTAACACCTCATCCCTTACAGCCTCCATGCGCTATCGTGCCAGACGCCAGCCCGCCACACAGGCGATCACGGCAAATGGCACAAACGCGGCAAAGATCCAGAAGGCGGCAGACTGTGCCGCCAAAGCGCTCACATCCTCGCCAAAACCAAACGTGTTGGCAACGATCCCCGCAGCAGCAGCGCCAAATGCAAAACCGATCTGCTGCATCGTTGGAATCGCCGAGGAAGTCTCATTCGCTTCGGCCGCACGTGCAGCTTCGGTGATGCGGTTGACAATAAAAGCCCACATCATGCCAAAGCCTGTCCCTTGTATTCCTGCAAGTGCGACAATCAACCAGACCGGACCACTGCCCATGGTAAGTGCAAACCCCAGAAGTGACCCCAAAAGACAGGCCGTACCTAGCTGAATAAGCCTCGCCTCATTTGAGGGATTGATCCAAGCCACAAATATCGCAGCGCCACCCCAGCCCACGGATTCAAACGCAATGATATAGCCCGCAGCCAGTGGCGTGATCTCATGTAATGTTTCCAGCATAATCGGGCCATAAACCATGAATGACATAGACGATATCGAGGCCGTTAGTATCAACACCAACCCTGCACCAACCCGATGTCTGATATTCAAAGGCTTGCTTGGGAACAAGCGAATGCCAACCACCTTACTGTCTCGCTTCAATGCCGCAGCAAACAGCGCCACGCCAAGCCCGCACAACAAAAGCGAATGCAGCCCATGCACCTCGGCCCCGGCGAAAGCAACCGACAAAACCGACAGACAGATCAGCGCCAGCGTCATCACCGGAATAGAGCCAGGTTCAGCCCGCTCCTTTTGCATTAGCATGGGTGCAGTGGTGAGAGCTAAGACAACGAAAATCGCCGCCTGAACCACAGCAGCCACATAGGCCAACCGCCAGTTTCCAAAGGTTGCGAAGGTTCCCCCGACCAAAGGGCCGGCAAAAGCAGACATGCTCCAAACTGCGGAAATCAGAGCCATGACTTTGGGCAGTACATCAGGCGTAAACCACTGGCGAATGGCGACGTAGGCAAGCGCAACAAGATAGCCACCGCCGATACCCTGACAAAGCCGCCCGGCAAGCACCACATTCATATCCGGGGCCACCGCACAAATCAGGCTCCCGATTAGATAGAGCAATGCCGCTAGCCCCAAACTCATACGCAGACTGCAATAGCGCATTAACGTGCCGGTTGATGATCCGGCAAAAATTGAGCCAAGCAGATAGAGCGCGAAAGCCCAACCAATCAGATTTCCGCCACCGAATTCCCGTATCGCGCTTGGCAAAGTGGTTGCGGCCAACAAGCTACTCGCGGCGTGAAGCCATACAGCGAAACACAGCAGAAAAAGTTTAATACTGTGGTCGCGAGTAAAGATAGATACAGGACCTCGTTGAGGAAGTGTTTTTTGCGCCATATGCCTTCTGTAGCATCCTTGGATATTTAGGTTTCAAGGCGCAGTGTAATTCTTAAAGTGTACTTTAGGTCAAACACATTTATCCTTTAACTATAAATGAGTTAGAATTCAATTCTCAAACCGTGCACTCAAAAACCCACGAGTTCCAATGCTACGCCACCTCTTCGCTAGCTTGACGTTGCCACAAGCCAAAATACCTTCCACGGCCTGTCAAAAGCTCTGCGTGGGTGCCTTCTTCGACAATATGACCATCTTCCAGAACGATAATCCTGTCAGCCTCAGACACCGTGCTTAATCGGTGAGCAATCATGATCACCGTGCGCCCCTGCCCTGCGCGAGCCAACGCATCTTGAATACCGTCTTCGGTCTCTGAATCAAGCGCACTGGTGGCCTCGTCCAGTAACAGGATGGGTGGATCTTTCAGCAAAGTGCGGGCAATTCCGACGCGCTGCTTTTCCCCACCAGAAAGTTTTAGGCCACGTTCCCCCACAGCTGTTTCATAACCATCAGGCAGGCCTACAATGAAATCATGAATTTGCGCGGCTTTGGCGACGGCTTCGATCTCAGCTTGGCCAGCCCCCTCGCGCCCGTAGGCGATATTATAACCGATGGTATCATTGAACAGCACAGTATCCTGCGGCACCACGCCAATGGCTGCATGCAGGCTGTCTTGGGTCACATCGCGAATATCCTGCCCGTCAATCCGGACTGCACCACCGGTGACATCGTAGAACCGAAAGAGCAGCCGCCCGATGGTGGATTTCCCTGCGCCAGAAGATCCAACAATAGCCACGCTTTGACCTGCGGGCACCTGCAGACTGATGCCCTTTAAAATCGGGCGTTCAACATCATACCCAAAATGTACGTTGTCAAATTCAACCATCCCACCATTCACGTTAAGCGCATTCGCATCAGACTTATCCGTAACATCGGGGGCCTGATCGAGCAGCTTAAACATCTCGCTCATATCAACCAGCGACTGACGAATTTCGCGGTACACCGTGCCAAGGAAATTCAACGGCATAGTGATCTGGATCATATAGGCGTTGACCATCACAAAGTCCCCAACGCTGAGCGTGCCATCTTGCACCCCCATCGCCGCCATCACCATGACCACAACCAACCCGGAAGTGATCAGAACAGATTGACCAAAATTCAGGAACGCCAGTGAATAGGACGTTTGTAATGCAGCATCCTCATAACCCGCCATTGCCTCGTCATAACGCCCTGCCTCGCGCCCGGTGGCGCCAAAATAACGCACTGTTTCAACGTTGAGCAGGCTATCGATTGCCTTTTGGTTGGCATCGGTATCCTGATCATTCATCCGCATCCGCTGCTTAACCCGCCATTCTGTCACCCGGAAGGTAAAGAACACATAGGCCGCAATCACCGCAACCACGACAGCCAGATACCAGATGTCAAATAGCGTCCAAAGAACGATGCCGATGAGTAAAAGTTCAAGGATCAGTGGGCCAATGGAAAACAACAAAAATCGCAGTAGAAATTCCACGCCCTTCACGCCCCGCTCAATGATCCGGCTCAACCCGCCGGTTTTTCGGGTGATGTGATAGCGCATCGACATGCGGTGAATATGAGTGAAGGTTCGCAATGCGAGTTTCCTAAGGGCCCGCTGTGCCACCCGCGCGAAAATCACATCGCGCAACTGTTGGAAACCAACATTCATCAACCGCGCAACACCATATGCCACGGTCAGACCAATGGCCCCAAAAGCCAGCAGCCAAGCGTCATCATGCGCCTCGCCGGCCAGCGCATCCACTGCTGCTTTGTAAAAAAATGGTGTGCCGACGGCGATCAGCTTGGCCAACAACAGCGTCAACATTGCCAGCACCACGCGTCGTTTGACCCACGGTTCATCTCGTGGCCAAAGATAGGGCGTGACCCGGCGGATCGTGCGCCAACCGTCTTTTGGCATTTCGGTGGTGGTCAGGCTATTGCGGCGCATTCCGGCCCCTTGGCTAATTCAGACCGGTCAGAAATAAGCACAGATGGCCACAATGACCAGCCCTGCTTATTCCGGAACGCTAAACACCTGCCCTGGATAGATCAGGTCCGGGTTGCGGATTCTGTCCCGATTGGCCTCAAACACACGAATATAAGCATAGCCGTCACCGTAAGCCGCACGCGAAATTGCCCAAAGCGTATTGCCGGGTTGCACAGTGATCGTCTTAATCTTTTCACCATCAGCGGAGTGTTCCGCGATATTATCCTGATCTTCTCGCTTGAACGGCGTTTCCACCCGCGATGTAACATTGCCTTCAGTGTCCAGTTCATCCACCCGCAGAGTGTAAACCCCAGTGTCGATCTCTGATAGTTCCGACTGCCAGTTCCCACCCTCTTCAATTGGGGCTAGGGTCACCGGCGCATTATCCAGATAGACCCGCACAAATCCCTCACCCAGAGCACGCCCGGAAAGCTGCACCTCGCCCTCGTCAGAATAGGTGATAGAATCCAGCGCCACGTTCGACATGACCTCTGGGGCATCGACGCTTGGGGCCTGCAGGACCTGAACGCCAGTTTCATCAGCCAGAAGAACCGTCTTGTTGTTAACACCTATCTCATCGCGTTGGGTGACTTCTGTATCAGCAAGTTCTGTGACAATCACCTCATCGCGTGATTGGAATGTCTCACCGGTCTCAGGAGAGGTCATCGCCAGAGATAAAACCCGCGAACTGCTGCTGGCTTCCAGCTCGAAAAACTCTGCGAACTCTCCACTCGGTCCGGACTGTACCGTGGCCATTGGCTCACCATCTAATAAGACAGTAACCTCCCAGCCAGCTGGTGCCCGCCCGGCCAGCAAACCCTGACCATCAGGATCCAGAAAAAAAGTACTAATTTCCGGTGCCAAAGGCAGATCTTTCTCAGATTCTGCAAGCTCACTTTCGGTAAGGTCCACCTCAACTGTTGGGGCACTCTGTTCGGAGTTCAGTTCATTCTCAGCGTCATCTTGCGGTGAAAAAAAAGAAACAGCGGCAAAAATCGCCATACAAACCGCAATCGCAGCCACGAATCCAAGGGCCATACCCCCGGAAAAACCAGATTTCTGCGCCATGGTCGTCCTTCCATTGTCCGCCCCCAATCCCCAGCGCGGTTGCCGGACCATAACAACCCGGCTATCACGGGTCAAAGCAACCCTATGGCATCAGGCATCCCAACTATGAAAAAACTTTCCGTCTGTGTTTTCTGCGGCGCACGTTCAGGTGAAAACCCCGCATTTCAAGACATCGCAACCGACATGGGGCAGATGTTAGCAGATCAAAACTGGCGCTTGGTCTATGGCGCCGGAGACATTGGCCTGATGGGCGCGGTCGCACGTGCCACGCAAAATGCAGGCGGCGAAACATTTGGCGTCATCCCTGAACACCTGCTTCAATTGGAAGTCGGCAAAACCGATCTCAGTAAATTCATTGTCACCGAAAACATGCATGAGCGCAAAAAGGTGATGTTCATGAACTCCGATGTTTTTGTCGTATTGCCGGGTGGTGCTGGTTCACTGGATGAGTTTTTTGAGGTTTTGACATGGGCCCAGATTGGCTTACACAAAAAGCCGATCTTCTTGCTTAATGTCGCTGGGTATTGGGATCCGTTGATTGCCTTGATCGATCACATCATCGGCCAAGGGTTCGCCGATACCTCACTGCGCGACTATTTCCACGCCTATGACACGATTGAAAAGGTCAAGTGCCATCTCACCATCCTATGACTTTCACGAAACGCCTTTCCTACGCTTGGGTGCTGTCACATATATTGTGATGGCTACCCAAATGAAACCAAACGCTATCCCATGCCAAAGCGTGAACGGCTCGGAAAATAGAAAGACCGCGACCAGAAACTGCAGAATCGGGTTGATGTAAAACATCAACCCGGCCAGCCCCATGCTCACCCTTTTGGCACCATAGGAAAATAGCACCAGTGGAATAGCTGTTGCTGGCCCAGACGCTACCATCAAAAACGTCTCCCAACCTGTTGCTCCAAACTGACCCTGTGCGCTGAACAGAATCAACCACACTGCTGCAATAGGCAACATGATCAAACACTCTGCTGACACCGACAGAACCGGACCGGCCTCAACCTGATTTTTCAACAATCCATAAAGGCCAAAAGTGATCGCAAGGATCAATCCTAAAACCGGTATAACTCCGGCTCCAGCGATCAGCACCAATACCCCAAGTGCGGCAATTCCAATCGCTAACCCCTGGCGCGAACTAATCGCCTCTCGCAAGATGAACACCCCCAGCAGCACAGAGACCAGCGGGAAAATGAAATAACCCAAGCTGGCCTCAAGTGCGCGACCGGTTTGAACAGAGTAGATGAAAAAGCCCCAATTCACAGCGACCATGAGGGTGGCCAGAAGAATGATCCAGCGTTCTCGCCGTTTCACAAACAACTTAGGGACTTCTCGCAATCGCTTTTGGAAAGCAAGAACGATCGCAAAGAACGCGCTCGACCAAATCACCCGATGCATCAAAACCTCTACTGCATCGACTTGATCCAAGGCCTTATACAATAGTGGCACCACCCCCCAAAACGCACAGCCTGCCGCCAATGCGATCAACCCATTGCGGGTCTCATTTTCAATGCGTTGCATGGGATGTATCCTGAGTAAAAAAGCCCGCCAATGGCGGGCTTTGATGTGTAATCTGTAAACCTGATCAGAGGCGCGAGGCCACGTTGTCCCAGTTCACCAGATTTTCAAGGAAGTTTGACAGATAAACCGGACGTTTATTGCGGAAGTCGATGTAATAGGAATGCTCCCACACATCACAGCCAAGCAATGCAGTTTGACCAAAGCACAGTGGGTTCACACCGTTTTCAGTTTTGGTCACTGCCAAAGATCCGTCAGCATTTTTCACCAACCAGCACCAGCCCGAACCGAACTGACCCGCACCTGCGGCGGAAAACTGCGATTTGAAATCATCGACTGAGCCAAAGCTCTCGGTGATCGCTTTTTCCAACTCGCCAGGCATGGCGCTGGCGCCGGGGCCCATCATTTCCCAGAACTGGTTATGGTTCCACAACTGCGAGATGTTGTTGAAGATGCCGTTTTGCGCGACAGATGTCGCATTGTAGGTGCCGACGATGATCTCTTCCATCGTCTTATTTTCCCACTCAGTCCCCGCGATCGCCGCGTTGCCATTGGTGACATAGGCGTTGTGGTGCAGATCGTGGTGGTACTCCAGCGTTTCAGCCGACATGCCTTTGGATGCAAGCGCATCATGTGCGTAGGGAAGATCAGGAAGTTCAAAAGCCATTTGCAAAGCCCTTTATGTTCGTGCGTGAATTTCTGCACCTAGATGGCTGCTTTCACATGGCAAGGTCAAGGGGCTTACGTCGCTCAGTCCCCAAGATAGCTTTATATGCCAAAACTTCTTTCTCAATTTTCGCGGTATCCCATCCCATAATAGGCGCGACAAGCTGCGCCACTTCAGGCGCAAGGTCTCGCCCCTGATCCGGTTCCCATCCGACTCCCAAGCGCCGAAGCATCAAATCAGCGAGTGTCGCTGGTTTTTCATGACGGGCACAGTGTTTCGCAGCATCCAGAAAATCCATTTCGGCTACATCAGGGTAATGCACCGCATCTTCACGATCCAAGGGTTTCTGTCGAGGGCCTAAAGTTTTTGATGCAAGCCTCACTAATTGCCGGGCAACTCTTCGATGAGTCATAATTGCGCCGCCGGTCAGTGAAAAGATGCCATTCAAATTGTCCGCTGCCAGATCATGGATCTTGACTTCCCGGCTTCCAAGACTGTGTACCGGATCACGTGTCAGAGGGTTCACACCTGCCCAAGTATATAAAACATCTTCCGGTTGGACATTCAAACGCGGCATAGCTCGGTTGATCTCACCAATCATCCAAGCAATTTCTTGATCATCAGCAACCACTCCGGCTGGATCACCATCATGTGCAGTTCGTGTCAATCCAACATAATGCAAACCCCTGAAAGGTAAGCAGTAAAGCGGCTCGCCCAGGCTGTTGTACGAGAAGACACCACAATTTTGAAACACATCGGGCAATCTCATAGCAATATGGATTCCCTTTACACCGGAACACTTGGGTTCAGCGTTCGAGCCGCTGCTTCTGATAACCTGATCGATCCAAGCTCCAGCTAAATTCATAACAAGTTTTGCAGAAATACGATACTCGTTAGCTGACGTCTCAATACCATTCTTTTCAGACCGCAGTGTCAGTTGCCAACCATCATCCTCAGCTAATCGATCCACTTTGGTAAGGCGCGTATAGTTACAGACTGTAGCACCTTGCTTTTCTGCGGAAAAAAGACAGTCAAACGCGATACGTTCAGGCCAATCAAACAGATATTCAGAAAAAACAGCGATTTGTTGCAGGTCACCAGCATCACGCAACCAAGGTGCGATTGGAATGGAATCGAATTGGGGCTTGCTTACACGCCGATAATTCAGTGGCTCACCAAAGGGATTGGCACATTTCAATGCAGTAAAAGCGGCATCCAGCTGCCAGGGCGAATATTTATCACTGTTATAGATCGGCAGATAAAAATCTATTTTCCGAACTCTGTTGGACAGGTTGCGTGCAATATCATCACGCGCCAGCATATCATGTCGTGCAGTGAAAATAGACTTAAGCAATTGCTTAGGTTGACTAAGGTTGCGCCAAAACGTTTCCCCATTGGCCAGATGCCTTAGTCCGCAGTGCAGCAAACGGCTTGATCGGCTCGTAGCACCACTAGCAAAGTCATCTTGTTCCGCCAGAAACACCGAGTATCCCGCGGCACTTAAGTGTTGCGCAGCACTTGCACCATTTATGCCACCGCCGATGATCGCAATGTCAAATTGCTTTGTCTCGCCCCCAACATCCAACTCATGCGTTATCATAGCGACACCTCATCAAGGTATGAGATCGCAGCTCAGCATCAACTAAGAATAATCTCAATAAAAAAGGGCCCCTCAGGGCCCCTATTCATCAATTTATCTGATATATTACCCGAAGATACCTACTTCGCTACCGGGCTCTGCCGCATCTTTCAGCAGGCCAAAGGCATAATCAGCCACAGAGCGGAAGCAGATGATTTCGACACTTTGCTCATCCGCCATCCAAAACGCTGCAGGGATCTGCGCCATCCGGGTGCGGCGGAAATCACCAGCTTTGAAATGACCTTGTGCCATATCCACCGGGCTGATTTTGGCCACGACTTCACGCACCTTGTCGCCGCTCAGGCGGAACATGGCACGCGCGTCTGAGACGTTAACCGCCAGAAAGTGTTGGCCAGCCATTGCGGTCTCGAACTCAGCAATCACATCGGCAACCTTGTCATAGGCGACCAGCAGCAACAGCTCATCCGGCGACATCCATGCCACAGCGCCGTCATCAGCAATGCTGATCTGGCGTTGCTTTGGCATGGCGGCACCAGTGGCCGCTTTGACCGCGTTTTTCAGTTTGGTCGAGGCCAGGTTGCCCCGCACAGTGATCATCCCGCGCAGGCCAAGTTCCTCAACTTTAACGTAACCGTCGTATGCTGCACCTTGCAGCGCGCTTACTGGGTTAGACATTTTGCTTCTCCCCGTCCTTGTCATAGAAGATGGGATCGACGACTTTCGCCAGAACCGATGTGCCGTCCAGTTTGGGAAAATCAACGATTTCACCCATCCGATCCGGCCCATTCAGCAACAGACCCATGGCAATGCCACGTTTCAAAGTCGGTGAATAATAGGTCGAGGTAATCCGGCCCTGCACATTGCGCTGGCCATTGGCATTCTCACCCGGGGCCACCGCATAAGCACCTTCTGGAATAACCGAACCATCAGTGGTTTCCAGACCAACCAGTTTCCAGCGTGTGCTGTCGACCATATAGCTGCGTTCCTGCGCACGTTTACCAAGGAAATCTTCTTTCTTCTTGGAAATCGCCCACTGCATGTTCAGGTCTTGCGGAATGACCGTGCCATCGGTTTCATCACCGATCATGATGAAGCCCTTTTCGGCCCGCATCACGTGCAACCCTTCGGTGCCATATGGCATGACGTTGAATTCGGCACCCGCCTCCCACAACGCATCCCAAAGCGCACGACCTTGGCTTGCTGGAACAGCAATCTCGTAGGACAGCTCGCCCGAGAACGAAATCCGGTACGCCCGTGCAGAAATGCCCGCCAAGGTTATATCTTTGAACGCCATGAAGGGCAGGCCTTCTGCGCTGATGTCATCCTCGGTCAGTTTTTCCATCGCCTTGCGGCCATTGGGTCCAACCACGGCGATTTGCGCGAATTGCTCGGTCACGTTGGCGACATAGACCTTCATGTCCCACCATTCGGTCTGCAGCCATTCTTCCATGTGACCATGGATATTTTCGGCGCCACCCGTTGTAGTGTGACACAGGAATGTGTCATCATCGATACGCGCAACAACACCGTCATCCATCAAGAAGCCGTTTTCACTACACATCAGACCGTAACGGCACCGTCCCGGTTTCAGTGTCGACATCATGTTGGTGTACATCATGTCAAGGAACTTGCCCGCATCAGGGCCCTTGACGATTAGTTTACCAAGGGTCGAAGCATCGAGCAGGCCCATGCTTGAACGGGTCTGGTCGATCTCACGGATCACCGCAGAATGACGATCTTCACCATCACGCAGATAGACATAAGGACGACGCCATGCGCCGACGGGTTCAAAATCAGCGCCGTTTTCTTCGTTCCAACCATGGATCGGCGTTTTACGAAGCGGTTGGAAGATCTCATCACGTGCCTCGCCGGCAATCGACGCCATTGAGATCGGCGTATAGGGCGGACGGAAAGTAGTTGTTCCGGTTTGCGGAATAGGCTGGTTCAGCGCATCTGACAGAATTGCCAGACCGTTGATGTTGGACAGCTTGCCCTGGTCCGTCGCCATACCAAGCGTAGTGTAACGTTTGGCATGTTCAACTGATTCAAAACCCTCACGTGCCGCCAGTTGGATATCCGACACTTTTACGTCGTTCTGATAATCTAACCACGACTTCATCCGCAGTTTGATGTTGGCACCTTGCGGCATCAGCCAGATTGCTTCAAGAGCAGCTTCCTCAGTCGCGGCAGCAATAGGTGCATCTGATTTTGCGACCTTCTTGCCAACGGCCTTGGCCGCAGCCCTGCCCGCTGCATCCGCGTCAGCCAAACCAGCCGCCAGATCCAGATATCCGTTGGCTGATCCAGCCACGATGACAAAGGCTTCCCCTACGGCACCTGTCGGTGCTTTATCCACATCGGGGCGGAAATGCGCCTGAGCGTCATCCCAATAGAGTTTGCCACCGCAGTGCGACCACAGGTGCACAACTGGCGACCAGCCACCCGACATGGCAACCACATCACATTCAATTTCCTCCAGCACAGCACCTTCGCCGGCTTGGGAACAGATAGCCACGCCTTCGACGCGCTTGCCGCCTTTGACCTTAGCGATACCCTTGCCATTTTCGACACGAATACCTAGACCACGTGCCTCATCCGCCAACGCGCCAGCACCACCTGCACGGGCATCGATGATAGCCGGGACGTCTAGACCCATATTTTTAAGGGTGATCGCGGTGCGATACGCATCGTCATTGTTGGTGACAACCACAGTGCGGTCGCCAATAGACACACCAAAGTTCACCGCATAGTCACGCACAGCCGACGCCAGCATTACACCCGGAATGTCATTCCCAGCAAAGCTGATCGGGCGCTCAATCGCACCTGTCGCTGTGATGATCTGTCCGGCACGGATCCGCCACAGGCGATGACGTGGGCCAGCGGCATCGGGCTGGTGGTCGTTCACACGCTCATAACCCAGCATATAACCGTGGTCATAAACGCCCGCGCCCATCATCCGGGTACGCATTGTAACGTTGTCCATCGTTTCCAGTTCGGAAACGATTTGATCCACGAACTTATCCACAGGTTGGTCGTTAACGGTTCCGCCATCGACCGGCGCACGGCCGCCCCAATGTGCGGTTTGTTCCATCAACAACACACGTGCACCGGTTTTCGCGGCGACCAATGCAGCCTGAAGCCCAGCAACACCACCGCCGATGACGGCAATATCAGTGTAGGTGTAGAAATGCTCATACTTGTCGTTGTCACGGTCTTTGGGCGCTTTACCCAGACCGGCAGAGTGACGAATGATCGGCTCATACACGTGCTTCCACAAAGGACGCGGGTGAATGAACATCTTGTAGTAGAAACCAGCTGTCAGGAACCGACCCAGTTTGTTGTTGATCGCACCCACGTCGAACTCGAGGCTCGGCCAGTGGTTTTGCGAGGCCAGCTTACAACCCTCAAACAGCTCAGTTGTGGTCGCGCGTTGGTTAGGTTCAAATTTTGAACCCTCACCCATGTTGAACAGCGCATTTGGCTCTTCCGCACCGCTGGCAACGATGCCGCGCGGACGGTGATATTTGAACGAACGGCCAATCAGCATCTGGTCATTCGCCAGAAGCGCCGAGGCCAGCGTGTCGCCTTCATAGCCGCTCAAACGCTTGCCATTGAAGGTAAAGTTCATCGCGCGGCCCTTGTTCAGAAGGCGGCCGCCATTGGACAGACGTGTGCTCATGAGAACTCTCTCCAGCTCCAGCCCGGCACTTTAGCCGAGACTTTGTCTTTGATTTCCTGCGTGGGCTCAGAGGTTTGCCCTGTATAGGTGCCGTAAACCTCTAGCGTGACGGTGTTACGCGCCGCATGGAACCACTTGCCGCAGCCATTGTTATGCCGCCAGCGTTCAAAATGAACGCCCTTCGGGTTCACCTTGGCAAACAGGTAGTTGTTAAATTCGTCTTCCGACGATCCGGGACCAAAACGCTTGATGTGCGCCTCGCCACCACCGTGGAATTCGGTTTCTTCAGCGGTCACACCGCAATATGGGCATTCAAGGATCAACATGTCTCTATCTCCTTAGTGCGCAACGCCGGCGGCGACAGACTCGTCAATGAACCGACCTTCTTTGAAGCGGTTCAATCCGAACTCTTCGGTCAGCGGTGAATAACCTTTGGCCATCAATTCGGCAAAGCCCCAACCAGAGCCCGGGATCGCCTTAAAGCCACCAGTCCCCCAGCCGCAGTTGATGAACACGCCATCGACCGGTGCTTTCGACACGATAGGCGAGCGATCGCCTGTCATGTCCACAATCCCACCCCATTGGCGCAGCATTTTCAGGCGACTGACCATAGGGAAGGTTTCGCAAAGCGCACGAACAGTTTCTTCGGCATGGTGGAACGATCCGCGCTGAGTATAGTTGTTATACCCGTCAGCGCCGCCACCGATAACCATTTCACCTTTGTCGGACTGACTCATGTAGCCGTGCACGGTGTTGGCCATAACGACGCAATCCATGCAAGGTTTGATAGGCTCAGACACCAGTGCCTGCAGTGACACGGATTCGATTGGCAGACGGAAGCCAGCCATATCAGCCACGTGGCCAGAGTGACCCGCAACAACGATACCCAGCTTGTCACAATCAATGTCGCCACGGTTGGTGTTAACGCCAACAACCTTACCGCCCTCTTGGCGGATACCTGTGACTTCACATTTCTGGATGATGTCCATGCCCATTGCGGAGCAGGCGCGGGCGTAGCCCCATGCAACCGCATCGTGACGCGCGGTGCCACCACGAGCCTGCCACAGACCACCCAGGACCGGATAACGCGGGCCATCCAGATTGATGATCGGCACGATCTCTTTTACGCGCTGCGGGCTGATAAATTCGGTTGTCACACCTTGCAATGCATTGGCTTGCGCCGTGCGCTTGTAACCACGAACTTCGTGTTCGGTCTGCGCCAGCATAATCACGCCACGGGGGCTGAACATCACGTTGTAGTTCAGATCTTGGCTGAGCGTCTCATAAAGACCACGGGCTTTTTCATACAGCGCCGCTGAGGCGTCCTGCAGATAGTTGGACCGGATAATGGTGGTGTTCCGGCCGGTGTTCCCGCCGCCCAACCAACCCTTTTCCAGGATGGCCACATTTTTAAGTCCGTGGTTTTTGCCAAGATAATAAGCCGTCGCCAAACCGTGGCCACCGGCCCCGATGATAATGGCGTCGTACTTTTTCTTTGGCTCGGGCGATGCCCAGGCCCGCTCCCACCCCATGTGATAGCTCAGGGCTTCGCGAACAACAGCAAAGGCAGAATAACGTTTCATGCGCGCTCTCGATCTGAATGGATTCGCAGCATAGGCTGCATTGCCTACGGTAATGCGCCAAAAGCCCGATATCCAGAATATCCAGCGCGTCGCAAAATATTCGATTTGCGACATATAAAGGATATGCGGCAAATCAAGTGGTCTTCGTGACCCTATGTGACCCTCTGCCCCCTTTTCGATCACCCATACGACCGTTACATGAGGATCAGATCGCCGGAGGCAGCATGTTTTTTTGGATCACATTCATCGGACTGGCCCTTGTGACAGGTCTCTACCTGTTGCGTAGCTTATTCATATCCCAAGGCGAGGCGCAGCCAGATGCAGCCAATGATCTGAAAATCTACCGTGATCAGCTAAAGGAGATTGAACGCGACACCGCCCGCGGCACCCTCCCGAAAGATGAGGCCGAACGCGCCCGCGTCGAAGTATCGCGCCGCCTGTTGGCGGCAGATACGCGCCTTCAAGCAGAGACCAGCAGTATTGGCCCAACCCCAACCGCCAATCGTCTCTTTGCCGGAAGTGTTATTATGGCCTTCATCGGGGCAGCGGTTGCGTTATATGCCATGCTTGGCGCACCGGGTTATGGTGATCAGTCGCTTGAATCGCGCCTTGCAGCCTCTGATAATGCGCGCAGCGCCCGCCTTGATCAGGTTCAGGCCGAGACACGAGCCTCCCTTCCGACTGCGCCCGAAATTAGTGCTGATTATCAGGATCTGATCCAAAAGCTGCGTGATACAGTGGCTGAGCGCCCCGGCGACCTGCAGGGCCTGCGCCTGTTGGTTCAAAACGAGGCAACACTTGGCAATCTGGTGGCCGCCCATGCGGCACAGGCGCAAGTCATTACCGTGAAAGGCCCACAAACCACAGCAGAGGACTACACCCTTTGGGCCGATTTGATGATCAGCGCAGCCGGAGGCTATGTCTCGTCTGATGCAGAGCAGGCCCTGCGTTTGGCGCTTGAGCGCGACCCATCTGATCCGCGCGCTCGTTATTATCTGGGCCTTTTCTTGATACAGGTTGACCGCCCTGACAGCGCCTTTCGCCTTTGGGAGCAACTGCTGACAGAAGGCCCTGCAGATGCCCAATGGATCGCGCCCATTAGCAGCCGCATCGAGGAGCTCGCTTGGCGTGCGGGTGTGGAATATAAAGTACCTACTACAACACCCCTTCCCGGCCCGGATGCTGATGCCATCAGTGCCGCACAAGGTCTTAGCGACGACGATCGTCAAGATATGATCCAGAGTATGGTCAATCAGCTCTCGGATCGTCTGGCATCCGAAGGCGGTAGCCCCGAGGAATGGGCCCGGTTGATCCGCGCGCTTGGTGTTTTGGGTGACACGGATCAAGCCCGCATGATCTGGCAAGAAGCCCAGAATGTTTTTGAACAAACCCCCACAGCCATCAGCACGCTGCGTGCCGCGGCCCGAGATGCCGGAGTAACCCAATGATCTATGACGACATCACAGAATTTTCCGCAGCTCTGCCCCAGTACAGCGCCTTAATGGGACTAGATCTGGGCACAAAGACCATTGGTGTCGCCGTCTCGGACACATTTCAAACAGTCGCCAGTCCGTTTGAAACCGTGAAACGCAAGAAATTCGGCATCGATGCTACGCGTTTGTTGGAAATCACTGCCGATCGGCAGGTCAGTGGCATCATCCTTGGCCTGCCCCTCAATATGGACGGCTCGGAAGGTCCGCGCAGCCAATCCACCCGCTCTTTCGCCCGTAATTTGGCGCGTTTGTCCGAGTTGCCCATCGGATTTTGGGATGAACGTCTGTCCACAGTTGCGGCAGAAAAGGCACTACTCGAGGCGGATGCGACACGAAAACGTCGCTCAGAGGTTATAGATAGCGTCGCGGCATCCTATATTCTACAAGGAGTATTGGACCGACTAGCGCATATGAGGGCTGAATAGTGAACGATGTACCCGTCTGGAAACGCAGTGAAATCGCAAGCCCTTGCGTGCGCATTTGCGTGGTTCACCCTGAGGCTCGTATCTGTACTGGTTGTTTTCGTACCACCGATGAAATCGCGCGCTGGTCTAAAATGTCCAACGAAGAGCGCAACGAAATCATGGAAGCCTTGCCCGGCCGTGCCCCCATGCTGCGCAAACGCCGCGGCGGCCGCGCCGCCCGCATCGCCCGCGGATAATCTGCACACCATGTAAGCGCCAGGCACTCAAAACTAGCTTTTGAAAACAAGCCTGTCTATTTACGGGGCACTCACCCACTCTTCGGCGCCGCCCCTGAACTCTGGTCGAAAATAGACGATCATCCGGCCCTCTGGCGGCGCACAAGCCCCCTCTTTCCATGCTGCCACACCGTGCAGAACATGACGGTGAAGCAACGTAGCCTCACCCGGTTTTGCCGGCAGTTCAATGCGTGGACAGGTTTCAAACACCTCTTTCCGGGCTGCTTGATAGATCTGCGTCAAATCGACATCCCTCCAAGTTTCGACGGGACACTTGGACAAGTGCGCCTCAAACGCTGCGCGCATGATATGGTGGCTGCCCTCCCACACGACTAGGGGGCTGGCACTGGCATCACACCCGGTCAACGGCAGACCTAGAATATAGGCATGTGGTTCTTTCAACATACGTTGACGCTCTGGTCCAATAGCCAAAAGCCCATCTACATGCGCCGCCTCTCGTTTCAGACGATACCGAAAGGCGCTTTCAGCCTCACCATCACGTGGTTTGGGATAACCGGGATACATGACCGAAACCTGCCCAGCGTGCAAAGGCAGATCACCATAGAGATCACGCGCCACTTGATACGCCTTACCGCACAATGGCCCTGCCTGCCCGACCGTGCCAGATGCATCATTCGGCAATGTATCGACGCCAACAAACCACGTGCCTTCGCACTGCAGCCATTCACGTTGTTGCTCAGGGTCTTTCACTCGCTCAACCGCGACGCTATGTGCTTCGGACAACCACGCATCGAGTGACCGATCGACGGGAAACTTAACCCAGCCTTTATCAAGTAGCGGCGTCACCATCCCATGGCCTTTCTCAACATATTTAAGGCCACCAACGTCAGAAAAACCGCGAAAACGCGCTTGAGAGGCTTAGGATCCATCGCATGGGCCAGCTTCACCCCCCAAGGTGCTGTGATCAGCGTCATCGCAATAACGATACCAAAGGCCACCAGATTGACCGCACCCACTGTAAATGGCGGGCGGTGGTCACTGGCGATCTCAAGGGTGAGAAATCCAATCACTGAGGGCACTGCAATCAATATACCAAACCCAGCAGCCGTCGCCACAGCGCGATGAATGGGGGTGTCGTAGAGGCTCATCAAAGGTACACCAAAACTGCCGCCGCCAATCCCCATTAATACCGATAGAAACCCAACGCCGGGCGATAAGGCCGCTCGCGCCAGTCCCTTGGGCATCGCTGACCCCAAACGCCATTCCGCCCGGCCAAACCCCATGTACAACCCGATTACACAGCCAAACACACCAAAGAGTGCCTGCAATGTTTCCGAGCGCATATTAGCCGCCAAAACCACACCTAACACGGCCCCAACCGCGATACCTGGCGCCCAGCTTCGCAGGATACCCCAATCCACTGCATCTTTTTTGTTGTGGCTAAGCACAGAGCGAACCGATGTCACAATGATCGTCGCCAAAGATGTGGCAAGACACATCTGCATCAGCTGCGGACCATCATAACCAAGCGTCTGAAAAGTGTAGAAAAATGCGGGTACCAATA
This sequence comes from Roseovarius sp. EL26, assembly GCF_900327775.1. NCBI lineage: Bacteria > Pseudomonadati > Pseudomonadota > Alphaproteobacteria > Rhodobacterales > Roseobacteraceae > Roseovarius > Roseovarius sp. EL26. The sequence continues at coordinate 1,749,057 of NZ_OUMZ01000007.1, forward strand.
CAATACCGCCGCCAACGCCCAAAAGTCCGGCCAGCACCCCGGCAAAGGCGCCGATGGCCATCAGTAAAATCAGCATCTGCGCAAGAAGCATGGGATCAGACATCATCACCTCCGCTTGATCTAAGTGCAGGCATACACCGGCCAATTCCGAAGGGAAAGCCACGCGTGATCACCTCTGCGCCAGAGCGCAACGATTACGCTTCAGCCGGGACTAAAATCGCAGTCAATGCACGTTCTACCAGCTCGGGACCGGCGTCAGATTTATGTGCCCCTTCAGACAGAATGCGTCGCCAATTGCGTGCGCCCGGTCGCCCGGAAAAAAGGCCAAGCATATGCCGTGTGATTTGGTGCAAACGCCCACCAGATACCATATGCGCCTCAATATAAGGTAGCATTTTGTGCACGGCGGTTTCTGCAGTCGTATCAGCTACGGTAGCCCCAAACACCCGGCGGTCCGCCGTACAAAGCAGATCTGCAGGTTGGTGATACGCCGTACGGCCGACCATGACACCATCAAGACCTCTTTCAAGGAACTCTTCAGCCTGATCAAGTGAGGTAATGCCGCCATTAATCGAAATATGTAGCGACGGAAATAGCCCCTTCATCCGCATCACCAGATCGTAATCCAATGGTGGAATGTCCCGGTTTTCCTTGGGTGACAATCCCTGAAGCCAAGCTTTGCGGGCGTGAATACTCACGCGTTCAATCCCAACGGCGATGATCCTGGCAAGAAACTCTGGCAAAACATCTTCGGGGTTCTGATCATCCACCCCAATCCGGCACTTCACAGTCACGTCCACATCAACTGCCTGCCGCATTGCGGCGCAGCATTCAGCAACCAGCCCCGGATTTTTCATCAATACCGCGCCGAACGTACCCGATTGTACCCGATCAGAGGGGCAGCCGACATTCAGGTTAATTTCATCATAGCCCGCGTCCTGCCCCAAGCGCGCGGCCTGAGCCAATTCCCGCGGATCCGAGCCTCCTAATTGCAAGGCCACAGGATGTTCATCGGGGCTGTGATCCAACAAGTGCAATGCCCCACCTCGCACCAAAGCAGGTGCGGTCACCATCTCTGTATATAGCAGGGCATGCCCGGACAGGTGACGATGTAACACGCGACAATGCCTGTCGGTCCAGTCCATCATCGGCGCGATAGACAGGCGCGCGGATCGCTCTAGGTTTGGGCGTGAATTAGTGTTCATGCTCTTACAATCATCATGCCGCTTTCACGCGTGTCAGGACGAGCCAGCCCGAGGGCCTTCTTGAATGAAGTAAACCGAGGGGTCACCAAACGGATCAAAGTCGCCATAAACCAAAACACGTGGAATGTTGATCCTACCGTTGCTGGCATATTCAGCACGCCAAGGTCGTTCGAGTGTAATGCAATTGGATTCTTGTCCGACGTAATTCGCAGAAGGTGCCACTTCGTTCATGAAGACGAACCCGGTATGAATGCGCTCGTTTCCTACCAAATAGCTTGCCACACCAAGAACTTTGTTTTTCACATTCTTAGTTAATATCGATTGTTGCCGACTCTGGGCCCAAGCACCACACAGCATCGTTAGACCTTGATTGTTGCGCAATTCAGCAACAATCGTCAAACCGCCTCCAGATGTATACTTGCCACCATCAACGACTAAATTGTTTCCCAAAGTTGACGAGCTGGTTGAAACAACTTGAGCGCATCCAGCAATAAACCCAACGCAAGCGATCGCAGAAAACAGCTTCTCCATCATGATCTTACTTTCCCTCAAACGTTCTAAAACACATTAGGCCGATCCAGCCGTTAATCAACTCACGCACATTCAAGATGCATCATTTGTTTGGTCTGATTGCGAAAATACACGCGTCTCCTCGAGCATCTCTGGATACCATCGTTGCAGCGTCGGAAGAAACTCTTTGCGAATGCGCCCAACTTGCTCTGGTGTCAGGTCTTCTTTCCACACTCCAGATTGGCCTTTGGCGAAAAACTTCTGCATTCCGTCAGGCTTTTCCGTAAAGCCAAGCGTTTCTTCTTGTTTTTTTAGAGCTTCAAAGCTTGTTGCTTTTAGCGCCTTTGCCAACTTCGGATTATCAATCGGCAACTTGAGAAACTTTTGAAGCAGCTTACGCATCACTTTGGCAGGGTTTTGCAGCATATCTTCGTAGCGAACGACATGAAGCGGTAGACCGTCTGCAATATTCCATGTTTTGACATGGTTGTCCCAACGCCCCAGATACTCATATATCCCCTCTGGAGTCCCCATCACCATATCAGGATTGGTCATCCGATCGATGGCAGTATCAATGTCACAAGATTGGTGACGTGCAAAAGACGGCGCAAGATCAAAGGGATTGCGCATTATATAAATCGCAGCAGCCGTCACCTCTGGCGGAATGATATCAACACCATACAACTTCACCGGAGCACAGTGTGTTTTCACGAAATGGTGGTTGGGCTTTGACGCTGCTATTAGCCTTAACGCCGCTGGACGCACCTTCACCCAATCTTCCGCTTTATTCGTTCGATAGGGTCTTCCAAGCGCGGCATCATAAAAATCCTTCCGCACATCACCTGTTGTAAACTGCCTTAAGTTATTGATATCAGGCGCCGTTCCAGTCGGCATCATGTAATGTGCAAGCAAGGTGCGCATCCATGTATTTCCTGATTTTGGAAAGGAAGCGAGCCAAATGATCCGACGTAAATTACTCATGAGAGATATCCAAAACGTTTCATAACATTCCCGTGGTCGCGCTTAACCTTCTGGATCAGCTCTTCGCTCAGGTCATTTTTCCATTGCCCGCTTTGCCCTTTGTTAAAGAACTTTTCGGCGGATTGCGGTTTTTCGACAAAACCAACTTCTTCTTCCTGTGCGGCAAGTGCCTTAAAGCTCGAGAATTCGACCGCACGACTAAGCCGTTCCGGATCGACAGGCACTCCGATATGCTCAAGCACTTTAGAAAAATACTTTTCCGGATCTTCAAGAAGGTCTTCGTATCTAATTGCCAGCACTGGAAATGGCACGGATTTTGTCCAGCTATTTACGTGATCAGACCAGGTTCCCAAAAATTGGGCGACAGTCTTATCATCGGGCGCATTGCCATTGTCTTCGCGGCCAATCCGCATCACGGCATCGTCAACAGTCGAAGAATAATGCCGGGCATAGGACAGGACCATATCTAGCGGATTACGTAGAATATAAATTGCTGATTTTGTATACTTTTCAGGAACAAGGGGAACGCCGCGTGCGACCATACGGATATTGTGAGTTTTTACAAAGTTAACATCCGCATTATTACCAACAATGCCGCGCATCACTTTATCGCGTAACGCTAATGTTAATTCGACATTGCTTGTGTCAACCTTGCGGCCCGCCACCATATGATATGTCTTCGCGATCGAGTCGCCCATGCCGATACGATGGACCTCGTTGATCGGGACGGGTTCCTTTGCATTCATCAGATAGTTGGCAAGAAAAATGCGCGTCCATGTATTCCCAGACTTGGGATAGGACGCCAGCCAGACGATGCTTTTTTTCATTGTTTTTTATACCCGATAGTTTCGAACGCTATATAACTCTGTGGCACAAAAAAAACGAGGGGGCAAAATGCCCCCTCGTTCAATTTATTGTCCGAAGCTTAGAAGCTCAGGTTGATCGCTGTACCGATGATGTTACCATCAACGTCATTAGCGGAGCTACCTTTGTCTTCGCCTGAGGCGTAAACGTAGTAGATGTCCCAATCAACACCTGGTCCCAAGTCGCGGCTTGCGCCAAGACGGTATGCTTCATACTCTTCGTCTGCACCACCGGTACCCGAGCTCTTGTACTCACCTTGGTAAGTCAGAAGTTCGAATGCCCATGGGCCAGCCGCGTCATATGTACCACCGAAGCTCCAACCGGTTGAGCTTGTGTTGCCAGCGTCATTGTTGTTGTTTTCAGCATAGCTACCACCAACGGTTACTGCGCCGAAGCCAAGCTGAGCACCGATACCCCAAGTTGTGATATCACCGCTTGTTGTTGTGCTTGTCGCCGCAGGAACAACTGTTCCAACGGTTGCAGATGTTGGATCTGTGTCGAAGAACGCAGCAGTTGTAGATGTGCCACCTTTAACGCTACCTGTACCCCAACGTGCGCCCAGTGATACGTCAACTGTGCCGAAAGTCTGGTTGTAGCTCATGCCCAGGTCGAAGATATCTTCGACGTCACCAATACGGGTGTTGTTTACAGCACCGTTGGCATCGAAGCCTTGAGTTGCGTTACCACGGTTGTTGCGTGCATACGAAACGCCAGCTTGGAAACCATTGAAGCTAGGTGTGAAGTAAGTCAGACGTGGAACGTCGTTGTTACCACCAACTTCGGTGTAGGAAGATACGCCAGCATCACGGAATGAGAATGGCAGTACGCTCGACAGCGGGATAAAGGCTGAGATCGAAGGCGAGTTGATGTACATGGAAGTTACACCAGGTGCGCCGACCATGGATTTGTAACCGGCTGAGTTCTCAGAACCGATGATCAGCTGACCGAAGCTGTCGCCACTGATGGTCATGTACGATTCGTCGATGCCGTCAGAACCGCCGCCACCGTTTTGCGCTTCCATCTGAACGTTGACACCGAATGTCAAACCGTTGTCCAGAGTAACACTTGGCGAGAAGATGATTTCGCCGGTGTTCAGGAAACCGATGCCGTCATAGTCGGTACCGCTTGCGCCGTTACCGCTTACGTCAACGATTGCGATGTGCGAGCTGAAGTATCCACCCCAGTCCAGATCCCAGTCTTGGGCTGAAGCTGGTGCTGCTGCGACTACGCCAAGTGCGATCGCGCTAGTGCTCAAGAGATGCTTTTTCAAAGGGTGTCCCTCCTCGTATAAGCAGGAAAGTTTCATTTCTGCCGCCCCGGAGTGGACACGGCTTGAATGATGAAATGGAGCAAACACCCCCCAACTGTCAACGAAACCGCAAACCTTTGCTTCAATGTTGCGTTTGTTGTGGCACTTAGAACACACACATTTTTCTGACAGCGCGCTAAAAGGCATAATTACAAGGCTGCAACGTGGTTTTGCGCAAAAAATTCAAATTCACCAATAACTACACCCTTGTATCTCAGGGTCGGCAAACAAAGGTTATAGGCCTTTTTCAAACGACCGGACCGGGGAATCAAACGCGCACGCAACTTGCACACCTTATGGCAATGCCACGAGCCCCAATATTTCCCGCGCCTGATGGTGAGTCGCAACCGGGCGCCCGTATTTTTGGCAAATATCAACAGCACGTTTTACCAATACGGCATTAGACCGGGCCAATGCCCCCTTGTCCCATCTGATATTGTCTTCAAGGCCGGTGCGCGTGTGCCCACCTGCTGCAATGGCCCATTCATTGACCACAACCTGGTTGGGACCAATGCCTGCGGCGCACCATTCTGCATCTGGGGCGCGCATTTTCATTGTTTCCACGTAGAAATCAAACACATCCTTATCGGCTGGCATTGCATTGCGTACCCCCATGACAAACTGAACATAAAGCTTGCCATAAAGCAGGCCCTCCTGATGCATCCGAATCGCATGAAGGATATGGCTCATGTCAAAGGCCTCGATCTCCGGCACCACCTGATATGTGCGCATTTCACTGGCCAGCCAAGAAATCAATTCTGGTGGGTTTTCATAGACCCGCGTTGGAAAATTATTCGACCCCACCGACAAAGACGCCATCTCGGGGCGAAGTGGCAACATGGCCCCGCGCTCATTTCCGGCACCAGAACGACCACCGGTTGAGAACTGTATGATCATACCGGGGCAGTGTTTTTGCAGCCCTTCTTTCAGTCGGGCAAAACGATCAGGGTCCGAGCAAGGTGTGCCGTCATCCAAACGTACGTGGCAATGCGCGATCGATGCCCCCGCTTCAAACGCTTCCTGTGTGGATTCAATTTGCTCAGACACCGTAATGGGCACAGCGGGATTGTCTGCTTTGGTGGGAACAGAGCCGGTGATCGCCACGCAGATGATACAAGGTTTGCTCATTTCAATTCCCTCCAAAGCAGATATTTAGGTCAAATTACTCTTCGAAAGTAATCCCACGCTCTTCGAACACCTTTTTCGCAGCGCGAAAGCATTCCAACCCCTGCGGAACACCACAGTAAATAGCGACGACATGAATAATCGAACGGATTTCTTCTTTGGAGACGCCATTGTTCAATGCGCCACGGCAGTGGATTTCCCATTCATGCATTTTGCCCAAACCACCCAACATCGACAGGTTCATCATACTACGGGTTTTGGGGTCAATCGTATCGTCACCCCAGCCAAAGCCCCAGCACCAGGCTGTCATGGCCTCTTGGAAAGAACGGGTAAATCCATCGGCTGCTGCGAGGTTCTTTTCAACATACTCCGCACCAAGCGTCGCCTTTCGTTGTTCTAGCCCTGTCTCGAACATATTATCCATCGCTGTCTCCTTGCGCGTTTTTTGGCATTTCTTCTTTAAATCGTCTGGCCTTTGCGCGTTCAAAGGCACCGTGTTCATCGGTTTCATCCTTTGCATCCAGCTCAGACAATCGCAACCCATCGTGGTGATAGACCGGCTGTCCAGCTTTTGAGAGTCCTCGGAGCCGCGCGGCCACAGCATGCTTTTTAGCGACCTGATGTGGCTGAAAGTCGTCCAATTGCCGTGGTGCATGATCTTGCCCCAACACCAGATCACCAGTCTCGACGGCAGCTTGAACCAAATCTTGCCCGGTTCTGGACCGGGTGATCACCCCGTTGAACCCAGCGTCTTCACCAACTGGGGCACCACCGGGCCAAACATCAAGGGCTGCAACATCCGCCGCCTCACCAATCGCGTCTGGGCAAATTTTGCATCGGCTTTGAATTTTCCAACCGGATTCGTCAGCCCAGAACTCCTGATAAGTCTTTTCAAACGCGCGGCCATCGTGCGTCTCAACCCGTGTCGGCCCCGGATTGCCGTATCCGCGATACCTGAACAGGCTTAGGTCCGCTTCTTCAATTCCGAATTCTTCCAGTAAATCTTCCGACTTTCCCAACTCTGAAGCCCCACCACACACCATCACCAACACAGCGACAAGCAGCACATCTAGGCGCGGGTCAGACTTGGCACGCTGTCGCACGGCTCCTGCATCGCAAGGCTTGGCAATGATCGCAAAAGGTTGACCTCGTTCTAAAGCATATTCCAATCCTGCAAGCGTATTCGACGGACCATACCGCGACCCGGCTCTTTGCAGTACTTGTTCTGGGGTCTCGCTGATTTCCCATTTGGTGCGCATCGGATTTTCATCATTCGCCGCACAGTGAAGAATGAACTCTGCCTTCTTACTCCTCAGCAAGTGTACAGCAAGCCCAGTTAAAACGCCTCCAGTGGCTGCGCGGAACCGGATATCTTCATCTCCGGCCCATGCTTCCCCCATATGAAAGTATCGCCCCCAAATAGGGTCTTCCTTGTCGCCAGTCGCCGTGGCTATTGCCACCGCACCGGGGCAAGCAGCCAAAATAGATTGGTCTTTTTGATCTTGTTCCAAGGCTGTTGGCACGGGGCGCAAACGCCCCTGCACCGTCATCATCATGGACCATCGGTCAGGCGCGAGTGCCTCGCACAAGCCACAGCCAATACAGAGACCATTTTCAACGACCTCGCGAACCGACTGCGGATGCCCGATTTGATAGTCCATTCAGTTCCTTACCCTAACTTGATCGCCACATTCTTGGTCTGGACATAGTTCCAAAGCGCCTCGCGACCCTTTTCGCGACCATAGCCAGATTTTCCGATACCTCCAAAGGGCGTCTCAATTCCACCGGCGAACCATTCATTCACAAACACCTGCCCAGCGCGCACTTGACGTGCGGCACGGGTCGCGCGGTCCAGATCACGGGTGAAGACACCGCCCACCAATCCATATTGCGTTCCATTGGCAATCTCGACGGCCTCGGCATCATCGCGAAACTTAAGCACAGACAGAACCGGACCGAATACTTCTTCCTGTGCGATTGTCATATCCGGGGAGACATTGGCCAAAACGGTAGATTCCAAGAACGCACCGGGGATGTTCATCTTGCGGCCACCTGCGGCCACTACGGCCCCGGCGGCCTGAGCATCGCCAACCATGCCTGCCGCCCGGTCGCGCTGTGCCTCAGACACCATAGATCCCATAGTGGCACCCGCCTCTACACGCTCGATCCCCGGCCCAACCGACAGTGAACGCGCAACCTTAACGGCCCGCTCCACCAGCTCATCATGACGCGACTCGTGCACGATCACCCGGCTCATCGCCGAACAGACCTGACCGGCGTTAAAATAGATGCCCCAGCGGATATCATTTTCAAACGCATCCAAGTCCGCATCATCATGTACAATCGCTGCCGACTTGCCGCCCAGCTCCAGCACGCAGGGCACAACGTTTTGCGCCGCCGCTGTGGCGATTGCCACGCCTGTTGCAACAGATCCGGTAAAGACAATCTGATTGACATCCGGATGCCCGGACAAGGCCGCGCCCGCTTGATGACCCCAACCACACAGAATATTGACCGCACCTTTGGGCAGACCCACCGCCTCGGCCGCATGGGCGAACCATGCATTGGTCAGCGGGGTCAGCTCGGGTGTTTTAATGACAATAGTGTTGCCAGTAGCCAAAGCCGCCGACAACGACCGCGCGGTCATTTCAACCGGATAATTCCACGGAATGATCTGCGCCGACACGCCATAAGGGACATTGTCGGTAAAATCGAAATAGCCCGCGCCCAGTGGGATTGAACGCCCCTCGACCGTAGACGCCTGATTGCCGTAATACTCAAAATAAGCCGCCGCGCCCTTGATCTCAATCTCGGCCTCCCAAAGCGGCTTGCCCTGCTCCAAAGTTAGAACACGCGAAATCTCGGAAATATTATCCAGCAGATAGCGTCCCATTGCCTGTACCAAACGGCCACGTTCAATCGGACGCATATCAGACAGCGCGCCAGACTGATGCACGCGCTTGGCCGCCTGCACGGCGCGGTTGACATCCGCCTCATCCGCCAGCGCCTGCTCCGCCAGCTTTGTGCCGGTACCTGGATTGATCACGTCAACCCGGCCCGCGCCGCCGTCGGCCCATTCACCATCAATATAATTGCGCCAATAAGATTGGATGTCAGTCATAGTCCGTCTTTCAAGCTGTAATTCGGTGGGCATAGAGCCGATCATAATGCGGCTTCATCCGCCGGTGTACTTGCTGTACTCGTGGCGGTGTATCTTCAAGCGCCACATACCTGCGCGTTTGCGGCGTCAACCCGGTGGACTGCGCTAGATTGGCATGAAACGATCCACCATCCCACCAGCTGTGCTCGGACGGGTTACCGCCCGGTTCCCAGGTCAGCGCCTCTGGAATAAAGGGAATACCCACTGCCTCACAAAAAGCCTGCGTCACGTCATGTGGGTTTTCCAACAGATCATCACTGTCGATCACCGGCGGCGGCGAGCCATTCAAGGCCCAGAGCAAATCGAACAAGGCGCGCTGCTCAGGAAATCCCACCTCACCCTCATGAAAGTCGGGCCATTTGTTGTGCATAGACGTAATTGTTTTCGCCGGATCGCGGATCAAAAACGCATGGGTAAAGTTCGACAAAAACTCAGCGTCCCACATGTGGTTGATATAATGCGGGAAATCCTTGGTAAACACAGGGCCTTTTTCTGCGCGTGCTTTTATATCCGCCCAGACACTTTCAAGTGTCAGGCCAGGTGTTTTCACATCGCCCTCTTTATACCTTTGCCACAGCGGGTTCTCGCCCTGATACCAAGCCTCTCCAAAGGGCTCATGTAGACAATCCAGATCACCACGCTGTCGCATCATCCATTCAAAGGCTGTCGAGGTGGACCGGGGCACAGCCCACAAAGCAACAATCTTATGCATAACGTTTATCCTTTCAACGATGAGAGCAGACGATCTTGTTTCGTCACCGGCGCCAGACCAAGGGATTTAAAAATACGCCAATAAAGCGCGGTATCATGGCCAATTACCGGCTTGCCCAGTTTGGATTCCAGATTGCGTGTCAGATGCAATGGGCGCTGCGGCAATTCATTTGGGCCAGAGCGAAAGTTGCACATCCCGTTGATCAGATAAGCATCCGCCTCAGGCGCTTGTTCAGCGACATAAAGAAAGGACTTCTCGAACAGATCGCCGTCAAACACCCAGCGCAACTTGTTGATCTCTTCTTGGCTTTCAAACCAGCCCTGATCATGAAAGTTCCCAGCCCAGAGCACATCAAATCCAGCTTCTCTTAGAAAGCCCGCAGTTCCCTGCCACCATTCTGGCCAGTGATAGGCACCGTTAAGGGCCACTTTCTCGACATTCATCGCGCGCAACGCCTCAACCATGGCGTATCCTGCCATGTGAAACTGCACGCCGTGTTTATCCGACAGGTCTTCGCAATGCTGGCGCACGCCATCGACACCCAACCCGCAGGCATGCACCCAATTCGACCCCACTTGGCCCGCCACATCAGCACCATTGCGCGCCATGCAGTGCACAAAGTCATCAAGCATGCCAAAGTTCTGTTTACGCTGATCCAACCCATGCACATAATCCGGCACGTGCAACATCCAACCATGCACCCCTACGGTCTCGGGGCACATCCGCAAAAAGTCCGACGGAGCGGCATCATAATCAAACGGAGGGCAGGTAAACCCAACCTGATACGGGAACAGTTTCTGCTCCGGCGTCCATTTCTCTGGCATCAGCATCTTCGGCCCTCCCGTTTTGTATACTCAATATTCATTGCAAACCTCCCCGCTGTCGTATCCGCCAAACAAGATGGTCAAAACGGTCCTGCCCGTAAAACGGCTCTCCCTCATAGACCATCAGCGGCACACCCCAGTGCCCAGCAGCAAGTATCGCCTCAGCATTGCGATCCAGTTCCGCTTTTGCGCTGTCCCAGCTGGTGCCCTCCAGCACCTCCGCCAAATCAAGCCCGATCTTTGCAATCGCCCTGCTCAGGAGATCGCCTTGATCCCATCCCGGCGTAGAGCCGTCCCACAGCATCCGCCCCACCACATCCAGAAACGCCATCGCCCGCCCTGCGCGAACGGCCCCAACGTACAAGCGGCACAGGTATTCATTGCGGGGTTGTTTCTCTTCCGCGATCCACAGTGATCCCGGTTTGAAATCAATCGGTGATGGGTCAGGATAGGCATGCGGCAACTCCAGAAATTCGGCCAACCGCTTGGTATCGGCCTCGAAATACTGCTGCTCCAGCTCATCCCGGCCCTGATACCGGTGAGGCAACCGCAGCACCCCACCCAAAACCGGAACAATTTCGACCTGCACACCCTCGTCTGCCAGCCCAATCAGCCGATCCAGCAAGAGATAGCAATAGTCGCTTTGCAGTGAATAATAGACCTCAACCCGTGGAGCCATTCCACCTCCTTATCATCCGCTTCATGCGGTGGATGCATTCCTCTTTTCTCAGCCACCAAATGCTGCTGGACAAATCCTGCGCATTCGTGAAACTGCGACGAATTAATATAAGCCCTCTTCGTTATTTTCTCTTTTTCTTCTGAAGTCTTTCACAATCAACTGTTCATCCTCTATGTCGCCCGAAACGTAAGCGACACGCCCCGAAGCAACTTCTTTAAGCCCTGTGCATGAATTGAACTGAAGTTCACTTTCAAATTCATTTCCAGAATGGTGGCCTCTGACAAATTCGATCACCTTGAAGGCAAGAGATGCCGGTTGAACAAGCTTTCTCCGAGGGTACTTTTTTCCATTTATTAGTACGTCTCCCGTGATCTCATATTCTGCCGGCACGAATGATAGGACCTCAACTTTGGCGACGAACTCTCCCGGATTTTCAATTTTCTCGGCACTTTCAAACAGGAAATATCTGTGAGCATCGGGTGCGATGCATCCAATCGCTGCCCCCGCAATACTCGTTAAAACAAGTGCGTAGATTAGCAGCCTACCCATCCACCGCCTCCCTCATCCACTGCTGCAGTTTCTGGATAGAGTGCTCGGAATTCACCCCGCACTTCGGATCCAACACCAGTGGTCCGGGCTTGTACCCACGTGATTTCAACCCCTTGTGCACGGATTCAACCAGATGGATATCTTCCTCGACCGTGGTTTGGCGGTCCTGCACAGCAAGCCCGCGGATCACATCGCTTTCGGCCCCATCTTCAGTGTACCAGCCGCGATAAACGGTGCAGTGATCCACATCCCGCGCACGCCAGTGATAGGTGTTCAGCACGTTGCCCGGATAGCATTGGAAGCTGACCATCGGCCACAGGAACCAGGATTGATATTCCTCGGAATGCGGTACCGAGGTATCGATCGGGTAGGTCATCTTGTCCATGCTTTGACATTCCGTGGTGTGGCGCAGAACATAGCCACCGTCCTTGTCCGGCTGAATGTCATAAGTTTCCGGCTTCACCACACCTTCGGCAAAGGTCGCGTGGTTGATCGGGCAGTGATAACACTCAGAATAGTTCTCAACCGAAACCTTCCAGTTGCAATTCTCATCGATCTCCACCCACTCCAACGGGGCCAGCTTGTCGATATTCGGCACAAACGCGCGGATCTCTTCGCGCACACCGGGGAACCAGTCATCCATGCTCTTGGCATCGTCATCCAGATTAACAAAGATAAAGCCGTTGAAATCCTCGGTCCGCACCTCGGTCAAACAGATCTTTTCTTTGTCGAACCCCGGAACCGATTTGATGTTCGGCCCTGCACGCAACTGCCCAGTCAATTCATACGTCCAAGCGTGGTAAGGACATACAACAACCCGCGTATTCCCGGTGTCTTTCACCAGCTCATGCGCGCGGTGCTGGCAGACATTATAAAACGTTCGCACTTCTCCATCGCGCCCGCGAATGCAAAACAGGTTTTGCCCGGCAATCTGAAAGGCGAAATAGTCCCCGACATTCGGCAGCTGACTGACGTGACCGGCAAACTGCCACGTCCGGGCCAGCAAACCTTGCATCTCATTTTCGAAAATTTCGGGGCCGGTATAATACCGCGCGTCTAGGGAATGGATCAGCGGGGCGTTCATTCAGGCTCCTCCTGGTAGATACCTAATTGATGGCGACGTTTATGGAATTTCTCGACGCGTTCGACGATCTTGGGGCTGGCCACGGCAATAACGAAACTCAACAGCGTTTCCAGCAGCGCAATAGTCGACACGGATGACGGAAAAAACTGCGGCGTATCAGCAGCGACAACAAACCCGTGTTCAGAACCGCGAATAATGGGGGACGCCGGGCTATCAGAGATGCCAATCACCCTGACCCCCTGCTCTCGGGCAACGTTCACCGCTTCGACCACTTCAGATCGGTACGGGTGGCAAGTGATTGCAATCAACACATCACGCTCATCTGCCCAGGCCAGATCATCGGCTGCGGTTGATCCGGGCTTTGGTATCGCGTTGAAATCGCGCATACCGGTCGACGCCAGATACGTAAAGTTGCGGGCATTGGAATTGTTCACCCCTACCCCCAACACGAATACCTTGCGCGACGCCCAGATAGCCTTGGCCGCCACTTCCATCGAAGACTCATCGATCCCAGCAAATGTTTCCTCGATATTGCGGATGGCCGAGCCGACTTGATCCGCAAACAATTGTCCCAATGCGCCAGAAGCGGCAATATCCTGTAGCCAGCGCGCCCGGTCTGGGAAGCTCACAGTGCCCCGGCGAATCGCCTCACGGAACGGCTCCCGGAAATCATCGTAGCCCTCGAATCCCACCTGACGCGCCATCCGCACGAAGGTATTGGGCTTCACTTTGGCCGCCTCCGCGATCTCGCGCACCGAGGAAACCCCAACGTCTCTTGGGTTTTCCAGCACGTAGCGCGCAGCCTTTTGCGCCTCCGGCGTCAAGGCTTCCCATTCGCGCGAAATACGCTCCAAAACGATATTTGATACATTTGTGTCATTCATGATTGACGACGGTACAGATGTACGCTTACGTTGTCGAGCAAATTTGCGACTCTGTGATGAGGAAAATCAAAATGTCGGAAAAAGCGTTCCCCACCCACGCTCGTGTGGTCATTGTAGGCGGCGGTGTCATGGGGGTTGGCCTTGCTTACCACCTGGCGCACGAAGGTTGGGGCTCCGAGGTGGTTCTGCTCGAGAAAGCCGAGCTGACCAGCGGTTCAACCTGGCATGCAGCGGGCCAGATCACACATTCAACCTCTAGCTTCGGCCTGGGCAAATGCGTTGATTATAACATCGGTCTCTATTCCGGCGCGCTCGAGGCGGAAACAGGTCAGGCTGTCACTTGGCATGGCTGCGGCTCTTTTCGTCTGGCCTATACCGAGGACGAAATGGATTGGCTGCGCCACACACTCAGCGTCGGCCGCTCCTTGGGCTTCAACATCGAATTGGTTGGCCCCGAAAAGGTTGCTGAACTGCATCCGTACTATAACCTCGAAGGCGTCATCGGCGCGCTTTACACCCCGGATGACGGCCACGTTGACCCCACTAACGTGACCATGTCCATGGCCGCAGGTGCCCGCCAGCAGGGCGCACGCATCATCCGCCGATGCCGCGCGACAAACATCACGCAAGCCGACAATGGCGAATGGGTGGTTGAAACAGATCAGGGCACAATCACTTGCGAACATGTGGTCAACGCCGGCGGCACCTACGCCCGCCAGATGGGCGAATGGTCTGGCCTGCAACTGCCGATGACCTCGATGACCCACCACTATTTCGTCACTGACGAAGTCCCGGAGTTTCAAAATTTGGAAACCGAGCTGCCCGTTATTCGCGATGACAAAAAGGTTTCTGGCTACATCCGGATGGAGCAGAAGAAAGGCCTGATCGGGATATACGAAAAAGAGAACCCGAACTCGGTTTGGCACGATGAATGCCCATGGGAATACGAAAACTGGCTGTTCGAGGCAGATTATGACCGTGTCATGCCTTACTTGGAAGAATCCTTGAACCGCATGCCGATCTTTGCCGAATTGGGCATCACCCGCGATGTTCACGGCGCCATCAGCCACCCACCAGATGGCAATCCACTGATTGGCCCTGCCCCCGGCGTGCGCAATTACTGGTGCTGCTGTGGCACACAGATCGGCATCGGCTGGGGCCCCGGCCTGACCCGCGAACTGGCCCGTTGGATGGTACATGGTTCTGCTGACATCTCGATGCGCGAATATGATCCTCGTCGCTTCGGCTCGTACGCCACCAAAGATTGGCAGATGACCAAGGCTGAAGAAGACTACTGCCTGCGCCACGAAATCCCTTTCCCGCATTTCAACCGGCTGGCCGGTCGTCCGATCAAGCCATCGCCGATGTATGAGCGCCTGAAAGAAAAAGGGGCGGTCTACGAAGAGGTCTACGGTCACGAGCGCCCACGGTGGTTTGCCAAAAACGGCGTTGAACAGCGCGATTACTATTCCTTCAAACGCAACGAAGTGCATGATATCGTCGGCGCTGAATGCAAAGCTGTACGTGACAGCCTTGGCATCATGGACATCTCGGCCTTCACCAAGGTCGAGGTTGCAGGCCCCGATGCCGCTGTCTTGCTTGACCGTCTGGTGGCAAACAAACTGCCACAAAAGGTCGGTGGCATTGCCTTGACCCATATGCTCAACCGTCGAGGACGGATCGAGCTGGAAACAACGATCGTGAAACTGGATGAGGACCGCTTCTATCTGGTGTGCGCCGCGTTCTTCGAACAGCGCCTTCTCGATCATCTGAACCAGAACCTTGCAGGTGAGAATGCAGAGATTATCCTGCGCTCTAACGATTGGGCCGCCCTTGCTCTCAATGGGCCAATGTCCCGCGAGGTTCTGGCCACTTGCACCGATGCAGACCTGTCCAACGCCGGGTTCAAGTGGCTCAGCGCGCAGGAAATCACTGTTGCTGGCCACAAACTCTGGGCCTTCCGTATGTCCTATGCCGGTGAGCTGGGTTGGGAACTCCACATTCCAGCCGAAAGTGCACTGGCGGTTTATGACGCACTTTGGGCCGCAGGTGAGTCACATAACATCGTGAACTACGGTTCCTTCGCGATGAACGCCATGCGGATGGAAAAGATGTTCAAAGGCGCGGGCGAGCTGACTAACGAGGTCACCCTGCCCGAGGCCGACGTGATGCGCTTTGCGAAACTGGATAAAGAGTATCTCGGCGTCGATAAAACCCGTGAAAGCGCCAAACAGGCGGAAGACGGCACAATGCCTTTCGTCTGCGCCTATCTCGAGATCGAACCTAATGGAGTTGAAGACGGCCACGGCGGTGAGGCGGTCATGTTGGGCGGAAAAGTCGTGGGTTCGACAGCCTCTGTCGCCTACGGGCATACAGTCGGCAAGATTCTCGCCTTTGCTTATATTAAACCCCACGCAAACGTGCCCGGCACCGAGATCGAAGTGATCATCGCCGGCCACGCACGCAAAGGGCGTATCTTGGGTGAACCGGCTTACGACCCGGCCAGCGTTCTGCCCCGCGCAGATGGATAAGGAGTGCAAGATCCATTCATCTGACCATAAATATCTCGGGGAGCGCGAGGGGCAGAGCCCTTCGCCCCGGTCGGATCGCAAAGGCGATTCGAAACCAACAAAAGGAAATATGCCATGACCGATTTGCCCCAAACAATGAAAGCCATGGTCCTGATGGGCCACGGCGATCTTGATCAATACCAGTGGCACGAAGACTGGCCCATTCCCACGCCAGGCCCCATGGACGTGGTGATAAAGGTCGGCGCTTGTGGGCTCAACAACACCGACGTGAACACCCGCACGGGCTGGTACTCCAAAGCTGTGGACGAAGCCACGACTGGGGGCGCTTACGGCGAGATCAATGAGGATGACCCCACTTGGGGTGGCGCACCGCTCACCTTCCCACGTATTCAGGGTGCGGATGCAGTTGGCAAAGTCGTCTCTGTCGGCGCCGAGGCAGATGCAAGTCTGATCGGCAAGCGCGTTCTGATCGAAGGCTGGATCAGGGATTGGAATGACCCATCAAATATGGACAAGACGGGCTATTTCGGTTCTGAAAAAGATGGCGGGTATGCCGAATTCACCATGGCAGATGCACGCGATGTGGCTCCCATCGAATGCGATCTGACGGATGCAGAACTAGCCACTTTTCAATGTAGCTACACCACCGCCGAAGGTATGTTGGTGCGCGCCAATGTGGGCGAAGGTGATACCGTCCTCATCCCCGGGGCATCCGGTGGCGTGGGTGGTGCGCTGATCCAATTGGCCAAACGTCGTGGCGCTCGCGTCATTGCCATGGCCTCCGAGGCCAAACACGCCGACGTGCAGAAATGTGGTCCAGATGTCCTTTTGCCTCGCAGCCCCGAAAACCTGCGCGACGCATTGGGTGATGAAAAAATCACCGTTGTTGCAGATATCGTTGGCGGCCCTATCTGGCCCCAGCTGATTGATGTGTTGGAACGTGGTGGGCGCTATACCTGCGCGGGCGCGATTGCCGGACCAATGGTCGAATTTGATCTGCGCACATTTTACCTGCGCGATCTGACCTTCACCGGTTCGACCATCCTCCCGACACATGTTTTACGCGATGTCGTCAGCTATATCGAGCGCGGCGAGGTGAAACCCATGCTGGCGGAAACCTTCCCGCTATCCCAACTGCGCGAAGCACAAACCGCCTTTATCGAAAAGCGCCACACCGGCAACATCGTGGTCCTGCCCTGATGGATCTACGGTGGGAAACCCTGCTAACCGAGACCCGCGCAACACATGCGCGGGTTCCGGCGTTGCAGGAATTTTGCGCCCTCCCTGAGCCGGTCGTCGAGCAACCCGTTACGCCGCACCACATCCCGGCAGCTGATCTTATGATCCACGATCCAAACCTCCATTCGAACGCCTTCGCAGACTTCCGGGATGCGCTGATCAATGCCGCCCCCCTCGCCCAATGGCGTGAAACTTACAAAGGCACAGGCGCAAGCGCGGACTTCCTGAACCGTTTCGCCTGCTACGAGATCATCGGTATTGATGCACCTTTTGGCGCAACGGATATACGCGCCTTTGTCGTCTACCAACCCGCCGGTTTTCACTATCCCTGGCACCACCATCCGGCTGAAGAGATCTACATGGTCGTCGCAGGTGAGGCAGAGTTCCACCTCGAAGGTGAGAACCCCCAAACCCTGCGCCCCGGCGACACCGCCTTTCATCCGTCGAACGCGCCGCATGCTCTGATCACTCGTGACCACCCCGTTATGGCCTATGTGCTGTGGCGCGGCGATCTGAATACCAAACCCGTCTTTACTTATCCCGAGGACTTATCGTGACTCAAAGCGCCACCCTGCACACTCTCTTGGATGCCGCCAAAGTCTGGCACAGCGCCCTGCCTGCGCTGTCGAATTTCGTCGCTTGGCCGCAAGATCTGACCTATGCCGAACGCCCGGCCCATGCCCTTCCGCATATCGCGCATCTGACAACCGAACCCGGCGAAGCAAGCGCAGTGAGCCAACCCTTGCGCGATACCATCATCGCCGCCGCTCCCTATCTGGAATGGCGGCACACTTACACCGAAGAGGAGGTTGGCGGTGATTTCCTCAATCGTTTCGGCTGGTTCGAACTGGCAGGACCAGACGGGCACTTCCTCACCAATGAGACTCGCATGACCGTCGGCTTCTGGGGCGCAAACCTGCACTATGACTGGCACCAGCACGAACCCGAAGAGCTTTACAGCGTTGTTTCTGGTCATGGCCAATTCTTGGTCGAAGGCCAAGACACCCTCGCGCTTGGCCCAGAAGGCACCCGCCTGCACCTCAGCAATCAACCCCACGCCTTAACCACCACCGACGCCCCCATCCTGACCTTTGTCCTGTGGCGTGGTGCCGGTTTGGCCGATCCCCCGAGAATGAGCACATGAAAATCAAATCCATAGACGTCTATCAGGTTGACCTGCCCGTCAAAGGCGGCGTGTACCGCCTCTCCGGCGGACGCGAATACACCGCCTATGACGCCACCATCGTGCGCATCACCACCGACACCGGCCTCGAAGGCTGGGGCGAGTCCACGCCATTTGGCTCGACCTATATCGCCGCTTATGCGGGGGGCACCCGTGCGGGCATTGACCTACTCGCACCTGCGCTCATCGGAATGGATCCTCGGCAACACGACCGCATTTGGGACAGGATGCGAGACACGCTCAAGGGCAACCGCGATTCCCGCGCCGCGCTTGACATCGCCTGCTGGGACATCGCTGCCAAGGCCGCGGGCCTCCCCCTTTGCGATATGCTCGGTGGACGCACCCCCGGTGCCATCCCGGTCATCTCTTCCATCGGTGGTGACACGCCGGAAAAGATGCACGAAAAAGTCGCCAACCACCGCGCCCAAGGTTTCCTTGGCCATTCGATCAAGATCGGTGCGTCCGAGACCGAAGGTGGCCCAATGCTTGACGCCGAGCGCATTCAGGCCTGCCTGGCCGACCGCCAACCCGGCGAATGGTTTCTGGCCGATGCCAACAACGGCCTCAGCCCTGAACATGCTCTGCGTATGCTCTCATTACTGCCCGCCGGGTTAGATTTCGTGCTCGAGGCTCCCTGCGCCAGCTGGCGTGAAACCCAGTCGCTCCGCCAGCGCTGCACCGTTCCGCTGCTGCTTGATGAACTTATCCAATCCGAGGCCGACCTGATGCAGGCCATTGCGCAAGATACCTGCGACGGCGTTGGCCTAAAGGTCTCAAAGCAAGGCGGCATCACTCCGATGATCCGTCAACGCACCATCGCCGCCTCTGCCGGGTTGGTGATGTCAGTGCAAGATACCGTCGGCTCGGAAATTTCCTTCGCCGCCATTCTGCACATCGCTCAATCCACTCCGCGCAATCTGCTGCGCTGCGCCCTTGACCCACGCTCGATGGTCACGCTTTCCACCGCCGATTTCGACGCCCCTATCGTGAATGGCGGCGCCGAAGCACCCGATGCCTTGGGGTTGGGCATTTCGCCCAAACTCGAAATTCTTGGTGAGCCAATAGCAACCTACGGAGCTTAAACATGAAAATCACCCGCATCCGTATCTATAAAACCGACCTTCCTTACGTTGACGGCAGCTACGGCTGGGGCGCAGGCAACGCCATTTCAGTCGCCAAGTCTTCGGTTGTGGTCATCGATACGGACGCGGGCATCCAAGGCTGTGGGGAGTTCACTCCGTGTGGCGAAAATTACATGGTCGCCCACTCTGAAGGAGTCGAAGCCTTCGCTCGCCTCGCCGCAAACCAATTGCTGGGTGAAGACCCCCGACAAGTCGCCCGGATGGAACGGTTGATGGATAATATCGTGCAAGGCCACGGCTATGCCAAAGCCCCATTCGACGCCGCATTTTGGGATATTCTTGGCAAAGCTTCGGATCAGCCTGTGTGGATGTTGATGGGCGGCAAGCTCACCGATGGCGCACCGATGTACCGCGTCGCCCCACAACGTTCGATCCCCGAAACCATTGCCGAGCTGGACCGCCACCGCGCCGCAGGTTATCGCCAATTCCAAATCAAGGTTGGAGCCGACTGGGTTATTGATATCGACCGCATCCGCGAGGCGGTGCCCCTCCTCAAACCCGGTGAAAAAGCCATGGCCGACGCAAACCAAGGATGGCGCGTCGACAACGCCATTCGCGTTGCCCGCGCCACCCGTGATCTTGATTTCATTCTCGAGCAGCCTTGCAAAACCTATGAGGAATGCCAGCAAGTCCGCCGTGTCGCCGAACAGCCGATGAAATTGGACGAATGCGTCACCGGCTTGCACGCAGCGCAGCGCATCGTCGCCGACCACGGGGCCGAAATCTGCTGCCTGAAAATCTCTAACCTCGGCGGCCTGTCCAAAGCCCGCCGTGTACGGGATTTTCTGGTTGAAAACCGCATTCCAGTCGTATCCGAGGACACCTGGGGTGGAGAAATCACCACCTCTGCCGTGGCTCATTTCGCGACCTCCACACCCGAAGAGTACCTGATCAATTCCACCGATCTGCACCACTACAACACCCGCTCCACCGGCATCAACGGGCCAACTGTGCAGGATGGCAAACTTTACGCCACCGACACGCCCGGCCTCGGTGTCACTCCCGACTTCGACAGTTTGGGTAGCCCAGTAGCTGATTACGGCGAGGCCGCATCATGACGGTCCCGCCCCCAGAAAACGTTGCTGCTGCTTTCAACACCGCGCCGCCTGCTGTGAACACACGGCTGATGCAAATTCGCGATTTGATCTATGAGGCCGCGTACAGCACCGGCACTGGCCCTCTGATAGAAACGCTCAAATGGGGCCAGCCCGCTTATTTGCCCGCCAAACGCGCGGGCACGACCCTCCGTTTGGGGTGGAATGACGCCAATTGCATCCTCTACGTCCACTGCCAGACGGATCTGGTTGCACGCTGGCGCGCGCTCTACGCCGAACATTTCCAATTCGAAGGCACCCGCGCCGCGCATATCCCTGCCGCAACCCCACTGCCCACCAACGCCCTGCAACACATGGCCGAAATGGCCCTAACCTATCACCACCAAAAGTCCCGGAGCGCCGCCTTATGAAGATCACCCGTATCACCGTTTGGCAACTCGATATGCCTTTGAACGAACCTTACTACCTCTCTGGTGGGCGATTAAAGTTCGAAAAACTCGACAGCACTTTTATCCGTATCGACACTGACGAAGGGCTTTCTGGCTGGGGTGAAGGTTGTCCTTGGAGCCATACCTACCTGCCCGCGCACGGCCCCGGCATCCGGGCCGGCATTGAAACCCTCGCGCCTGTGCTGAGCGGCGAAGACCCTCGCAGCTTGCAACACATCAACCGGGTCATGGATGTGCAACTGCCCGGCCACCCTTACGCCAAATCCGCCATCGACATGGCCTGCTGGGACATCCTCGGCCAAGCCGCCAACATGCCGCTTTGGCAACTTTTGGGCGGATCTGAACCCGCCGCCGTCCCAGTCAACTCCTCTATCTCCACCGGAACGCCCGAAGAAATGCTCATTTTAATCGATAAGGCTGCGGCCAAAGGCTACACCGTACATTCCGCCAAGGTCGGCGGCACCGATATCGCCATGGACATCGCCCGGATCGAGGCGATCTCGTCGTCCCTGCCGCAAGGCCACAAAGTCACCTTTGACGTCAACCGCGCATGGCAACCCGCCACCGCCATCGAAGTCCTGAACTCTGTCAAAGCCCGCGACTGGGTTGAACAGCCCTGCGAAACACTCGATCAATGCGCTCATGTGGCAAATCGTGTCTCGAACCCGATCATGCTTGATGAATGCATGCACACATTTCAAGATCATCTTGAAGCTTGGAAACGCAGCGCGGGCGAAGGCGTTAAGGTTAAACCCAATCGCGTTGGCGGCCTCACCAAAGCCAAACAAATCCGCGACTTTGGCGTCTCGGTCGGCTGGCAGATGCACATCGAAGACGTCGGTGGCTCCGCCCTTGCCGACTCTGCCGCCATCCACCTTGCCGCCTCCACGCCCGAGGCCAACCGTCTCGCCAGTTGGCTGTGCCACTATCACTTGTCAGTTGATCCCGTCCCCGGGCAAGGCGCGCGCAATCAAAACGGTTCTGTCACACCACCCTCCACTCCCGGTCTCGGCGTCACCCCCGATCCTGAAAACCTCGGAACATTGGTGGCGCAATATGAATAGTCCGCTAATTCATAGTTGTATGTAAAAGGAGCAAACCACATGAAAATCACACGCATCTCCCTGTGGCACATGCCCCTGACCAGCCATGAAACCTACTACATGGCCGGTGGCAAAACCTGCGACACCACCACCTCTGTCATTGTCCGGCTCGACACGGATACTGGTCTGTCTGGTTGGGGTGAGGTCTGCCCGATCCCGCACTACCTGCCCGCCTATGCGGACGGGGTTGTACCCGCGATCACCGAAATGGCCTCGGTTCTTTTGGACGCAGATCCGGTTGGACCCGAGGCGCTGATCGAGCGCATGAATACCCACCTGCAAGGCCACCGCTATGCCAAATCCGCCATCGACACCGCTCTGTGGGATCTGACCGGTAAGGCTGCCAGCCTGCCGGTCTACGCCTTGCTCGGTGGCCGCGCGGCTGCAGACATGCCACTCTACCATTCCATCACCTGCGTCGCCCCGGATGATATGGCGCAAAAGGCCAAAGACGCCTATGCCCTCGGCATGCGCCAGTTTCAGGTCAAGCTCGGCGCAGATAACAATTGGCAAAACGATGTCGAACGCCTGCATAAAGTGCGCGAGACGGTTGGCCCCGGCCCGCTGGTGTACGGCGACTGGAACTGCGGCGCGGACCGCCTGACCGCCACCCGCGTCGGTCGCGCCGTGCGCCATCTTGATGTCATGCTGGAACAGCCCTGCGCCACCATTGATGAATGCGCCGCCGTGCGCGATGCCTGCGGCCTGCCGATGAAGCTGGATGAAAACGCCCATGACATCCCCAGCCTACTTGAGGGCCACCGTCAGGGCTGCATGGATGCCGCCGCGCTGAAACTCAGCAAATTCGGTGGGCTGTCAACCATGCGCCGCGCCCGCGACCTGTGCCTCACCCTCGGCACCCAGATGTGTATCGAAGACACTTGGGGCAGCGACATCACAACCGCCGCATTGCTACACTTGGCCGCCTCAACGCCCGCACGTGGCCTGATGAATACCTGCGATCTGTCGCATTACGTCGGCCCACGCCTTGCACCCGATGCCCCCACCCGCAATAACGGTCGCATCGCCCCGCCCGAGGGGCCCGGCCTTGGCATCACCCCTGATCTTGACGTGCTCGGCACGCCAGTCTGCATTCTCGACTAGGAGACCGATTTCAAATGCAAAAAATCAGCACACAATCCGAATGGGCCATCCGCGCACAGGACGTCCTGCCCGCAGGTGGGTTTGGTAACTTTGACCACTCCGTCTTTATCAAAGAGGGTAAAGGCAGCCGCGTCTGGGACGAAGACGGCAATGAATACATCGACTACCTGATCGGCTCGGGCCCCATGCTGCTGGGCCATGGCAACGAAGAGGTGCTCGAGGCCGTCTATGAACAACTGCCCAAAGGCATGACCTTCTTCGCCAACAACGCCGCCGCCATTGAACTGGCCGAGGAAATCATCCGCGCCACCCCTTGCGGTGAACAACTGCGTTATGTCTCCTCTGGCGGTGAGGCTGACATGTACGCCATCCGGGCCGCGCGGGCTTTCACAGGCCGCGATCTGGTGGTCAAGTTCGAAGGCGGCTATCACGGCATGTCAGCCGAGGCCCAGATGAGCCTTGCACCGCAAAAGCTGGTTAACTTCCCCATGGCCGTGCCTGACAGCGCCGGCATCCCCGAGAGCGTGCGCGACCAGATGCTGATCGCGCCCTTTAATGACTTCGACTATATCCACTCGCTGCTTGCAGAATACGGTGATCAGGTCGCCTGCATCATCGTTGAGCCGTTGCAACGTATCATTCCCCCCGCGCCGGGGTTTCTTGAGTTGCTGCGCGAAGAGGCTAACAAATACGGCATCGTGTTGGTATTTGACGAGGTCGTGACCGGCTTCCGCTTCTCCTACGGCGGCGCGCAGGAGCTTTATGGCGTGACACCCGACCTCTGCACCCAAGGCAAAGTCATCGGCGGCGGTTTCCCTCTGGCCGCCACTGTGGGCCGCGCCGATATCATGGCGCATTTCGACAAGGCCAAGGTTGGCGCAGAAGGCTGGTTGATGCAGCTCGGCACGCTGTCGGGCAATCCGGTGGCTGCGGTTGCGGGACTGAAAACCATGGAAATCCTGCGCCGTGACGGGCAATACGACAAGTTACGCGCTTGCGGCCAACGCATCATCGACATGACCGCGGCGGAACTCAACGCGCACGACATCCCCCACCGGATTGTCGGCGACCGGACATTGTTTGAGGTGGTCTTTACTGAGCGCGACGTCAACGACTACCGCGATGTTTTGAAATCCAACAACCAACGCGGCGCCGCCTATAACAAAGTCCTGCGTGAACACGGCCTGTTCAAAGCCCCCGGCAAAACCTACCCCTCACTGGCGATCACCGAGGCCGATCTGGAACAAACCCACGCCGCCATCAAAGCCGCCGCCGCCCACATCGCGGAAGGGTAAAGACAAAATTGTAGGGTGGGCAATCTCTGCCCACCTGCCCCCTCAAATCAATTGGTAGGGTGGGTGCCAACCCACCATTTTCATAGTAAAATTGACACCCAACGCTCCTTTTAATTGTGATCATGCAGCGCGGGTCCGTGAATTCACTGAAGTCGAGAAAGCTCTTGGTACTCTCAAGAGTTATGGACCACATTCCTTCGCAAGTCTTACGGCCCAAGATGGTCATATGTTCAGGTCGCTGGAAGGCGTGTAAGTTGTGTACTTGAAAAGAGAACCAGCAAAGCAAACGAACACTTTCGAGCACATCTTGAAGAACCCAAGGTACCTTTTACTGGCCCACAAACGCTGGCGTTTGGCGGTGGTCAGTTACAGATGCAAACTGATGAAGTCCTTTTTATCGATGACGTAATCGCAGTATTTTAAGCGTTCTTTGAAAGCGGTGACTTACCCGTTCATATCAGATGGCGCGATATGACGAATCTCCTAAACACCTAGCAAAGTGTACCGTGGCTCGGGTACCGCCCCACTCCACAACAAAAAAGGTGGGTTGAAAACCCACCCTACGCCGTCGGAACTGTAGCCCCGAAAACCCTCAACCCGCGCGCTCCATATCTTCGACCATCTTGCGCGCGCGTTTACATTGGAGTTTGTCATGCAGAGGGCTATTGGGGTCGACGTCTTTTTTGCAGACCAAACATTTGTCCGCGCCAGATATGGCGTTCAGCCCGCCGCAGCTGCCTTTGATGGTCTTGCCCATCAGCATCACGCCCAGCGACATGCCAACCATCACCAACCCAAGGATCACAAAGGCAAGGATAAAGGTACTCATGGCGGGCTCCGTTAGTCGTCAGTCTGGGCTTGCAGCAACGCATCAAAGGCGCCGCTCTGCGCTGTTATATACGCATCTTCGTCCAAAGATACATCCCTGCTGATAAAGAACACAGCAAGTTTATGTGTCTCAGCCAGCTTTAACCCGGCCTCTGCACCCAGTACCAACATTGCCGTGGCCCAGGCATCCGCCAGCATGGCATTGTCTGCGATCACCGTGACCGAAGTTGTGACATGGGTGATCGGTCGCCCGGTGGTCGGGTCGATAATGTGGGAATAGCGCTGGCCATCGTGTTCAAAGAAGTTGCGATAATCCCCCGAAGTCGCCAGTGCTTGCCCACTGAGCGGCACAACCACCTGCACGCTCTGCGCCCCCAGCTGTGGTTTCTCGACCCCGATCCGCCACGGCGCACCATTGGGGTTCAAACCTGCTGTCACCAGATCGCCGCCGATCTCAACCATGTAGTTTTCAATCTCATGGTCGCGCAATGCCCCTGCCACGGCATCAATCCCATACCCCTTGGCAATCGCCCCCAAATTCAAACTCACATTAGGATCAAGCTTGGTCAATGTTTGAGATTCAGAGTCCGACACCAACAAATGCTCTTGCCCGACCCGCAGCCAAGCTTGAGTTATCTCCTCCTCCGACGGCACAGGATCTGTCGGTTTTCGCGGCCCAAACCCCCACAGTGAAATCAGTGGGTCCAGCGTGACATCAAAACGTCCAGTGCTTTGCTCATGCACCGTATTGGCAACCTCCATCAGGGAGGCAAGCTCAGCAGATAGCTCAATAGGTGCAGTCGATCTGGAGGCAGAAAACCGGGATACCTCTGATGTAGGGTCCCAGTTCGACATGGTGGCATTCACTTGGCTCAACATGCCGACCACTGCGCCGGCAATCCTATCTTCATCCAACCCATCCCCAATAGCGGTGATGTTATAGGTCGTGCCCATCGTCTCGCCCGTCAGGCGCAAGACCTCGGGTTCATCCTCTCCCCAGCAAGCTGTGAGGAACAACAGTGCCATCATTGATGCCCGACGCAGCATGACCGCCCTCATGCCTTGAGCGGCACAAAGGCCAAAGTACAAAGCCCTGAAATCGCCAGAATGCCAAAAACCCAGGCGCGTGCTTTCCACCCCTCACCCTGTTCTTTCCACGCTTTGCGAAAACGGTGACCGCTTAGCGCGACAATCACCACCAAAATGGTGCCTATCACAGGGGTCAGATAGAGGTTTGACAGCATGATAACGTCCTTTGAAACGGCCCTAATGGACCAGTCTTTACATTTTACCCCTTTCGGGATCACAATCCCACGATAAGATAGAGAAAACAGATCATAACCGACAGGAGACACCTAAAGATGGCACCCAGCTCTTACCAAGCTCCATCCCGAGGCGACAAGGCCGATAAGAAGACGCACAGCCAATCGCTTGAGTCAAACTTATCAAACGCCCAAACCACGGTGGCCAAGCTGATCTCGGGCAAAGGGGATGCAATCTTCTCGGTCCGGGCCAATGACAATATCAGCCACGTGGTTCAGGTGCTCAGCGAAAAACACATCGGTGCGCTGGTGGTGACCGATCAAAACGGCGCGCTGCAGGGCATTATTTCCGAACGAGACATCGTCCGCCGCATGGCCGAAACACCGGGCGAAACCCTACCGCAAGAGGTTGACGCGCTGATGACCAAAAATGTTGTCACCTGCTCGCCCGACGATTTGCTCTCTGATGTGCTCAAGAAAATGACCGAAGGCAAATTCCGCCACATGCCGGTAATCAAGAACGACCGCCTGTGCGGCATGATCACCATCGGCGATGTCGTCAACTTCCGCCTGAAAGAGGTCGAATACGAAGCCCTGCGCATGCGGCAGATGATTGTGGGCTAGCGCCGCGCAGCACTATCGCAACGAAAAACACCGGCCTTTTGAGCCGGTGTTTTTTATTCGTAATGATTGATCCGCTTATCCGCCGAAATCATCCAGCATGATGTCTTCGCGATCAACACCCATATCCACCAGCATGTTGATCACCGATTGGTTCATGATCGGTGGGCCACACATGTAGAATTCGCAATCCTCAGGGGCCGGATGGTTCTTGAGGTATTCCTCGAACAGAACGTTATGGATGAAGCCTGTGTAGCCATCCCAATCATCATCCGGTTGCGGATCACTCAGCGCGACGTGCCAGTCGAAATTGTCGAACTCTGCAGCCAGCGTGTCGAAGTCTTCGACAAAGAACATCTCTTTCTTCGAACGAGCCCCATACCAGAAGCTGATCTTGCGATCACGGTTCTGCAGGCGCTTGAGTTGGTCAAAGATATGGCTGCGCATCGGGGCCATGCCTGCACCACCACCGATGAAGACCATTTCCTTTTGGGTATCGCGGGCAAAAAACTCACCAAATGGCCCAGATATCGTGACCTTATCACCGGGCTTGAGGTTGAAGATATACGATGACATCTGACCGGCAGGGATCCCTTCGGAACCCGGAGGCGGCGAGGCCACCCGCACGTTCAGCATGATCATGCCACGCTCATCAGGATAGTTGGCCATCGAATAGGCACGCTCGATGGGCTCGCTCACCACTGACTTATACTGCCACAGGTTAAACTTGTCCCAGTCTTCGCGATACTCTTCTTCAACATCGAAATCGGTATAGGCCAACTGGTGCACCGGCGCTTCGATCTGAATGTAGCCCCCAGCGCGGAAATTCACATCTTCGCCTTCGGGCAAGTCCAGTGTCAGCGCCTTGATAAAGGTCGCAACGTTCTCGTTTGAGCGAACGGTGCATTCCCATTTCTTAACGCCAAAGACCTCTTCCGGAACTTCAACGTTCATGTCCTGCTTGACCGCAACCTGACACGACAGACGGTCACCGCAGGATGCCTCGCGTTTTGTGATGTGGCTTTCTTCTGTCGGCAGGATTGACCCGCCACCGGAATGCACCTTCACACGACACTGCGCGCAAGTACCACCGCCACCACAGGCCGACGGCACGAACAGCTTTTCCGCCGCCAGCGTTTGCAGCAGCTTGCCACCAGCGGGGACCGAGATGGTTTTCTCGCCGTTGATCGTGATGTTCACATTGCCAGTCGACACCAGCTTGGACCGGGCCGCCAGAATGATCGCGACCAGCGCTACAACGATCAGGGTAAAGAGGATAACACCAAGTGAAAACGTTTCCATAACTCAGCTCCTCCTTACAATTTCACGCCAGAGAAGGACATGAAGGCCAAGGCCATCAATCCCGCTGTGATAAAGGTAATACCAAGGCCCTGCAGGCCATCCGGCACATCCGAATACTTCAGCTTCTCGCGTACACCGGCCATCGCAGTGATTGCCAGCGCCCAACCAAACCCTGACGACAGGCCGTAAGTGGTCGCTTCGGCAAAGTTGTAATCGCGCTCCACCATGAACAGTGAACCACCAAGAATGGCACAGTTCACCGTAATCAACGGCAAGAAGATCCCCAGCGCGTTGTAAAGCGGTGGGAAGTACTTATCCAAGATCATCTCAAGGATCTGCACCATCGCCGCGATCACACCGATGTAGGAAATCAGGCCCAGGAAGGTCAGATCAACATCAGGGAACCCGGCCCAGGCCAAAGCACCGGGCTTTAGCAGATAGGTCAGCAACAGGTTATTGGTCGGCACTGTGATGGCCTGCACCACCATCACAGAAATACCCAATCCCAAAGCGGTCGAGATTTTCTTGGAAACCGCGATGAACGTACACATCCCAAGGAAAAAGCTCAGCGCCAGATTTTCAACAAAGACGGCCTTTACGGCCAGTGAAAGAAGACCTTCCATCAGTGTGCCTCCACCGTCTGAATTTTATATTCGCGATCTTCGACCTGCGCCGGTTTCCATGTGCGGAAGCCCCAGATCAAAAGACCAATGATGAAGAAGGCCGATGGCGGCAGCAGCAGCATACCGTTAGGCACATACCAGCCACCGTTGTTCACGGTTTCCAGAATAGTGATCCCAAACAGCGAGCCTGCGCCAAACAGTTCGCGGATAAAACCAACCAGCATCAGAATCAGGCCATAGCCCAGACCGTTGCCGATCCCGTCAATGAACGACGCCACTGGTGGGTTCTTCATAGCAAACGCTTCGGCTCGGCCCATCACGATACAGTTGGTGATGATCAGACCAACAAAAACCGACAGGGTCTTTGAGATCTGGAAGGCATAGGCCTTGAGGATCTGGTCAACCAAAATCACCAATGACGCGATGATCACCATCTGCACGATGATCCGAATGGAACCCGGGATCTGGTTGCGCAGCATCGAGATAAACATCGACGCAAAAGCCGTCACAAAAGTCACCGCCAGCGTCATCACAAAGGCCACCTGCAGCGACGACGTCACCGCCAGTGCCGAACAAATGCCCAGAACCTGCAAGGTGATCGGGTTATTGTCGACCAGTGGATCGACCAGCATCTCTCTTCTTGTCTGGGACATCAGATCTCTCCTGCTTGCAGTTTGGTCAAGAACTTGGCGTAGCCTTCGTCACCCATCCAGAACTTAACGAGGTTATCAACACCAACACTGGTCAGTGTCGCCCCCGCCAGTGCGTCGATATGGTGATCAGCGCCTGCCGCGGTCTGTGATTTAGCTACTGTGATTTGCAAATCACCGGCATCATCGTGCAGTTTCTTACCGCTCCACAATGACTTCCAGCGTGGGTTGTCCACTTCGGCCCCAAGGCCCGGTGTTTCACCATGCTGATAAAACTGCAGACCAAAGATGTCGTTGCCGTTTTCCTCAACTGCAATGAAACCATAAAGCGTCGACCACAAACCATAACCGTGCACCGGCAAGATCACCTTGTCCAAAGCACCGGCTTCATCTTTCAGCAGGTAGATCACACGGTAATGGGATTTGCGGCCGATGCCCGCCGGATCATCGGCAAGAGCGCTGCTTAGGTCAACGTCACTGGCAGCGGCCAGATCGTCAAAGCTGGTTGCGTCGAACTTGTCAGTGAATTCACCGGTTTCAAGTTCCAGCACTTGTGGCTCAAACGCGGCGAAAGCTTCACCCACATCGATACCATCTTCATAGACACCCGCCACCTGCAGAATGTTGACCTGCTTATCGCGCAGTTTGTTGGCTTCCTGAACCGGGCGCAAAGACACCGCCGCAAGGCTCACCACCATCGAGGCAAACAGGCACAAAGTCACTGCTACGATAATGGTCTTACCAACCGAGTCCGGTGAAGCCGCAAGGAAACGGGCGATTGGCCCCTGATTTTGTTGATCAGACATGGCGGCGCGCCCTCCGTTTTATATTAGCCTGGACGACGAAGTAGTCGATCAGCGGCGCAAAGACGTTCCCGAACAAGATCGCCAGCATCATCCCTTCTGGGAAAGCCGGGTTGATCACGCGGATAAGCACAACCATGACACCGATCAGCGCACCATAAATGTAACGCCCCAAGTTGGTGTGGCTGGCAGACACAGGCTCGGTCACCATGAAGACCATACCAAAGGCATAACCGCCGACAACGATGTGCCAGTAGAACGGCATCGCAAACATCGGATTGGTGTCAGATCCGATCAGGTTCAGCAACAAGCTGAAACCTATGGTTCCCGCTAAACAACCAAGGATCAGGCGATAGTTGGCGATCCGCGTGGTCAGCAAGAAGGCTAGGCCAATCAAGCAGGCCAGTGTCGAGGTCTCACCAAAGCTGCCCTGAATGGTGCCGAAGAACGAATTCCACCATGTGACGCCATTCGCGGCCAGTTGTTGATAACCCTCTGATGCCGATACAGACAGCGCAGTCGCGCCTGAAAACCCGTCAACCGGTGTCCATATTGAATCGCCGGACATGTTGGCCGGATAAGCAAAATACAGGAAGGCCCGCCCTACAAGTGCAGGGTTGAGAAAGTTCTTGCCGGTGCCGCCAAAGACCTCTTTGCCAATCACAACACCAAAGGAAATACCAAGCGCAACCTGCCACAAGGGCGCAGTCGCAGGCATGATCAGCGTGTAAAGCATGGATGTCACAAGGAAACCTTCGTTCACCTCATGCCCACGGATGGTGGCAAACAGCACTTCCCAAATACCACCAACAATCAATGTCGTCAGGTAAATAGGCAGGAAATACAAAAAACCGTGTGAGAAGTTAGCGAACCAGCTGCTGGGATCTTGCGAGATGCCAAAGGCCTGCAAGATACCAATGCGCCATCCGGTTGCCGCGTCAGGGCCCAAGGCCGCAATGGCCGAGTTGGCCTGATAGCCGGTGTTCCACATCCCGAATAGGATACAAGGAATAGTGGCGATCACGACATAAGTCATGATCCGTTTCATATCCACATAAGACCGCGCATGTGGCGCCGCCGTGGTTACGGTTTTAGGTGTATAGATGAAGCTTTCAACCATCTCATAGATGGGGAAATACTTCTCGTATTTGCCACCTTTGGTAAAGTTCGGCTCGATCCGGTCAAAGAAGCTGCGCAAACCCATGCCTTAGCCCTCCTTCTCGATCTTGGAGAGACAATCGCGCAGCGCCATCCCATATTCATATTTCGCAGGGCAAGCAAAACCGACAAGCCCCAGATCCTCTTCGTCCAGCTCCAGCGCACCCAGCGCCTGTGCTGTATCCGTGTCCATCACCAAAAGCGCCCGCAGTAGCTGCGTCGGCAGGTAATCCTGCGGCATCAGCTCCTCAAACACGCCCGTCGGCACCATCGCACGACGACCGCCATTCAGGTTGCTGGTTAGCGCATAAAGCTTTTTGGAAAAGGCCGAGCCCAGAACCGGCTGCACCGAATACTTCGATGGCATCGGAAGGATCCAGCCCAATGTGATCTGATCCGCATCTTCGCGAATGATCGTAACCTGACGCGCAAAACGGCCCAAATAGGCCTCTGGCCCAGATGCGGCACGACCGCTCAGGATTGATCCGGAAATCACCCGTGACGTGGCATCAGCACCCTCACCCGCGGTCAGTTCCTCGGTTGATGCGCCCATGACGGTCCGCACCAGACGTGGATTGCTGGCCTCAGGGCCACAGATCGCCACAACAACGCTTGGGTCCAGATGACCGGTCTGCATCAGACGACCAATGGCAATCACATCCTGATATCCAATGGTCCAAACCTCCTCGTTTCCCTTGGGAGGCGCGAGAAAGTGAATATGCGTGCCAGCCAGACCAGCAGGATGCGGTCCTGAGAATGACGCGACTTCAACACCCGAAAGATCGCCACCGGGAACTGAGGCCCCAGCATCATGACAGACATAAGTTGTCCCATCAGTCAGGTTTGAAATCGCCTTCACACCCGCCGCGAAGTCTTCAGAAGCCTCCGCAATGATCGGACCTGCATCCGGGGACAGTGGCTCGCTGTCCATCGCAGTCACGAAAATCGATGACGGAACAGACCCCGGCGCAGGCAGCTTGGAATAAGGCCGCGTGCGGAACGAGGTCCACAAACCAGCGGCACACAGTTTGGCGGTCACACCTTCGCGGCTGTCTGCATCGCCCACCTCAGCAAAGCTTACGCCCGTATCATCGGCATCGCCCACCTCGATCACAACGCTTTGCAGCACCCGACGCGCGCCGCGGTTGATCGCAACCACCTTACCCGACATCGGGGCGACCATCATCGCCTCTTCTGCATCCTTGTGACAAAACAGCGGTGTTCCGCGTTTAACGTCGTCGCCTTCTTGCACCAACATCCGTGGCTTAAGGCCCAAATAATCCGCGCCCAAAACACCGACATGTCGGCACTCTGGACCCGAATTAATATCCTGTGCAGGCGCGCCGGTAACCGGTAGCTCAAGCCCGCGTTTCAAAGTGAAAGTTTGCATCAATTCGCTACTGTTCCCTGCATCCGATTCCGCTTGTGCAGCCTCTTACCCAGATGACAGCAACAAAGCAAATAGCGACTGATAATATTCTATATCCGTCACACACCATTTCTGGCAGCCCTGTGATGCCGCATGATCCGATTTGCTCGGCCTATCTGCATCACTATCCCTGTCAGTCTGCTCCAAAGGCAGTCCCTTATATACCAGTGATAGCCGTTTGTTATGATTAATGAAAGACCCGACACCTCGCCAAAGTACAGTCTTTGGGCCAAAAACTCGTTTGATTTAGTGTTTTGACTGGATCGATCGGCATCATGGCGGTTGCGCATCCAGAACACCAACACAGATTGTTCGACTTAACTTCTCCCTAAATTCAGCACCATACATGTGATCAGTTAAACCTGAGCATCTGTCACTTATCCGTCATCAACGCGTGTCATATCATGGTTCAATGACATTGAACCACACTACAAACCAATCTGGTTAGCTCCGCTATGTCTGAAAATCTGATCTTCAGTTACTTTTCCCTAACGTCTTGCTGACATGACGGAAGGTAGATCAGAAAACAGTTGCAGCCAGAAGTGGTTACATTATGTGGTCGATCAAACGAGTGTTGGTGTGCATATGGTTAGAAAAATCGCGATTTGGGTGACGGGCGTTTTTGCGGCATCCTCTTTGATAACCTTCATTATTGCGCTTACTGTTTTAGTCGCAATCGGAAAGACTGGAAATGTCGTCGAGACGGCATACGCCAGCGGTCTAGCAAGCATTTGTGCAATCTATGTTCTGTACAGGTTGGCCCAGACTGAATTGAGGTCATTCGTATCATGGCTGCCGATCTCGAACCTAATTCACACTGGACATACGGATACAGCACACGCGTCAATTCAAAAGTAAATCTCTAACCAAAGGATTCTGCTCTTGCGCTATATGGCACAGTAAAAAATACGCCTGAAATAACCGTTTCAAAAACCGCAAGATCACATGCCAGCAGGCCGCATCACTGGGCTGACATCATGAAGTCCCACGATCACTCTATCCCTCTTTGCGTAACTATCATCACTCGGGTAGCGCCTTCTGCACGAAGTTCTTTTGCCAAGTTTACCAAAGTAATGGCGGACAACGCTTCATCCGGTACAACCCGCACCACATCGCGTTCATCCTGAGGGCGCGCGGCATAGAATGCCTGCGCCGAGGTGACGGTTTCACCCCGATATACAAGCCTGCCGTCTGAATGCACGACAAGCGTGTCAGGCG
Organism: Roseovarius sp. EL26; assembly: GCF_900327775.1. NCBI lineage: Bacteria > Pseudomonadati > Pseudomonadota > Alphaproteobacteria > Rhodobacterales > Roseobacteraceae > Roseovarius > Roseovarius sp. EL26. The sequence goes on from NZ_OUMZ01000007.1 coordinate 1,783,938, forward strand.
GCGCACGCCCTTCCAGATCAGATGTGCGCACAAGTTTGACATCTTTATCCAAAGGCTGGGACAGCGTGCCCGCGACCATGAAAAATACCAACATCAAAAAGACGATATTGATCAATGCAATTGTCGGCTCAATCCGCGTTCTTTGTCTTCGCTTGCGCATTACGACCCCAACACGTTGATACGTAACCGGTCGATACCGCGCAAAACGACAAGAACGTCAGTTAACCTTTGTGCCGTCACATCGTCCTGCAAGCTAACGATCACTGGGACGGTTTCAACATCAGGTGAAATCTCCGAAAATGTGCCAGGCAGCGCTTCCAAAGCTATATCCTGACCGTTCACGCGCAAAGTCTCTTCGCCCAGTTGAAGAAAGCTTTTTTTGACATCACTGCTCTTGCTACCGTCAGCGTTGGCGGTGGACAGCTCCACCTCGGCAAACTTGGAGAACGTCGAAGACAGCATGAAAAACAAGAGCAAGAGGAAAATGACGTCGATCAACGACGTCATCGTCAACCGCCGACGCCGTGTTTGTTTACGCATGGGCAGGGTCCGCTGCGACTGTACTATTGGCATTATGCCCGCTCTGTGGGCGTAAAATCGATGCAATCGCTCGTTCTGCGGTCACTCGTTCGGCGTCCATTCGTCCTTCGAACCAGCTGAGGACCATCGCTGTAGGCATTGCCACCGCAAGACCCACAGCGGTGGTTAATAGCGCCACCCAGATTCCGCCTGCCAGAAGCGAAGGATCAACTTGCGATCCGGCCTCTTGCAAAGATTGAAATGCTTCGATCATGCCCAGAACCGTACCAAATAGACCTAAAAGAGGCGCAAGTTGCGCCACGCTGTCCAAGAGACGAAAGCCACTTTCCAGACGGGCAAAACGCACTTCGGCTTCGGCTTCTAGCCGTTTAAGGTCTTCCGGCCCTGCGGAAAAAGCCATTTCCATGACCGGCGCAAGATAGCTCGTGGATGCATTCAATGCGTGGGCCGCAGTGCTACGGTCACCTCTGTCCCAAGCGGCAACAGAATCCTTCAATGCCCGGTGCCGCCCCACGCCAGCAGTAGAAAACTGCCATAACTTGTATAATATGGTTGCCAACGTAATGATCGAAACAAGAAGAAGGATCATGACCACCGGGCCGCCAAGATCGACCGTATAGCGCAGGCTTTCAATAATTTGGTTCATCCTATCACCTCAATCTTAGTACGTGTGCGCAAAACCAAACCGTCCTCGCATGCAGTGTCGGTCAATTGTGCCGCTTCACATGTATGTGCGCCATTGATCAGGACCTTGCTCAACCCTTCGCATGAAATACCCGAAACAGTAAATTGCCGCACCCGGGGTCGTTGAGCTGGCAAGGTGCCAAAATCAAATAAAGTCAGGCGATCCACCTGCCCATCTTTGTCAAACAAAACGGTTTCATACACCGCTTTCTCGATCTGTACGGCATGACCATTCAGCACTAAGAAAGACAAAGTACAGCTTTCAGCCTTGGATTTAACTGCATTCAATTCAATCGAAACAGCCGCACTCAGTTCATTGGATTGTGCCACAGTTTCTGCGGTGAACGTGAGGCTGGCAATGATCGCCCCGGCGACCAGTCGGATCATCTTCATTTTTCTTCCTTTTATGTCAAAGCAGCGTCTGCTCACTTGGAAAGTGTGTATTCTAGTTTTCAAATTCGGTCTCATCACCAATCCCAGTCGGTATAACATGTCAATCTCGGCAGGCTGAGCTATTGAAACCGGTATTGTGAAATGTGCTGACCAATTCATGCTATCGCCGGTTCCGATATACAAACGACATTCTTTTACTCGCACCTCCTGGAGGAGGAGGGAATGGAGCAGCGCTTCGCACCTGTGCACTGGCTGCACGGTCTATATCTGGTGATCCTGTACTACGAAGAACTCTGACCCAGGCCAATGTTCCGTCTGGATTGATCTCAAAAGACACCTGTGCCGTCCCTTGAGAACTGGCATATAGGATCGGAGAGCGATTTAACTGCATCAGCACCCGGCCGGCATAGTTGGTTATACTTGCATTTCCAGAATTTCGAGAGCCGCTAAAACCGGTGCCCTGAGATTGGCCACTACGGCGACCAGCAAACGGATCGGCACCGCCGCGTTTGTACGCAGCCAGCGGCGATTCTATAACGCCAACCGAACCCGATTTCTGCGCACCCCCAGATTGGCCCAACGCGGCGCCTAACGGCCGTGCCTTTGGCGGTCGTACCGACGTTTTAACGGCTGATTTTGAAAGAATATCAGCGTCTTCTGTCGCTAGAGTTTCAGGATCATCAGGCGCGGATGCAACGGTGACCTCAGGCAGCACAGGTTCCAATACTTCCTGCTCATCAGGTGTTTCCGGGGTAGGTGATGGCTCACTCACCGCCTCGCTGGTTAGCGCCTCTGCAGGGGCAATGCTGCCATCTGCGGTTCCTTCAGGTACCTCGGTCACATTATCTATCTCATCGGGTTGCAATGCTGCTACATCCGAATTCGTGTCATCTTCACCACCTGACGGCCCTGCGGAATCATCTGCTGAGGTTTCACTCTCAGATGGCTCTATAACATCCGGTTTAGTCGCCTCTCCTGTGCCCGTGTCAGGCGCCATCACGTCCTGAGGATTGTCAGATGCTACCAACGCTTGCGAGGTCGGCGCTTCCTCGATGACTGGTTCTGGTGGCGTCACACTTGGTGGATCAGGCGTCTGGACTGCCTCTGGTTTCGTCACAGTTGCTGCTTCAGCAAAATCTTCAAATGAACCGCCAACATCAGCCAGGTCAGATGCGCCGTTTTCCACTGATTGTTGCTGCAATTCCGGGGTTGTGAAGTTCAACCCCAAGCCGTGCACAAGCAGTGACAGAAGGACAGCGACGGCCGCAACAAAAACTGACCGCCTCATCATCCGAAGGCTCGCCTATGAAACCCCTCACTTAACCGGGTCAGGCAATGCTTAAGCGCATCGGCTCGCGGTTTAGTAAGGCTATAACGTAGAAACGGCATCGTCAGCTTCTCATCTGTGCAATGCCGGACACGCAGGGTTTTCGGCAGGTTCGGCTTCATCAGCTCTGCTATTTCTAACGAGAAACGCACTGCCATGAAAGGCAGGCCTACATCATTGTGATCAGATGGTCTAAGTTCCCGTGCTGCTGTAGTTTCCATCGTGATAATACGAGTCAAGACCCGCGGTAATCTCATGCAAAGGTAACGCAGATCGTAATGTTCCACGTGAGGATGTGAGCTCTAAAAATCCAGATCTGCGTAATGCGCAGGCGGTGGGAAGCCCGGCACTTGGTCGGTCAGAATTCTGCGAAAGGCCGGGCGAGATTTGATCTTGGCGTACCAGTCTTTGACCACATCCGAACGGTTCCAATCAACGTCACTGATATAGTCTAGCGAACTCAGGTGCGCGGCGGCGGCGAAATCGGCCAATGTCATCACATCGCCGGCCAGCCAGCGCCGGCGATCCAGAAGCCAGGCCATGTAATCAAGGTGATATTTGATCGCCTTAGCACCGGCTTTGACATTGGTACTGTCAGGAAAGCCCCGTTTCATCACCTTTTTGTTTACCCGCTCATAAACCAACTTTGAGGTCACCTCGTGGTGAAACTTGTCATCGAACCAGCTTACCATGCGACGGACTTCAAAGCGTTGCTTGGGGTCGTTGGGCATCAATTGCGGCTCGGGGTAAGCCTCCTCCAGATATTCACAAATGGCGCTGCTTTCGGCCATCACCATACCGTCAATTTTCAGCACAGGTACCTTGCCTGCCGGATTGCGGCGCAGAAAATCCGGGTCCTGTTCCCAATACCGTTCCTCGGTCAGCTCGCATTCAATACGCTTTTCCGCCAGTGACAGGCGAACTTTGCGACAAAACGGGGACAGGGGAACGTGGAACAGCTTGGCCATGACAATCTCTAGAAAGAATGGGTTTCATCCTCAATGCCCGGAATGATGGAGTTTTTCAATCCTCGAAACAATCAGCCCGGCCATCCCGGTCAATTGTTGCTGCCCCGTCCATGATAGATGAGGCCCGTTTCTTCATCCAGGCACTGGGATTTTTGGCAGAACGCCCCTTTGGGTCAGGTAAAACCGCCGCCAGCAGCGCCGCATGGCGTGCCGTCAATTTCGAGGGCGCAACATCAAAGTAATGACGCGACGCGGCGCCAACGCCGAACACGCCCTCATCAAATTCCGCAACATTCATGTATACCTCAACAATACGCCGCTTGTCCCAGGCCAGCTCAACCAACGGCGTCATCAGTGCTTCAAGCGCCTTACGCAGCCAGCTACGCCCGTGCCACAGATAAGTATTCTTGACCGTCTGCTGCGACAGGGTCGACGCACCACGCCCGCCACCATCCTCAATCGCATCGCGGATGGCATTCATGTCAAAACCCCAGTGATTACAGAAGTTGGCATCCTCGGCCGCCACAATCGACCGCGCCATCACGGGGGCCACTTCATCGATGCTCACCCAGCGATATGAAATCTTGCCAAGCCGGTGTTCTTCTTGTCCCATGTAATAGGTTTCAGGCGGCATCATCCAACGATGCGCCACCACAACGCCGACAATCACAACCACGATAAGGGTGGCAAATCGCAAACCCCAGCGCCGCAAAAACCGTATCGGGTTGATACGGGGTATTTTGCGGGATTTCTTTGACTTGCGTGATTTTGCCATATCCTCTTTGCTACCCTTGCCACGCCACAGATGCAAACGCAGAAATTGTGCAAAGGTTTATCATTTGTGTTTACCTCCCCGCATGTTAACAGCACATGAATGCAAGACGTATTTTTTCAGACTCTACCGTTTTTCCTAATGATCGGACTCGGCTTTGGGGCCGGGCGCAGTGGCTTTTTCAATGCAGAGGCCACCGCCTATCTGACCAAATTTGTGTTTTACTTCGCGTTGTCGGCCATGTTGTTTCGCTTTGCCGCGAACCTGTCACTGGCCGAACTGTTCGATCTGAACTTTGTGCTCGCCTATCTGTGCGGTTCGGCATTTGTCTATATCTTGGCCAGTGTCATTGCGATGCTACGTGGCATGAACATCGAGGAAACCGCGGTCGAGGCGCAATGCGCCGTGATTGGGAATGTGGGTTTCCTCGGTGTACCGATGCTAACGCTATTGCTGGGAACCCAGGCGATTGGCCCGGTCATGCTGGTTCTCGCCGTCGACCTGATCGTATTCGGCTCACTCATCGTGATCCTAATCACGGGGTCGCGTGATGGCAGGATGTCCATCGGCATTCTTGGTAGCGTGGCAATGGGCCTGCTGAAAAACCCGATGATCGTCTCCATCAGCCTTGGACTGATCTGGTCAGGTCTGCGCTTGCCGATTCCGGCACCAATGAACAATTTTCTTGCCATTCTTGGCAATGCGGCGACGCCTTGTGCACTGTTCGCAATCGGGGCTTCACTGGCCACAAAAGCTGCCGAACGCCCCTTTGTGGCGGGATGGCTATCGCTATGCAAACTCGTCCTGCATCCTCTTGCAGTTGCCATCACCGCCATCGCTCTCTTCAAGGTGGATCCTTATGCTGCTGCAGTCATGATCGCCGCCGCCGCGCTACCTGTAGCCGGGAACGTTTACATTCTGGCGCAACACTACGGCGTCGCCCCGCAACGGGTGTCCGCCTCAATCCTTATATCAACGACACTTGCTTTGCTCACCGTGTCGCTGGTAATCGGTTGGGTAACGCAAATGAATTGAGAATAGCCAGCACCAACAGGGGTTGTCACAGCCCCCTTAAAATGCTGACTGTGCTCAGAACACATTAACCCAAGGGAAGTCTCACCATGAAAATCGTCTCGGAAAATGCCTGCTTTGGCGGTGTTCAAGGAGTCTATAGCCACACTTCAGAGGCCTGCAGCTGCGACATGACTTTTGGCCTATTTTTGCCAGCCGAGGCTAAGGACGGCCCGGTGCCAGTGCTATGGTATCTTTCAGGTCTGACCTGCACCCATGAAAACGCTATGACCAAAGCTGGCGCGCAAGCCTGGGCGGCTGAGCAAGGCATCGCATTGGTGTTCCCTGACACCTCCCCACGCGGCGACGGTGCGGCCAATGATGAGGCATACGATTTGGGCCAAGGTGCCGGGTTCTACGTCAATGCAACGCAAAACCCTTGGGCGCCGCATTTCCGCATGTGGGACTATGTCGCCGAGGAACTGCCAAATCTGATCACATCCGAATTTGCCATCGATGCTGACCGTCAAGCCATCACCGGCCACTCCATGGGCGGTCACGGCGCGCTGACGCTGGCGATGAACCTGCCCGGACGTTACAAATCGGTTTCGGCGTTTTCTCCAATCTGCAACCCCACTGCCAGCGACTGGGGCCGCAAACAGCTCTCAGCCTATCTTGGCGACGACGAGAGCAAATGGACAGCACATGACGCCTCATTGTTGATGCGCGAAAAAGGATTTGACGGCCCAATCCTGACCGACACTGGCACCAACGACCAGTTCGGCGACCTGTTAAAAACCGAAAGCCTGTTTGAAGCCACCGCCGCACGCCGCCAACAAGCCAACCTGCGCCTGCAGCCGGGCTATGATCACAGCTATTTCTTTGTGTCCACATTCATGGAAGACCACGTCACCTTCCATGCAGAGGCTTTATATACGGGGTAAACCATGTCGCATTATGATCTGATCGTTATTGGCTCCGGCCCTGCTGGCCGCTCTGCCGCCATTCAAGCCGGCAAACTCAAGCGCCGGGTGTTGGTCATTGACCGCAAGGATCGTTTGGGAGGGGTGTCCGTCCATACCGGCACCATCCCGTCCAAAACCCTGCGCGAAACCGTGCTGAACCTTTCCGGTTGGCGCGAGCGTAGTTTTTACGGCAGATCATACCGCGTTAAAGACGACATTGAGGCGCAGGATCTGAAAATGCGCCTGCACAAAACCCTCGATTACGAGGTCGACGTGCTAGAGCATCAGTTCAACCGTAACCACGTTGAAACCCTGCTGGGCATGGCCAAGTTTCTTGACCCTAACACAGTCGAAGTGGCGACCGAGGCTGGAGAAACAACAACCCTGACGGCTGATAAGTTCCTGATTTCCACCGGCACCAAAACCTATCGCCCTGACACCGTGCCATTCAACGGAACCACAATCGTAGACAGCGACGAGTTTCTTGAACTCGCACGTATTCCGCGCAGCCTGATCGTGGTTGGTGCAGGCGTCATTGGTGTTGAATACGCTACAATGTTTTCAGCGCTAGACGTACGCGTCACCCTGATCGAGCCGCGCGATAGTTTCCTTGATTTCATCGACCGCACGATCATTCAGGAATTCACCCATCAAACCCGTGAAAACGGTGTTGATCTACGTTTGGGCTCTGCCATCAACAGTATCGAAGATGCTGGCGAGCATGTCGAAGTCACATTGGCCAATGGCCGCCACATCCGGTCTGAGATGCTGCTCTTTGCAGCTGGACGTATGGGGGCTACAGCAAAATTGAACACCGCTGCTGCCGGCTTGGAAACCGACCACCGTGGCCGGATAGAAGTCGACCGCAAAACATACCAAACCAATGTGCCGCATATCTATGCTGCCGGTGACGTGATCGGCCACCCCTCATTGGCCTCAACCTCTCTGCAACAAGGCCGGATCGCGGCGTGCCATGCGCTTGACACTCCCACCCTGCCCGAAAGCGCCTGGTTCCCTTATGGGATCTATTCGGTGCCTGAAATCTCAACCTGCGGCATGTCCGAGGAAGAGGCACAAGAGCGCGGCATCCCCTATGAAGTTGGTATTGCGCGGTTCCGCGAAACATCGCGCGGGCACATCATGGGGTTAGAACATGGTATGCTGAAAATGCTGTTCAGCCTGAAAACCCGCCGCGTATTGGGCGTGCAGATTGTGGGCGAAGGCGCAACTGAACTGATTCACATCGCACAAGCCGTGCTGAACCTCAAAGGTACGGTTGATTACTTCGTCCAGAACACCTTCAACTACCCAACTTTGGCCGAGGCCTATAAAATCGCTGGCTTGGATGCCTTTAACCGCATGCCGATCCCCGAGGAATACAAGGTCAAACGCGACGCCAAGAAAAAGAAGAAATAGCCACAAAAGGGGGCAGCATGATCTATGTCGATGCAGATGCCTGCCCTGTCCGGGCCGAAGTCGAACGGGTTGGCACACGCCATAATCTAAAGATGTTTGTCGTCTCAAACGGCGGATTGCGCCCTTCACCCAATCCTCTGGTGGAAAATGTGATTGTGCCTGACGGACCTGATATTGCCGACATGTGGATCGCCGATCGCGCAGGCAAAGGCGACGTTGTCATCACCGGAGACATCCCTCTGGCGGCGCGCTGCATTGAAAACGGAGCGCAGGTCCTGCGCCACAATGGTGATGCCTTCACCCCCGGAAATATAGGACAACAATTGGCGATGCGGGATCTGATGACAGATCTGCGCGCGGCCGACCCTTTCCGACAAGGTGGCGGTGGCAAACCATTCAGTAAGGCCGACCGTTCGCGATTTCTGAACGCTCTGGAACGTGCGGTGCGCAGTGCCGTAGCACAGGGATGACCGCAGCCCTCCGACGCGCAAATCTGCTAGGCGCCTTGTTCGGCATGGCCGCCGTCTTTTGCTTTTCACTCAATGACCTGTGGATCAAGCAACTCTCGGATAACTACGCCCTACATCAAGTCGTATTGATCCGTGCCTGCATCGGCACGCTCACCTTTTTCATAATCGTCATGCCCTTTAACGGTGGATTACGGGTGTTTCGCACCAAACGCCCGCGCGCATTGGCCCTGCGCGGGATGTGCGCGGTGTTGGCGAATACGTTCCTCTTTCTTGGCCTTTGGGCTCTGCCCATCGCAGATGCCGTAGCGATCTTCTTTGTCTCGCCCCTGATCATCACCTTGTTGTCAGTCTTTATCCTGCGCGAAACTGTTGGCCCCCGTCGTTGGGCAGCCGTGATCATTGGCCTGATTGGCGTGTTGGTCATCATTCGCCCCGGCACCTCGGCGTTTCAGATTGCCTCGATCTTTCCGATCTTTGCCGCCACACTGTATTCCTGCATGCACATCATCGCCCGCCGGATCGGTCAAACTGAAAGCGCGGCCACCATGGCAATCTACACCCAGCTGTCCCTTGTTCTGGTCGCCAGTCTGGTGGGGCTATCGTTAGGTGATGGCCGCATGGCCGCCTCCAGCATCCCGGCGTTAGAACTGCTGTTTCGCGCATGGACCACAGTTGATCCAGCCGATTACCTGACATTCGTCTTGCTAGGGTCGACCGGGATGATGGGCAGCTTCCTGATTTCTCAGGCCTTCCGTCTGGGCGAGGCTGCCTTTGTCGCCCCGATGGAGTATATCTCCATGCCTATGGCGATCTTCTGGGGGATCACTTTTTTCAACACCTGGCCCGATGGTAGCACATGGGCCGGCATTGCTCTCATTCTCGGGTCAGGTCTTTACATGGTATGGCGCGAAACGCTCACCCCGGCCCATAATCCGACCTAAGTTCACCCCATGTTTTTCATGCGCGCCAACCGAGCCTATCACACCGGCTGATGGCGCAACTCAGCCACATTCCACGTGTCTTCGAAACCAAAAAAGCCCCGCCAGATGGCGGGGCAAGGTAAGTGCCCTATGTCAGGCACAGGCACCGGCGGTAACACCTTGTTGTTCTGTTATGCTCAGTTCGGGCGCTCGGCCATTTCCGCGCGGATCTGTTGGCGGAAAATGTCGATCGACACTGGTTTGCCTTCGCGCTTGATGCACCAATAGGTCCAGCCATTGCAGCTTGGCGCGCCTTCAAGCGCAGCGCCCACCTGATGGATTGAGCCTTTGACATCGTCACCAATCAGCGTGCCATCAGCACGTACCTTGGCCTTGTGACGGCCGTTCATCGAATAAAGCTCTTCGCCCGGGCGCAGCATGCCACGCTCAACCAGCTGGCCAAAGGGCACGCGCGGTTCCGCACGTTTGCTGACAGACACCTGCAACGCCTCGCGGTCAAACTTCCGGGTATTGGCGATACGTTTCTCGGCCACTTTACGATATGCCGCTTCGCGCTCAATCCCGATAAAGTCACGGCCCAGCATTTTCGCCACAGCACCAGTCGTACCGGTGCCAAAGAACGGATCCAGCACCACATCGCCCGGATTGGTCGATCCAACCATCACACGGTGCAGCAGGCTTTCGGGTTTTTGTGTTGGGTGGGCCTTGTCGCCGTTTTCGTCTTTCAGGCGCTCATGGCCGGTGCAGATCGGCAGCACCCAATCGCTGCGCATCTGGATGCCTTCGTTCAGCGCCTTCAGCGCTTCATAGTTAAAGGTGTATTTACCACCCTCTTCCTTGCTGGCCCAGATCATCGTCTCATGCGCATTGGTGAAACGCTTACCACGGAAATTCGGCATCGGGTTGGATTTGCGCCAGACCACATCATTGAGGATCCAGAAACCCTCGTTCTGAAGGGCCGCACCAACACGGAAAATGTTGTGGTACGAGCCGATCACCCAGATCGCACCATTCGGTTTGAGCAAGCGGCGCGCCGCCTTGAGCCAATCACGGGTGAAGCGGTCATAAGCCTCAAAGGATGCAAATTGATCCCAAGCATCATCAACCGCATCAACCTGGCTGTTGTCTGGGCGATGCAAATCACCCTTCAGCTGAAGGTTATAAGGCGGATCCGCAAAAATCAGATCAACGGATGCCTCCGGCAGGCTATTCATCATTTCGATGCAATCGCCATCCAGAATCGTGTTCAATGGGAGCGTTTTCACGCTCTTCGCTTTGGTCTTCGTCGTCATGTGCTGCCTCGTTTCCCGGCGCTTTTTGCGCTCTGGTTCTTGACAACCAAGATGATTCAAACCCGATTCGGCGTCAATTTCTTTTTTGAATCAATCACTTACTATTTTTACTTGATACAACATATTGTGTACCGGCTTGAACGAACGTCTATGGTGTGGGGTCACCCCAAGATTTTGAAGCGCCTCTTTGTGCTGTTTTGACGGGTAACCTGCGTTTCTTTCCCATCCATAGCCGGGAAACTGTTGCGCCAAGTCCTCCATGATCCGATCGCGTGTGATTTTTGCCACAATGGATGCCGCCGCAATCGACACAGAAACCGCATCACCCTTGATCACTGCCCGCGATGGGATCGTCAAACCCTTGGGGATCATATTGCCATCGATCAGCGCAAAATCAGCCACGTTCTTCAATCCAGCCACCGCCCGCTCCATTGCCAGATGCGAGGCACGCAGAATGTTGAGCTCGTCAATTTCCTCAACGCTTGCATGCGCAATCGAGACATCAGCGCATTCCATCAAAGCGTCATACAAGATTTGCCGTCGTTTCAGCGTCAGCTTCTTTGAATCGTTCAATCCCTCGGGGATCCGCATGGGATCCAACACCGCCGCCGCCGCCGTGACCGGCCCGGCTAGCGGACCACGTCCAACTTCGTCGACCCCTGCAATACAGGTTGCCCCGCGTTCAAACGCTTCGGTTTCGTAGGAATAATCAGGTTGGCTCATACCGCCCTAAAACCACAGCGCTGCAATAATTGCAAAGCGGCTTTACCGTAACAGAGCCAACACCCGGCAAAAAGAAAAGAGGGCCGAAGCCCTCTTCCCCTACTAGATTTTCATTTTGTCACCGACGGCCTTGCACCAAAGGGTTGAGCGGATCGGTTTCGTCAAATTTAATTTCGCCTTTTCTGCGCCCATGGTTTTTGTGAACATGCTTCTTGTTATGCGCCCTTTTAATTCATGTGGTTCAGCTTTTCCTCGCACACTCAGCGCCATCGTTTCAGCGCTGCGGCGATTTTCACAAGTCCAGACATTGAAAGCTATTCAAATGGTCAGATTTCAAATCGACCTTTCGCCGCAGTCTGGCCCTACCACCGAGACGCGGATAAACTGGCTTCTACCAACGCGGCTTTTGCTAATGCAGAAAGCCATCACGATTGCAGCGAGGCATTTGAAGCGACACTGCTAATTCCATCGACCAGCAGTTCGCCCAATCCGAATTCGACAAGTTTCAAATAGAACTTTTGCTTGCGCGGCAAACGGGCGTCTACAAAACTGCTGCCCACCTAACCGAAACGAGGGTCAGTCTGCGATCACTGTTACGTCGACTTCTGCGCCGTGATACAGAAATTTGCGCAACCACAGCAATATTTGCTCAATGGGCACCTGTAGCACGAAATTGACAATTCAGATGTTAGCCCTCTTCCGAAGTTTGCCGCTGTGGACACAAAAGTCGGCTTTTTTTATTACTTCGGCGTGGCGGAAGGCCTTTGTTTCACAACAGGTTGTGTAGTGACCCATAATCGATGAAAATTTCAGGTTTCTATGGGCATTTCCTCACGCATTTGTTCCGTGAGTTGATTTGAACCTCTCTGCATCCTGTTGGATCATGCAAATAAAGTTACCCTCACGAAACAGGAAGCGAATGCCAGCATGGCCAGCATCAGCGATATTCCCACTACAAAATCTACCGCCTGGTTTGGTGTAACATTGGCCTGGGTTGCCGTGCTGATCTATGCTTCTTCAAACTCTATCATCACGTTGCTCAGTGACATTGGTTCGCAGAATCTGGTGAATGGACGCAACGCCATAACCTTTTGTAATCTGCTGTTTTTGGGGTCACTGATCTCGCTTATCCCTATGGTATTTTTCTTCTGGCGCGACTGGACATGGGAAAACCTCCGTGCCCTCACAAAAATTGACTGGGTATTTCTCACAACATCCGCGGTTCTGTCTTCTGCCCTCACGCCGGGTTTATTCTTTTTTGCGTTGGAAAACACTACTGTGACCAATGTGGTTCTAATCGGGCGGATTGATCCGCCGTTGTTTTTGCTGGCGGCTGCCTTTTTCCTCAAAGAGGAATTGGATCCCTGGGCATTTGCTGGGGGACTGATCGCACTGGTTGGCGCAGTTTTGATCATCGCCCTGAAAGGGGATGACGCATCCTTTTCATTCGGTAAAGGCGAAATCGCGGCAGTACTGGCCACGCTGTCTTTTATCGCCTCAACCCTTGTCACCCGGATCGGGCTGCAAGGTGTACCATTGGGTATCTTTTCAATTTACCGTACCGTTTTGGGCACGGCGATTTATTTTAGCTGGGCTATGTATCTCTTTGGCTCGCATCATTTTCAGGATCTGTTCGCACCCGTCGTTCTCAAATGGATCTGGGTCTATGCCGTTATTGTCATCATCATCGGCCAATTTGCCTGGAATCTTGGCCTCAAACACGCCCGTTCGGGGGATGTTGCCTTGGCGACTTCCTTTTCACCATTGGCCGCCATTTGCATCGCGATGCTCCTGCTGGGCGAAACCCCTGGCTCTGGCTTGATACCCGGCGCCACGGTCATTTTGGGGGGCATCGGCGTTGCGCAATACGGTCGCAGAAAACGTGCATTGGCTGAAAAAATGGCAATGCAAAAATCACTTGAGCTGGAAGGCAGCGTCAACTTCAAAGGGGCTTAATGGATCCTATCATCGAAATCCCAATCACAGAAAGCGTGGTGTCCCCATGTTTCGTTACATCTTTTTCCACGTCTATGAAATCTTTGCAATCTTGGCTTGCATCCTGATCGTTGGGGTGTTGATTTTCGCCACACGGCACCGCCTGAAGCAGGGCGCGGCTGAGCAAGCACAAGAAACTATGCCCCCCAAAGGCCCAAGTCAGGTGGAAATGCGCGAAGTGGGCCTTGTGTCATCTGGCATGGCGCAAACTTACGAAACTCGCAAAGATCACAAACCAAAACCTAAGATGAAATAACACAGCTGATCCACATTACGTTACCCCCGCGTCACGTGAGGGCAGCGTAATCACGTCTGCACCCCAAATGATCTGTGTCACCGTTATGCGCGCCAAAATCCAATGGTGAACATTGCATAGACCACCAACAGCTCCAATCGCCCGACCAACATCCCTGCTGTCAGCATCCATTTTGCCGCCGTGTTGAGTGGTTCAAAATTGCCCGCAGGTCCGATCACATCACCAAGACCTGGTCCGATGTTGGCCAATGCCGCCGCAGCGCCGGAAACCGAGGTTATGAAATCCAACCCTGTCAATCCCAACAGCACCGAAAGCACACCTAGGGACAGGATGAAAAAAACAAAAAAGGCCATAACTGAGTTCAGAACGTCATCGCCGATTGCACGGCCCTGATAGCGTGGTGTAAATACCCCATGCGGACTGTAAATCCGCTTAAGCTGTACCTTGATCGACGCAAACAATAGTTGATAGCGGAAAATCTTGACCGAGCAAGCCGTTGATCCCGCGCAGCCACCAATCAGGCCAGCAAAGAAAAAAACCGCCACGGGAAAAGACCCCCACAGCATATAGTCTGCGCTGGCGTAGCCCGTGCCGGTTACGATCGACACGGTGTTGAACAGCACTTTGCGAAATGCCAGTTCTGACCAATCTCCAGCCTGCCAGACCTGCCATAATGTAAGGATTGAAACAATCACCGCCAGTGTCCCGAAAAAGGCGCGGATTTGGCGATCTTCCAGCAATGGTTGAATTGTTCCTGCAGTCATCTGTACAAACCGTACAAACGGTAGGGCCGCCAACATCATGAAGCCTACAGCCACATATTCACTGGCCATCCCAAACGCCCCGAACGACGCATCATAATTGGCAAATCCCCCGGTCGCGACTGTGGTCATCGCATGAACCGTCGCATCAAAGGCGTTCATCCCGCTCATGATATAAGCCAGTACACAGGTCAACGTCAGCCCTAGATAAATCACCGAAATATGCGAGGCTATTTCGGTCGCACGAGGCAAGATTTTCCCAAAAGTATCGAACCCTTCTGAGCGGAAGATCTGCATCCCTCCCACCCTGAGTTCGGGCAGGAACACCATTGCCACGACGACGATTCCGACGCCGCCCAACCATTGCAAGATACCGCGCCACAGCAAGATACCTTTGGGCAGATTGTCTAGATCACTCAGGACAGTTGATCCCGTTGTGGTCAGGCCTGACATGGCCTCAAAAATCGCATCCGTAAAATCCGATTGTGTCTCGCCCAACATAAAGGGCAGCGCTCCGAAGACCGGCAGCACCACCCAAACGCCGGTGGTCAGCAGGAATGTCTGCTGCAGGGTCAGCCCCTCGCGCACGCCATTTTTACAGCTCAGCGAGACGAGCCCGCCAATCAGCACAGTCAAAATCGCACTTTGGGCAAAGACATCCCAATGGTCACGCCCCTCAGCGATATCCACCAGCAGCGGCATCAACATCGTCACACCCAGCGCCACAAGCGACAGGCCGATCACATATCCAACTGGGCGTAAATCCAACATAAGCAGACAGTTTTCCGGCTAATAGCGTACTGTCAAGCTGATCACTTGCAGATCAGCCCACATGGAACAGAGTTGAAAAGAGTTTCGGATCAATACTGTCCGAGGCAAATGTCGGCCCTTCGGTCAGAATGCTTACCGCATCATGGCTGTGCAAACTTTCTTGATGGCTGGCAACAATGCGGAAATCACCAACCCGCGGGTCGTTCAACAATGGTTCACAAAACAGCCGCGCCGCATCTTCTACAAAGATCGGATTTGCTGCGTTCAGCTCGGCAAAGGCTTGTTCGTCTTCGCGTTTGACCATGACCTGCGTCTCGGTTGGGACAACCTTGCGTGCCATGTCGATCACGTCCTCAAACCACAAAAAATCTTCGCCACTGTATTCTAGCGACAACCGCGCGACTGAGCGCTGCGAATGTGGGGTCGCCAACTGACCTCGTGTCTCACGCGCATGTTCGCTCAGCTCCAAAGAACATGGACAGGTCGAGGAATAGACATAATCCAGATGCATGAACTTGCGACGCACACCGCCAGCATCAACCAGTTCCAGCGCGATATCGTAATACTGATACCCCACAAGACCTGAGCGCAGGGATTTCACCTCTGCCGGATAGCGAAACTTCATCATCAGCCGCGCATCAACACTGCCCAGATCAGCGATATAGTCATCCAGTGCATCTGAAATCACATCAAAGCTAAACGTTTTCTGCGCATGCTTATAAAAGCTGCGCATAATCCGCGACATGTTGATTCCCTTCTTGCTGGCCTCAAGGCTCACGGTCCCGGTGACCGAGGTTTCCAGCGTAAGATCTCCTGCATCGCGGGTGTGAAACCGGATCGGCAAGTGGAAATTCGAAATACCCACATGCTGCAAATGCTGCTTGGCCCCCTTGATCAGTGAGCTTGGCCCATTCTGCAAATCGGGCATCGACGCACGGTACGCGTCATCAGGTTCAAAATCTTGCGGATACTCCCGGCGCAACTCCGGGTAATTTGGCAGTGGTGCATCCGGCAACAACCGTGCAACCGACGGATCCAGGTCAGCCACCTCTTCCGGCGTTGCCGTCTCAGCCCAACCGCGCAACACTGCCAAAGCCGCCTCTGCCGCCTCTCGCTCGCGCTGTTTTTCCAGCTCCGTTGCGTGTACATTCATTGGCCTATGCCTTCCGTTGCAGATTGCCAGAGCCTTACATAAAGCACCCCAGCGCGAATTGCCAATATCGCATGTATCGCAGCCAAAAGCGACTGCAAGTGATTAATGCATCATTCGCCAGCCATGTGCGCTAGTGCAAGGGCAGGTCGTCTCTTGGCAAGGTCAGTAAATTCCATAATGGTAAATAACATAGGAGACGGAACATGCGTGATATTCTCAACCTTGATGCATTCCCTCTTGATTGCCCAGAAAGAAGCCCCGAGCATAGCGCCGTTGTTTGAAACCGACGCCTTCTTGCATGAGAGAGAGCACAACATCTATTTTCTCAAGGGGTGACACCCTGCCTGCCGACCACTCTGTGCTGACCAAATACCACAAAGCGCGCTATTACGGCTATACGAATGGCCTCTCTCTGCCAGCATGCTGAATGTATTTCGCGGCCGCAACACTGCCCACCGCGTCACCACCGTTGCGGGCGACACCCCGCGTGTGATCGCCGTCTTCTCATACTTTGAGCAACCCGATATCTCCTTTTCCGCGGAAGAACGCCATGGTTTCTATGGCCGCGCGCAATAAAGCGGGTTAGCGTTCATCTTCTCGATTCCTCGCATATCGAACCATATCGGGGAACTCTGGCAACCATCCTTCGCGCTGCTCGGTCCACCCCTCATAGGTTGGCGCAAACTGATCGGGCGCATCCAATGCCCCCAGATGCACCTCAACCTCATCCCCTGTACGGGCAAAAACCGATGATCCGCAGCCGGGACAAAAGTGTCGTCCTTCATAGCTCTGGGTCTCACCCATGATCTCCACCGTTTCCTGCGCAAAAATCGCTGCCGCATAAAACAAGGCCCCATGATGCTTGCGACACTCAAAACAGTGACACAGTCCAACCCGCTTGGGCACCCCCGTGGCGCGCACACGAACTTTGCCGCACACGCACCCACCTGTGACCTCTTCCATGTCCCGTCCTCCCGCTATGCGGTGCTCTCAAAGATTACACCTTTGAAACCCTTCATGGCGACTTCCTGAGCCGCAAACACGAATGGTTAGAACCGGTCTCCGACCCCGAACTGGTGATTTGGCCCGTCACAACCACATCCCATCCCAGCTTTCGCAAAGCCTGTGAGTAGCATTCACACCGCGCCCATTGGCGCGGGTTTAACCTGAACGGCGTTAATCTTCCATCCCTCCGGGTCCTCGATCATTTGATAGCCCAGCAAAAACTCATTGCCCTGCCCGTCCTGTACCAAAACGGTTTGCCACAGTACGCCGTTAATCTCATCGATGGACAGAAACTGCACATCAGCCGGACGCCAGACCATCGGATAACCTTCGCGCACCATGGTGCCGAATTGATCAGGTGTTTTAAACATCCCTTGAATGGTCGGGCTGGCAAATTCAAAAGCCTGTTCAAAGTCATCTGCCAAAAATGCCTCGATCTGGGACGAGATCACCGACCGGATCGCAGCCTCGTCCGCTCGCACGGGCAGCACTGCCAAAAGCGTAAAAATCCCAGCCCAAAAAATCTGTTTCATCCTGTCTCTCCCTTGGGGGCACAGTTAGCCCGGCTCAAAGAAAAATCAACAAAATGGTGCAGTTTGCGATTTGTGTACCAAACAAGGGGGTAAAACGTACATGTTGTACGCAAATTACCCATCGGAAACGCCAGCTTCGGCAAAGGTTGCCATACCCGAATGGCAGGCCAATGCGGCCTTAACCACGCTAATCGCCAGTGTCGCGCCAGAGCCTTCGCCCAAGCGCATACCCAATGACAGCAACGCCTCTTTGCCCAGCCTGTCCAAAAGAGCGACATGCGCCGCCTCGGCGCTTTGATGTCCCGCCACAGTATGATCCAGCGCCCCAGCTTGGGTTTCAGCCAAACACGCCGCCGCCGCACAACATATAAAACCGTCTAAAATCAATGGTATACGCGAGTGCCGCGCTCGTAACATCGCCCCAACCATCGCCGCGAGTTCACGCCCGCCCAGGCAGCGCAATACATCCAACCCGTTAGACATTTCAGATCTATTCACATCCAGAGCCGTTGCAACGACTTGGGCCTTATGGGCAACACCGGCCTCATCCAAACCTGTACCGCGGCCACACCAATCCGCTGCATCCCCCCCGTACAACGCGCAACAAATGGCCGAAGCAGACGTCGTATTTCCGATCCCCATTTCACCAACAACCAAAATATCCGAATTAATATCAACAGCTTGCCATCCAATCGTCAATGCTTCGACCAGTTCAGCTTCACTCATGGCTGGCCCTTGGCTGAAATCTCGGGTTGGCTTATCCAGGCCCAAGGCATGGACATCCATCCGCGCATCAACTGCCTGCGCCAGTTGGTTAACTGCCGCCCCCCCGGCCTGAAAATTGGCAACCATCTGCACAGTAACTTCCGCAGGAAAGGCCGAAATACCTTGTGCTGTCACACCATGGTTTCCAGCAAAAACAATAACTTGCGGATTTTTCACTCGCGGTTTCTCTACCCCGCGCCAAGCGCAGTACCATGCCGCCAGATCCTCCAAGCGGCCTAGGGCGCCGGGGGGTTTGGTCAAAACATCATCGCGCGCCTGTGCCGCAGCCAACGCCACCTCGTTCTGCTCTGGCATTCTGCGCAGCAATTCGGAGAACTCATTCAGAGTATTGAATTCATTGATCATTTCATCCCTCATTGCATATTGCGCTTTGTCTGTGTATCGCAGGAAGACCCCCGCAGCAGCAGAAAAAGGGCCTCTTACATGATTAAAAACGACGCCCTATTCTCACTATCTGATTTACCACTGGCGTTTAGCCTGCTCACTCGCCTGCCAGTGCCTGCATCGCAAACCACCCGCATTGCACAATCTGCTTGGGCCTACCCACTGGTTGGAGTGGCCATCGGAATCGCCTCAACTTGTGTGGCACTTTTTACAATTTGGATGGGTTTGCCGACACCACTGGCAGCCCTGATTTGCCTGACTATTCAAATCGTTACAACAGGTGCGCTGCACGAGGACGGCCTTGCCGATACCATAGACGGTCTTTGGGGCGGCTGGAACAAAGCGCGTCGACTGGAAATCATGAAAGACAGCCGCATCGGGGCCTACGGCGTTCTGGCGCTGGTGTTGTCATTGGCTGCACGCTGGGCTGTCTTCTGGTTGCTGCTATCCCAAAGCCCGGCCACAGCAGTACTTTTTATCACCACCGCAGCTTGCCTGTCGCGGGCAGCTATGGTTGCGCTCATGGCGATCTTGCCAAATGCGCGCGCCTCAGGTTTATCACATAGCGTTGGACAACCTTCAGCACAAACAGCTGGCGTTGCTTGTGCTATCGGTGTGGTTTGCGCAATCATGATGTCAGGGGCGTCTGCTTTCGGCGCAATCTTCTGGGCCGCTCTTGGCGCAGTATCGGTTGGGCTGATCGCCCGCAAAAAGATAGGCGGTCAAACTGGCGATATTCTGGGAGCCACACAACAGATCACGGAAATCGCTATTCTGTTCAGCCTTGTGGCTTAAACCTGTGACATAAAAAAACGCCACGCAATCCAAGTTGCGCGGCGGTTCATTCTTAATGTGTTCCGCTTACGCCGCAGCCGGCGCGCGTGAGATCAACACATCCCCAATCTGCTTGGCAGCAGCTACTTCATCTGCACCGTTCACAGCGGCAACTTCGCGGGTTAGACGCTCCAGCGCGGCCTCATATAGCTGACGCTCAGAGTAGCTTTGCTCACGCTGGTCATCGGTGCGGTGCAAGTCGCGCACAACTTCGGCAATGGCGATCAAATCACCAGAGTTGATCTTTTGCTCATATTCCTGCGCTCGGCGCGACCACATGGCGCGTTTGACCTTGGCCTTACCTTTTAACGTGGTCATCGCCTTGGAAATCATATCTGGGCTGGACAGGCCGCGCATACCAATTTCTTCGGCTTTGTTGGTAGGAACACGCAGTGTCATCTTGTCTTTCTCAAAAGAAATCACAAACAGTTCCAGCTCGATCCCGACAACTTCTTGCTTTTCGATGGATACAATCTGCCCAACCCCATGTGCAGGGTAGACAACGTAATCATCAGGACGAAACTCGGACTTTTTTGACTTGCTCATTCAGACTTTCCTTTACGGGTTCACCTTATCAAAGCGCAAAAAGAGCATCTCAAAAACCGCTGGAGTTAATGAGCAACGTGCTTCAGGCGCAAAGAAATCCATCCCCTTAAGTTACTAAGGGCAAAATGGATATCAGGCAGTAAACTTCATTTATGACAGTATTGTATCACAAAACGGGGTTCACTGAAATATCGCAGCATTTCAGTGTTTTTTTATTAACTTTCAATTCACTACACCAGATTCCCTCACGAAATCGGCTCATCGATGAGAACAGCGAAACGAATCGGTTTAGCCACCTTCACCGGGGGCTTCGGAGAAATACTTCTCCATTTTACCCTCTTCGCCATCGCGCTCTTCAGCGTCAGGCATCGGGTCTTTCTTGGAAATGATAACCGGCCACATTTCCGAGTATTTGCGATTGAATTCAACCCATTTTTCCATATCTGGATCGGTATCCGGGCGGATAGCGTCGGCTGGGCATTCTGGTTCGCACACCCCACAGTCGATGCATTCATCAGGGTGGATCACCAGCGTGTTTTCACCTTCGTAAAAACAATCAACCGGGCACACCTCGACGCAGTCGGTATATTTGCAGGCGATACAGTTTTCTGTGACAACATAAGTCATCTGAGTCTCTCACTCCAAAGCGGCTTGCGCCTCACCTAATCCAGCAGAACCGATCAATCAAGCAGGTCTGAGCGTTTGAGATCGAGTTTGCGCCGGTCACGCTTGGTTGGGCGACCCTGTCCCTCGTATCGAGGAGAAGATGGAACAATATCCTTCTCCGGCACTTTAGGTGGGCTTAAATCCTCGTACAGCTGCTGCGCTTCGGAGGCTGGACCACGCCGCACACCGACTGCACAGACGCGAATGACTCGAACCAATTTAGCCTGCGGAAATGTCAGCACATCCCCTGGCCCAACCGCGTAGGCTGGTTTTGCAATCTTCTGGCTGTTGACCCGCATATGCCCGCCACTGATCACCTTGGCCGACAGACTACGGGTCTTAAAGAACCGCGCCTGCCATAGCCATTTATCAAGGCGTATCTTCGTGCTGTTTTCAGCCACCAAGGATCAACCCTTGTCTTTCAATCCCATCAATGCAGCTGCGAATGGGTTATCCGGGTCAATTGGTTTTTCCTTTTTGGCTGGGCGCGCTTGGAATTGGCGTGGGCCATCATCCCGGCGACCTTTGCCTTTGGGTTTGTTGCCCGGCTTGCCCTTAGGCTTGCCACCCTGTGCATTATCGCGGCGGTTGCGTTGCTGTCCGCGATTTTGCTGTTGGTTAGCGCGGCCACCCCATGTGAAGGTGTAGAACACCTCAACCGTCGGCTCCGCTTCTGCCTCAACCGTCGGCTCCGCTTCTGCCTCAGGCGCGGATTCGGTCGCCTCTGCAACTGGTTCTTCGACAACTGGAGTTTCAGGAGCTTGTGTTTCCGCCAGAGCCGCATCTGCGGCTTCGCCCTTTGCGGGTACAGTTTCAGCCGCTGGCGCAGGCGTGATCTTAACTTTCTCGCGCTCGCCTTTTTCGGCCTTGTATCCCAAGCCCTGCATCAGGTCTGCGAATTGCTCCAATGTCATGCCTGTAATCGACAGCATGTCAGCAGTGCCTTCAAATCCACCACGGCTGTCTTGCCCGCGCAGCATATCAGCCAGACGCTCCAACATGTCGATCCGAATCGCCCGCTCACCCGCAGCACGATAGCCGGACATGCTGTGATAGCCTGTCAACTTGGCATCCGTGGTTTGTGCTGGCACTGTCACCAGCCCTGGCGGCGGCGATTCCGGGAATTCCTGCAAGCCCTTCGACAGTGCCCACAAAACCAAACGCAGACGTGTCGGTGCTGGTTTCAGCAACAAAGGCATAAATATTGTGAACTGACCAAAGCGCACACCGTGTTTGCGCAACAGGCCACGGGCATCTTGGTCCAGTGCTTTGACATCTTCGGCGACATCACCACGTGGCACAATCCCGAACGCCTCGGTCAGCCGAAAGCCAAAGCCACGCGCCAAGCCGGCAAGTGTTTCATCGCGCTGAATATTCAGCAGCGGTTCAAACAGGGTCGCAATCTTGCGGTCGATGAAATGCTGCAGACGGCGCTGCACTTTCTGCTCAACGTCAGGGCCTGCCGTCTCATCAACAAAGGCTACAACCTGCGGCTTGAGTGCATCGCTGCCTGTAGTCAGTTTACCAACGGCATGCTCGCCCCACATCAGACCGCCCTGCTCAGTGAAATCAATCTCTGTATCAGGCGCGTTATAAAAACGATCAGCGCGCAAATGGAAATGCGGTGCCAATGCTTGCAGGCTCGCTTGCGCAATGGCTTTCGCCTCTTGCCCAGCCGCACCTTTGTCCTGAATGAAACGGAATCCTTCGAGACGGCCTACGAATTCACCTTCGACCGTCACATCACCTTTGTCGTTTACTTCGGCCACCATGGCCTCCTTCTGCTTGAGCCGGCGAAGCAGCACGGATGTCCGCCGGTCCACAAATCTTTGCGTCAGCGCTCCATGCAGCGCATCTGACAAGCGGTCTTCTACAGCGCGAGTAGCCTCTCGCCAATGGGTTTCATTGTCTACCCAGCCTTTTCTTTGCGCAACGTAGGTCCATGTGCGGATATACGCCAATCGTTTCGACAATGTGTCAATGTCGCCATCAGAGCGATCCAACCTGCGTACTTGACGTCCAAACCAGTCATCACCCACCCGGCCATATTCATGCAGATCAGAAAATATACGCTCAAGCAAACCTGTGTATTCAGCGTGACTGATGCCACGAAAATCAGGAATGCGGCACACATCCCACAATAAACGCACCGAGGATCCATCTCGCGCCCGGCCGCTGACCTCATCAACTTGCGAGAGGGTTTTTAGCGCTTTCAGGTCATCGGCTTCGCGGGCTTTCATCAGCAGCTCACTGTCTGACTTCTGCTCTAGCGAGCCGATCAAAGCATCTACCGTTCCAAACTGAAGCTGCGCATTGCGCCATTCCAGTTTGCTGATCGGGGTAAAGCGATGATCCGTGATCGCCTGCGCGACCTCTTCATGTAAGTCCGGTGCATCGCCCGTCACCCCAAACGTGCCGTGGCTCATCCCGCGCCCCGCGCGGCCGGCGATCTGGCCCAGTTCAT
The DNA here is from genome assembly GCF_900327775.1 of Roseovarius sp. EL26. Classification (NCBI taxonomy): domain Bacteria; kingdom Pseudomonadati; phylum Pseudomonadota; class Alphaproteobacteria; order Rhodobacterales; family Roseobacteraceae; genus Roseovarius; species Roseovarius sp. EL26. The sequence goes on from NZ_OUMZ01000007.1 coordinate 1,807,594, forward strand.
TTGGCGCAAGGGGGCGCATCCGCCGCCCGTCAAACTTGCTGAGTGACGAAAACGCCACATGGTCTATGTCCAAATTGAGGCCCATCCCAATCGCATCGGTGGCCACCAGATAATCAACATCACCATTTTGATAGAGCTCGACCTGCGCGTTGCGCGTACGCGGGCTCAACGCGCCCATCACCACCGCAGCGCCGCCTTTCTGACGGCGGATCAGCTCGGCAATGGCATAGACATTATCAACGGAAAATCCAACAATTGCACTGCGCGCCGGCATTTTTGAGATCTTCTTAGGGCCTGTATAGGACAGCTGCGACATGCGTTCACGGCCAACAAACTCGACCCCTGGTACAAGGGCCGCAATCACACTGCGCATGGTGTGCGAGCCTAAAAACTGAGTTTCCAGCAAGCCCCGCATCCGCAACAGCCGGTCAGTAAATACATGCCCGCGCTCCGGGTCGGCACAAAGCTGAATTTCATCGATCGCGACAAAATCCGCGCCCATCCCCTCGGGCATAGCCTCGACAGTGCACACCCAGTATTTTGCACGGGCTGGAACTATCCGTTCCTCGCCTGTCACCAACGCAACCACAGACGGCCCGCGGATGGCAACGATCTTGTCGTAAACCTCACGCGCCAATAGCCGCAACGGCAGGCCAATCACCCCGGTTCGGTGCGCCAGCATCCGTTCAATTGCAAAATGTGTTTTGCCTGTGTTAGTTGGACCGAGAACGGCCAAAATCCGCGACTGCTCGCCCATCAGCGCTCTCCGTACTGCTCAGAGGTCATTGTTCAGAGGTCCGCACCGCCAATGGTGCCGTCCAAACGTTCCAATGCGGTGGTTACGTCCTCTTGGTGCGGATGTATAGCCAGTACCTGCTTGTAGGCCTCGTAGGCCAAATGCGGTTTATTCACCTCTTCCAGCACCACGCCAAGACTGAGGATCGCATTGAAATGCCGCGGCTCCAGTGCCAGCGTATGTTCAAGATCCGCCATTGCAGGCCCGTACATCCCGGCCTGTGCAAATGCCACCGCCCGCATATGCCAACCCTGCGCAAATTCTGGTGCATGGTCGGTCAGCGCAGTCAGATGCTCGATCGCAGCACGCGAATCACCCACCTCCAGTGCGTCCTCCCCTCGTTTCAAAAGCAGGTCCATCGCAGGAGAGCCGGATTTCGACCATTCCAACTCTATCTCATCAGCGATTTTCTGCGCCTCTTCGGGCTCTGCACTCTTGAGCTGGGCAAACATCCGACTCAACGCGTGATTTTCCGCAGCCGCTGGCAGCGAAATTACGGCTATCGTTAAAAATGCCGTGACGATACAATTGTATATGCGGGTTTGTATGCTCATAACATATATGACTTTAGCGCAGATCAGCGGGAATCAAAGCCCCGTATCGATCAATTCAGGAGGATCGCCCAATGAGCGACATCGTAAACGCCGCCGTAGAAGCCCTAACCGAGAAATTGTCCGGTTCTTTTGACGGCTCTGCCAAATTCATGATCGAAGGCGAAGGCGCGATCATGCTGGATAGCGCAGGCGTGCGTGCCGAGGACGGCGATGCAGACGTCACTCTGACTGCCGATGCAGATACCTTTCAGTCGATCCTGTCCGGTGAGCTGAACCCAACCGGTGCTTTCATGTCCGGTAAGCTGACCGTTGATGGTGACATGGGCATGGCGATGCAACTGGGTAACGTCCTGTCGTGATGGAAATCGCACCTCTCTATACGGAAATCACCGATGGGCCTGACCAAGGACAGGCCTATTGGCTGAGAACCGACGACGGGGTGCGTATTCGCGCGGGTGTGTGGGCACATGAAGGGGCCAAAGGTACCGTTCTTCTGTTTCCTGGCCGCACCGAATATGTCGAAAAATATGGCCGCACGGCATCTGATCTGGCGCAATGCGGCTATGCCAGCTGTGTCATTGACTGGCGCGGTCAAGGGCTGTCGGACCGTTTGATATCGGATCCTATGCCCGGCCATGTCATTCGTTTTTCTGATTATCAGAAAGACATTGATGCACTGCTCGAAATGGCGACAGAGCTGAACCTGCCTAAGCCGTGGCATTTGCTAGGTCATTCCATGGGCGGCGGCATTGGGTTGCAGGCCATCTATAATGGCCTGCCGGTTGCCTCTTGCGCCTTTTCCGGCCCGATGTGGGGCATCTCAATCTCGCCCCAGATGCGGCCCGTGGCTTGGACGTTGTCCACACTGGCGCAAAAGGTTGGCCTTGGGCACATATATACCCCCGGCACCTCTAGAGAGAGCTACGTTCTGCAAGAGGCGTTTGAAGACAATAAGCTAACCAATGATCGCCCGATGTATGATTACATGATCGATCAGGTGCGCACAAAGCCGGATCTTGGCCTTGGCGGTCCCAGTATGGGCTGGTTAATCGAAGCACTCAAAGCCACCCGACAAATGCAGCGCCTCGCCTCGCCTGATCTGCCGTGCTTTACCTTTTACGGCTCACTTGAGGCGATTGTTGATGTTCCGCGGATCGAAGACCGCATGACACGCTGGCCCAATGGCACATTACATGTCGTCGAAGGTGGCCATCACGAATTGCTGATGGACACGCCCGACATCCGTGCGGATATCACCCGCAAGCTATGCGATCATTTTGATCAGGCCGCTACTGATCTCGACCAACGATCTGGCTCTGATGACCAAGACCAGAAACAGTCAGCTCCATCACATCCCCCTCGCTCAAATAGCGCGGTGGCTTAGCCCCCATACCCACACCGGGCGGCGTACCAGTGGCAATCACATCCCCGGACTGCAAGCTCATCATTTGACTTAGATAAGAAATGATCTCCGCTACAGAGAAGATCATCGATGCGGTATTGCCTGTCTGCGCCCGCTCTTCGTTCAGATCCAGCGTCAGATCCAAAGTTTGCGGGTCCCCAATCTCGTCCGGTGTCACAAGCCAGGGTCCAATCGGCCCAAAGGTGTCGCAGCCCTTGCCCTTGGTCCATTGGCCGCCGCGCTCGATCTGAAACGCGCGCTCGGACACGTCATTAACAATGCAATACCCTGCAACGTGATCCAGCGCCCGCGCTTGAGATACATATTTCGCGGGCTTACCAATCACCACGCCCAGTTCCACTTCCCAGTCTGATTTTTCAGACCTGCGTGGCAACATGACAGGGTCATAAGGTCCCGTGATCGAAGATGTGGCCTTCATGAACACAATCGGCTCTGTTGGCGGCTCCATTCCGGCCTCAGCTGCATGGTCAGAATAGTTCAACCCAATTCCGATGAACTTGCCCACATTCGCCACCGGCGGGCCAAGACGCGGTTGCCCCTGTACCAATGGCAAAGATTCAGGATCAACATCCGGCAATTGCGCCAGCACATCACCGGCAAGATCGGAGATCACACCGCTCAGATCACGCAACCGACCGTCAGCATCCAGAACCCCTGGCTGCTCCGCCCCCGTTTCACCGTATCGCACAAACCGCATTTCGCCACTCCTTGATCACGTGTTGGCCTGCACCCTACGCCGCAACACATAAATGACAAGCCCAGCCCTTGTTCCCCCCGCACGGGCGCAATATGTCTGGGGCAACATATTTTAAGCTGAGGTATCCCATGCTGACCCTTCCCTTTCCTGTCAAAGACGCCAACGCCACTGCCGGGGGCAAAGACCTTGGCAACTTGCCGGAATGGGACCTAAGTGATCTGTACACTGGTGAAGACGCGCCTGAGCTGGCCCGTGATCTGGAATGGCTGGAAAAAGCCTGTGCCGATTTTGCCGCCGATTATGAAGGCAAGCTCGATACATTGGATGCGGCGGGCATGCTGGAATGCATTCAGCGCGATGAGAAGATCAGTACCGTTGCCGGGCGCATCATGTCTTTTGCCGGTTTGCGCTATTATCAACTGACCACCGATGGTGAACGGGCAAAGTTCCTATCCGATTCTCAAGAAAAGGTCACAATATTCAGCACGCCACTGGTGTTCTTCTCTCTCGAGCTGAACCGTTTGGAAGAAGACGCGCTTGACACAATATACGCAGAAAGCGCCGATCTTGCCCGCTACAAGCCTGTGCTTGACCGCATTCGTGCAATGAAGCCCTACCAGCTGTCTGATGAATTGGAAAGATTCTTGCACGATATGGGCGTGGTTGGCGACGCGTGGGAGCGGCTGTTCGATGAAACCATCGCCGGGCTGGAGTTTGAAGTGAACGGCGAAGAGCTGAATATCGAAGGCACGCTCAACCTCTTAACTGAACAAGACCGCGCCATCCGCGAGGCCGCCTCGCGTGAGGTCGCGCGCGTTTTGGGCGAAAACATCCGTACCTTCGCCCGCGTCCACAACACCGCTGCCAAGGAAAAAGAGGTCATCGACCGCTGGCGCGGCATGCCCACGGCACAAACCGGGCGGCATCTGTCGAACCATGTTGAACCCGAGGTGGTCGAGGCCCTGCGCAATGCAGTTGTCGCCGCCTATCCCAAACTCTCGCACAGGTATTATGAGCTGAAGCGCAAATGGCTGGGGTTGGACCGGATGCAGGTCTGGGACCGTAACGCGCCACTGCCGATTGAAGACACCAAAACTGTCGATTGGGCCAGTGCTCAGAGCACCGTGATGGACGCCTATGGCGCCTTTGACCCACGCATGGCAGAAATCGCGCAACCGTTCTTTGACAAAGGTTGGATTGACGCAGGCGTGAAACCCGGCAAGGCTCCCGGTGCCTTTGCCCACCCCACCGTCACCGATGTACACCCCTATGTGATGCTTAATTATCTGGGCAAGCCGCGCGATGTCATGACACTGGCGCATGAGCTTGGCCACGGCGTGCATCAGGTGCTGGCCGCTGATCAGGGTGAACTGCTGTCCAGCACGCCCCTCACATTGGCCGAAACCGCCAGCGTATTCGGTGAAATGCTAACCTTCCGCAAAATGCTGGACGGTGCTGCCAATGATCAAGAACGCAAGGTCCTGCTCGCCGGCAAAGTCGAAGACATGATCAACACCGTCGTACGCCAGATCGCGTTTTACGACTTTGAATGCAAACTGCACGCCGCGCGGCGCGAAGGCGAACTGACGCCCGACGACATCAACGCATTGTGGATGTCAGTACAGGCCGAAAGTCTTGGGCCTGCATTTGATTTTGTCGAAGGCTATGAAAACTTCTGGGCCTATATCCCGCATTTCGTGCATTCGCCCTTCTACGTCTACGCCTATGCCTTTGGTGATGGGCTCGTGAACGCGCTTTATGCGGTTTACGAAGAAAACCCCGAAGGTTTCCAGGACAAGTATTTCGACATGCTGCGCGCCGGTGGATCGAAACACCATAAAGAGCTGCTTGCCCCCTTCGGCCTTGACGCCTCTGACCCCAAATTCTGGGATAAGGGCCTTAGCATGATTTCACGCTTCATCGATGAGCTGGAAGCGATGGAGGATTAACTCAGAACTGTAGGCAGTGCTCTGCTCTGTTCGCAGATCTTCATCTAAAAACGATCAAAACCTGACATCACCCACAATTCTGCTGAGCTATGCGTTCAGTACAGAAGGCCAATGTTCCTGCGCTTTTCGGATGTTGCCATTGGCTTTCTTCAACCACCGTGATCGAACAGACTTGGAATAGTTCAAATACAAGCGACCATTGATGACACTCCAAGCGCCTGGATCACCGCTTGCAAGATATCCATTTGCCATGGCCAGAGAACAGTACCCCCCGAAACGAGGCGCATACTTTGCGGGATTAGCCTTAAAGACGGCCATGTTCTGCGCATTCGAGAAACGCCATTGCACACCTTTCCATTTGGTTCGAAAGGCATCATTCCCTATGATCGCATCGGCTCTTTTGTTAAGGCCAAAATAAGCCACGACATCCGCGCCCTGCGCTCCATATGATGTTTTTCCAGTAAACCAATAGGGCTCTGAAGCAGCCCAAACTGGGGCGCTGACCCAAACAATTGCAGCACTCAAAAAGCCGCGTTTAGTAAGATTCGTCATTAAAAATTCCCTTTGATTTGAATTTTTCAGATCCTAACCTGCTGCCACAGATAAAATCAAATTCACTTGGCCTACCTCAGCATCTGCTACTGCATTACAAACTGTTAGAGCTAACGGCATAATCGAAAATTTGACCTCGTCATTGCTATCCCGATTAAATCATAACCTATTTTGACCCACACGCCCTGACAATTCAGATGATCTCGGTACGGAGTAACCGCCATAGCCGCGACAACGTCGAAAAGTGGTGTCTCGGCACCGAACCAAAGCCTGCATTTCCGCGCCCAAGCTTTTCGTGTTTTTTGTATATAATCCCGAGGAACAAATTCTATGGGAACATCCGTGTTCATTGCTGCTCGAAAACCAACGAACATTGTTTCAACACGGTGCCTCGACAACATAGGTAGTAATACAGCAAACGCGCGTCGATCCTTTTCAAAATTCATATCACGCAATGTCCGCCACCCGGGCCGCATTGCAAATGTATCACCAGGTGCGCGACCCCAACAAAAACGACCTGTTCAACAGTTTTAAGGATATCAGGGGATATGGCGTTCAATTTCTTTAAATCCGTCGCGGGTGATAGCACAAGAACACGCACTTCAGATCCGAGATCCTTTATCAAAGACGCCAATTTATAATGAGCTGGTAATATTTGTTTGCTGCGTGGCCGTGTACCCGGAAGAACGACCAAATCAGGAAACAGGGTTTTTCCCAGTTCGAACGCGCGTCTGGCTTGCGTATTCCCGCCCGTCGTCATCACCGCGACAATATTTACATGTGGGATGCCCTTTAGTGCTTCTACAGCCAAACAATCATCTGGATCGCCAGCCGCATTATCCGTGCAAGCAAAATCTGCAAATATGACAACGTGATTTTCACCGGCTGATGCAATTGTAATGTTCAGGAAAGCCCCAATGCACAACAAAACATAAATCTTAAGCTGCGCAGTTTTTCTGAACAATGAAAAGCAAACGTAGGGTAATATTTTTTTAAAACAGTTATCATAAAGTCATCATCAACAAATCCAATACAGTTGGATCTAACACAGATTGTCCAAAAACGCACGGGACGACTAACAAGACATAATATTGGTATAATTGCTCGCCAGCGAAAAACCTGATGTCATTCACATCACTGATTGATTGCTCACTCGCACCAAACTTATTGCTAATCCATGGGAATGTATGAATTTGGAATTGAGATAAACTCTTACTTCAACTGGCTGTCCTTTGATCCACGCCGATTGATACCACCGCGCGCCTTGAAAGTGGCGTCGCGTTCCTGCACGCAATCGATGCACAGTTTAACGCCGGGCAGAGCCTGACGGCGTGCTTCGGGGATTTCCTCTTCGCATTCGGCGCAATACTTCAGGCTTTCGCCAACAGGCCGCGCCTTCGCCTTCATCCGTGCCAGTTCGTCCGAGATTGATGCTTCAATCTGTTCGCTGACAGCCCCGTCGCGGGCCCACCCACCAGCCATGTTACCGCTCCTTCTCAGTTCAATGGGGCCTCAAGCGCCAGATACTGTGAAAACCCTTCCGTCCCCAGTTCCGCCTGCCGGCCAATACCTTGCAAGATCGAAATAGCCGCAGGGGAGCTGACCGGCACAGCATGATTACCCCCTTCACCCTCTTCCAAAGCAGTGAAGTCAATAATCGTAACGCCCAACCCTTCGACCTCTTCAGTACTGTTGAGCAACCCAAGTCTTGGCTTCTTGCCGGTCACAAGTGCCGCCAACCCCAAGGCCTTGTCATCTTGCGTTGTGAAAATGAAAAACGGTTGCGGAAGCTCGCCAATGGCCGCAGCCTGCCGTTTAAAAACGTCGATATCCAAATCCGGCGACATCAACACAACACCGCTGATCCGCGAAAGCAATCGTTGATCCCCACGCAATGCGGCTTGCCGCAAGGTCTCCATCGCTAGATGTGACCCAATCGAGTGCGCGAACAAAAACACCTTGTCATTTTTACCCTTGGTAAGGTTATTCAGCAGATCTTCCAAATCGTCCCGCGCAAACATCACACTGTCTCGGTCATAGATATACCCTTTGGCGCTGCCTGCGGATTGCCACGAAAACAGAACCATCGGGTCTTTGCCTTCAAAATCATGTTTGATCTGTGCAGACCTAAACATCGCCTCCGAAAGCGTATTGTTGTATCCATGTACAAACACGATGCTTTCGTGATTTGGCGCGCTTTTCATCACCTGTGATCGAAAATCACCCGCCGTCTCGTAGACTCGCGTGGCAGTCACAACAAAATGCTCGTCCGCATTTGCCTCCCCCTTATGCACCTCAATATGTCCCGGCGTATGCGTTGGTGGGATCGACACGTCAGCCCGGAAATAGTTCAACCCAGCTGTTCGGCGCGCTCCAAAGGCGGGGCCTGTTTTATCCAAGGCTCGTCCGGTCGCGACATAGACCGGAGTAATCGTCGCGTTCGGCGATGGCGCGGCGCGCTGGGCATGATATCGCGGGCCGCAACTTGCCAAGCCCACGAACAGGCCGATCATAAATCCGCGTTTGGCAATCCTAAGAAAAAGCATGTTTGCGTTACCGTAAATTTGAAATCAAAAGCCTCCCTCCGGAGACGGAGAGAGGCTACTGTGATTCTTTGGCAACGCCAAGCGGTCAGACGGCGCTTAGCATTCCTTTGTCTTGAGCCAGGCTGCGCATACGTTTTTGCAGTTTCTCAAAAGCACGCACCTCAATCTGGCGAATACGTTCACGGCTAACACCATAAGATTCGCTTAGATCTTCAAGTGTGATGGTCTTATCACTCAACCTACGTTGGGTCAGAATATCGCGTTCGCGATCATTCAAAACGCTCATTGCATCGGCCAACAGCTCGCGCCGGGCTTCAAGTTCATCACGGGCTTCATAATCGCTGGCCTGATCGGCATCTTCGTCTTCCAGCCAATCCTGCCATTGCATCGTGCCTTCGCCCTCAGAACCAACCGTGGCATTCAATGAGGCATCCCCACCCGACATCCGCCGGTTCATCGAGATGACTTCATCCTCGGTCACGCCCAGATCATGCGCGATCCGCTTGACGTTCTCTGGGCGCAGGTCGCCCTCCTCCAACGCACCGATGCGCGACTTGGCTTTGCGCAGGTTGAAAAACAGCTTTTTCTGCGCCGAAGTTGTACCCAGCTTTACCATCGACCAGCTGCGCAGGACATATTCCTGAATGCTGGCGCGGATCCACCACATGGCATAGGTCGCCAGACGGAACCCCTTTTCCGGGTCAAACCGTTTGACCGCCTGCATCAAGCCCACATTCGCCTCAGAAATCACCTCGGCTTGCGGCAATCCATAGCCGCGATACCCCATGGCAATCTTGGCCGCCAAACGCAGGTGGCTGGTGACCATCTTATGCGCAGCCTGGCTGTCTTGCTCTTCAACCCAGCGCTTGGCCAGCATGTACTCTTCTTCTGGCTCTAGCAGCGGAAATTTACGGATTTCCTGCATATAGCGGTTCAAACCACCTTCAGGTGTTGGTGCAGGAAGATTTTTATAGTTACTCAATGTTCTGTCCCTCCAATGTATATTGGCTTAACATTATATTTAGGAACGGGTGGCGTTCATTTCAAGCCACTGAACCAATTCGTTTAATAAAATATGAATACGCCTATGGCGCATTACGAGGTCTATGTCAGAGTTTACACGAAACCGTGCTAAATATTGCAGGTTTTCGCCAATTCCACCAACGATCGGCCATCAGCCGCGCAGACACTCAAGCAGCTTTACCATATCATCAGGCAACTGCGCCTCAAAATGCATCTGCGCACCACTGACCGGATGATCAAACCCCAAGACCGCCGCATGCAGGGCCTGACGCGAGAACCCCGCCAACTGCGCCGCGGCATCGTCAGGTAAGGCCCGCGCCGAGATTTTGCGGCGACCACCATAGACCGGATCACCAATCAACCCATGGCCGATATGCGCCATGTGAACCCTGATCTGATGCGTGCGCCCGGTTTCCAACCAACACTCAACCATAGACACTGCAGAGGGTTGCCCAAAACTTTCGATAACGCGGGTGCGGGTGATTGCGTGTTTTCCGCCCTCAAACAACACCGCTTGCCTCTGACGATCCGTCTTGTGCCGGCTGAGGTTTGTGGTGATGCGAATAATGCTTCCCGGCTCCACCCCAACGCCGCGCACACCACGCAGCCGTGGATGCGCCACATCCGGCATCCCATAGGCCAGCGCGTGATACTTACGTTCAATCGTATGTGCCGCAAACTGATCGGCCAGACCATGATGCGCCGCATCCGATTTGGCCACCACCAGCAAGCCGCTGGTGTCCTTGTCGATCCGGTGCACAACACCCGGGCGTTTGGCCCCGCCAACGCCTGAGAGGCTATCGCCGCAATGGTGCAATAGGGCATTCACCAAGGTCCCATCGGGGCTGCCGGGCGCAGGGTGCACCACCATGCCAGCCGGTTTGTTGACAACGATCAGATCGTCATCCTCGTAAACCACCTCAAGCGGAATATCTTGCGCGCTGATATGACTATCTCGCACCTCGGGCACTGTGATCTCAACCGAATCGCCCTCATTCACCCGTGCCTTGGGGTTAGAGGCAACCACACCGTTTACGGTAACCGCCCCATCACTCAGCAGCTTGGTCAGCCGGGTCCGCGAAAGCGATGCCGCCTCTGGCACATCCCGTGAAAGCGCCTTATCAAGACGCGCAGGCGGATCGGCAGCGATCTGAAACGAGAGAGGGGCATCGCCCATGACGGATAATCCTGAATCTCAGCCGGTCGATCCGGCGATGGTGAAATATCTGCGCCTGCTGGTCACAATCCTGTCGGCGACAATGATTATCGGCTTCATAGTGATCACCGTCCTGTTTGTCATCCGCTTCTCTAACATTGGCACAACTGAGCTGCCCGAAACCATCACTTTACCAAATGGCAGCGAAGCCGCAGCCTTTACCCAAGGCGATGGCTGGTACGCCGTTGTGACAAAAGACAACCAGATCCTGATCTACAACCGTGTATCGGGACAGTTGCAGCAAACGATTCAAATCGAAGCCGGACAGTAAAACATATTCTGATGTTTGGGAGTGGTACCACCTCCCCGGCTCGAACGGGGGACCTCCTGATCCACAATCAGGCGCTCTAACCTACTGAGCTAAGGCGGCACTGTCGGGCGATTTACCCGGCCTACGCACTGAATGCAATAGCGCAGGCATTCAATTTCGCAGGAAATTTGCCTCCAAGTCAATCCTGTGGCTGCTTGTAATTTTCAGGTAAAATGGCTACCAGCTCTTTATCAAGATGGAGACACCCATGGGTATCAACAAAGAAAGCAATGTCGAAGCTAATCTGCAGATCGGGCCAACCGACCAAGGGATGATTCGTTTGTATATTGAGGCTCAGGGCATCGAAATCCCGATGGACTTTGATCCAGATGAAGCGCGTGAAATCGCCGACGAAATTCTCGCGGCCGTGGCCGCCGCTGAGGCGCGCAATTCATAACCGTGGATCACGGATTGCCTGCAGGCGCTGTGCGGCATAGCGAGCAAACCGGCGTGTCAGGGCCGTCCGCCGAGCGGCAGGCAATTTAATCTCCAGCCCCATCCTGACAATCTCTGCTCCATAAGCATCGGCAATCATAAGCCCGGTATTTTCAGGCAAAAGCTCGGCAGGGAATGAGGCATCCACTGCCCAAAAGTACCTGTCACACCAACCAAGATATCCTTCCCACTTGCTATCTGTCTGAAAATCGGCGCGCGACGATTTGCATTCCACCACCCAAATCTCGCCTTTCGGCCCCACCGCCATTACATCCACACGCCGGCCGCGTTCGGGCGTAAATTCCGTAACGCAAGCAAAGTCATACCCCAACAGGCCACGGCAAACACCGCGCGCCAACAACTGTCCAGGCTGTTCAACATTGGACCTGAGGTTCTTCATCACTCAATTATGAACAAAACATGAACGCACGCAACCCCTTGCCCCGCAACGCAACAGGCACTAGGTAAAGCCGGTGGCGGGTGCTGCCCTTCTCGTCTACGGTTGCATTCCGGTGGCCTTAAGCAATTCCGAGGGAGCTGGCTCTGTCCGGGCCCTGGTTCGGTTACCCGGCGCCCACCTGTATATACAGGTCCTCGGGAATGAGATAACCAAACGGCTGCGTGCGGGCCCGCCACACCAAATCCTCTTAACTTCAATTCAGGCCTCAGGGCCCATTTCATGACCAGTTTGAAATGGTGGCTTAGGCGTCATTTTAACACAATGATTCTGCGCCCAATGAAAACGCAAAATAACCACATTTGAGCCCCACGAACTCCTTGATTGATGTGATTTCAGGAAACTATACCGCAATCTGCACCTATTGTTGCAAAATAACACACAATAACCCCCACTCACCCCCCCGCAACCTTGCCAATTGTGGCGAATTTTATTTATACTTGAGGTGTTATCTGGGTAGAGAGTGACGGCGCCAAATAAACAGGCATGCGCCAATATACTGGTTAAATGGAGACCAAAATGTATTATAAAACAACAAGCGGATTTTCCGGGATGATCGGTGCATTTATGCTGAGCCTGGCCGCAGCCCCCGCAAACGCCGAAGTGGCGTGTACCGTCCAAACCGCAAAAAATGTCAGCGAAGTGACCGAACTTTGCGAATGCCAGACTGTTACAAAAGGGTTACTCCGCTACCTGCAACGCTCGCGCAATTTCGGCGATGTTGCATCAGCATTGTATGCGGAATGCCCAGCGCTGGCGACAGTGCTGGCGGATTTTGCACCCGCTGCAACGAGCGGCGGTCCCGGTGATCCAGGTGGCAGTGATGGTGGCAACGACGGCAATGGCGGTCCAAGCGGTGGCGGTCCAAGCGGTGACGGTCCAAGCGGTGACGGTCCAAGCGGTGACGGTCCCACTGGTGGCGGTGATCCGAATGATGGTGGCGGCGATCCGAACGATGGTGGTGGCGATCCGAACGAAGGTGGCGGTGATCCGAACGAAGGTGGCGGTGATCCGAACGAAGGTGGGTCCACTGGTGGATCTGATGGATCTGGCACTGCCAAATAAATTTGAATATTATAAGACGGCTCAAAAGCTCTCACTCAAGTGTGAGAGCTTTTGAGTATTTAGCATTCAACACTGATCAGAGTGCTCTCAGCCTTTAGTCAAATCAGCCTAAGAACACGCCGACCCATTGTTTGGGATTCTGCGGGTTTTGCATTTGTACGAAAAAGTAATTTGTCTCTTTCCAAAGAAGAACCCGATTGGTGAGATTGTCCAAAACATAATCACCTTGTTCCGTCCGGATTACCAGAACTGCGTGCGGCCCTAGTTTTTTATGAACCACGGTTGCGATCAGCAATTCCTCCGGGGCATATCCCATCTGCACAAGTTTCAATTTTTTTGCCAAAGCGTAGTCTTCACAGTCCCCGCCCGTGCGCGTCGGCAAGGCCCAGACATCTTTGGTACGATATTGTCTTTGATCCGGAACGCTCCGCACAGATTGATTGATCCGCCGGTTAATCTTCTGAACCGCGGGGATTTGAAGAGAACTGATTTTCGCACCACCTGAAGAGGTTGCGCAGGCCCATGCATAACGTGAACATAGCTCGACAGCACCTGATGGTGCTGCCATCTGACGTTTAGGTTGAATGCGGTTAGATGTATCTGCATTAACCGATTGGGTCGCAAACAACATTGGAACAATCGCACAGGCCGTAATTCTGACTGCAGCTTTTACAAAACGCATCGAGCTGCATATTACAGCAGTAAGCCGTGTTTCCTCGGCATTAGCCTCATTACTTTCAATCGCTATTGTCATCTCAACTTCCCGCCCAATTTGCAGATATCGTCACTGCAATGAACGTCGCGATTGTGGCGTCAGTTTGCCGAGAGTTGTGCAAATCAGTGACTGACAATATCTTTGTTGATAGGAATATCTGCCTGATACGATGGCCCCTCCAAGCACAAAAACACATACAAAACATAGCACTATGAAAACGGGCAGGACAACATTCGTCAATCCCGTCGGCTGAAAACCGCAAAGCCTCATTCATAGCTTAGAAAGCTGTGTCCATTTTCAGATCGCGTTATTGAGACTTCCAGAACGGGCGCGCCTTGTTTTCCTCAACGCGCACCGGGATCGGGACAGGATCGCACCGCATCACATGTTGACGCAAACCGCCGCGCGGCTCGTCATCGTCATCATCTTTCATCCGCATCACTGCAATCGCGAACTGAACTCCTGCAAAAACAATGCCATTGGCAATCCACAAGATCAAAAGCGCCAACCAACCCTTGTCTGAAGTGCTAATCAAATGCCACAGATTTGCGATATTAAACCACAGCAACATACCTACAAACACCGCCGCCAGACCAAAGCCGATGGCGACATTGATGATGTAAAGGCGGATGAGTTTTGGCATTTGGCGACTCTTCTGCTGTGATACGGGCACAGTAGCAGAACAAAATCAGGTCTCAAGAAAATACCAAGGTGACGCAAGGTCACACCCTTTTGATAGCGAATTTCCGCCAAACAAGGCCTGCTCTGATATCCTATGATTGCGAACCATCAAAGGACCGCAGCCAGTGGAATTGCCGATATCAAGCCAGCCGCATGACCCAGTCGAACGCTTTGTACTGAAAATCATGCTCAACTTTGTTAGTTTGACCGTCATTTTATATCTGGTTGGTCAGTTCAATCTTGTCGCTGCGTCTACATTTGCATTCCTGATTTCAATCATTCTTTGCATGCTCTTCGTACTGTACAGGTGTTGCACAGGCAAAAAGCCTGCAGCCAATCGCCCCAACAAGGCGGAACCGCCGAAATAACGACCCGATTACATCAATGCGTACTCCCTTCTTCGCACTTCCCCTCTGGCATTCGCGCCCAGCCTGCGATAAATGGCAAACGCTGACAGCCAAGAGGGCACCATGTCCGATACCATTCCATATGAAACACCCGGCCCCATCGAAGAGGGGCTGCGCACGGCGCTTGCCACGACCGAAGAAATCATTGCCGAGGCCAAGGCTGGCCGGATGTATATTCTGGTCGATCATGAAGATCGCGAAAACGAGGGCGATTTTGTCATCGCCGCCGAATACGCCGATGCTACTGCGATCAACTTCATGGCCACCCATGGCCGCGGATTGATCTGCCTGCCGATGACAGCCGAACGAGTATCCCAGCTGGGCCTGCCAATGATGGCGGTAAACAACTCGTCGCGTCACGAGACGGCCTTCACCGTCTCGATTGAGGCCCGCGAAGGTGTCAGCACCGGCATTTCCGCCGGGGACCGCGCCCGCACCGTTTCCGTTGCAATCGATGAGCACAACACAGCGGCCGAAATCGCAACACCGGGGCATGTGTTCCCCCTGCGCGCCAAAAACGGTGGCGTCTTGGTACGTGCTGGCCATACCGAGGCTGCTGTTGATATCTCGCGCCTCGCTGGCTGCGCCCCTGCCGGTGTGATTTGCGAAATCATGAACGAAGACGGCACAATGGCCCGTCTGCCTGACCTGATCGAAATCGCACAAAAACACGGGCTTAAGATCGGCACTATTTCCGACCTGATCGCCTATCGTCATAAGCACGATAATCTGGTCCGCGAAGTGCGCCGCGAGACTATAAATTCCGTCCATGGCGGTGAATGGGACATGCGGATCTTTGCAGATCAGATCAGCGGTACCGAACATGTTGTGCTGGTCAAAGGTGACATCTCTGATGGCGCACCAGTTCTGTCGCGCACCCACGCCCTCAATGCGCTCGAAGATGTACTTGGCATTGGCTTGAACGACGACTCCGGCAAGCTTTCCAATGCGATGGACATCATTGCGACTGAGGGACGTGGCGCCGTCTTCCTGTTCCGCCAGCCGCGTCCAAAACTGGCCAGCGAGATCGAAGACGACGAAGGACCCCGCACGATCAAGCAAACCGGCCTTGGCGCACAGATCATGTCGACCATGGGCCTGCACGAGCTGATCTTGCTGACCGACAGCCCTGACACTCGTTATTTGGGCCTTGATGCTTACGGCATCAAAATCGTCGGCACCCGCCGCATCACCGAAGGATAAACCAATGGCTGGAACCGAATACACCCTGCCCCGCGCCACATTCGACAAGCCAGTGAAACTGCTGATCGTTGTTGCGCCGTTCTATCGCGACATAGCCGACAACATGATCAAAGGCGCTGTGGCCGAGATCGAAGCCACTGGCGGCACCTATGATCTGGTCGAAGTGCCCGGAGCACTGGAAGTGCCCACCACCATCGGCCTAGCCGAACGTCTCAGCAATTATGACGGCTACGTCGCCCTTGGCTGCGTTATTCGCGGTGAAACCACACACTATGAAACCGTCTGCAACGACAGCTCGCGCGGCATCACCCTGCTGGGCCTCGAAGGGCTTTGCATTGGCAACGGCATTCTGACCGTCGAAAGCCGTGAGCAAGCCGAAGTGCGCGCTGATCCGGCCCGCATGAACAAAGGCGCCGGTGCCGCCGCTGCGGCCTTGCATCTCATTGCACTCAGCCGTAAGTGGGGCGGTCAGAGCAAGGGCGTGGGGTTTGTCCCTACCCCGGATGAATACAAGCTGGCAGGCAGCACAGAGGACACGCCAAAGGCATGAGCGACGCAGTCAAACCCCTTTCGGGCAACAAAAAGCGCCAGATGAAATCTGCCGCCCGGCTCTATGCCGTTCAGGCCCTGTTCCAAATGGAACATTCAAGCCTGTCCATTGATGCAGTACGTCTTGAATTTCTCGATTTCCGCTTCGGTGCCGAAGTAGACGAAGACACGGACATGGTCGAAGGTGACGTGACCCTGTTCACCAAAATACTGGAAGACGCGGTTAACTATCAGGCCAGCATCGACCAGATGACTGACCGCGCGCTAGTGGCCAAATGGCCAATCAACCGAATTGATCCCACCATTCGCGCGCTTTTCCGTGCTGCAGGGGCCGAGCTGACACAAGCCGATACCCCACCCAAAGTGGTGATCATGGAATTCGTTGACATCGCCAAAAGCTTCTACCCCGAAGGCCGCGAGCCCAAGTTCGTCAACGCCGTGCTGGATCACATGGCGCGTGAGGCAAAGCCAGAAGCATTCTGATCCACGCCGTTTCATTCAACTGATTTCTACACAACGAGCGAGAACTTATTTAGTTCTCGCTTCCGGAAGGTGCCGGAAACCAATCGCGATCCGGTTCCACGCATTCATTTGCGCAATGATCAACGTAAGGTCGACAATCTGCTTTTCGGAAAAATGCGGCGACAAGGCATCGTATACGACATCTGGCGCACCGCTTTCAGAAACCAAAGTGACGGCCTCAGCCCAATCTAACGCCGCTTTCTCCGCTGCATCAAAAAAGGGCACTTCCCGCCACACGGTAAGGCAATCAAGCTTTTGCTGTGTCTCACCAGCCTGCCGTGCCTCAACAGTGTGCAAGTCAACGCAATAAGCACAACCATTGATTTGCGAAACACGAAGTTCAACCAGAGCTCTTAATCCACCTTCAATCGAAGGCATCATATCCTTTGTCTGCGCCATCCCGGCAATCGCAGGACCATTTAGGGAAACATAATCAAGCCGTTCAATCATTTTGCGCTCCGAAAATCTGATTATTGCGTGACATGCGGCAGCCGAGGCTGATCGCATTGCTCACAATTATAGTATTCTGATTTTTCGCCACCACAATTGAAATCGCAGTTCATCGTATCCGCCAAGCCGATCATTGATAGGGAATGGTGGACTTCGCCAGTTATCCAGCGATACCCGCCTCAAACACTAAATTCAATTAGTTGATTTCTTGAACTTTCATGACAAGGTCATTCCAGTTCCGCTGATTTTCGATGTCATGTTCCAGCCCCTGCTCATCGGCGATTGTGAACCGCTTGATCGCTGGTGTTTTGCTGGTCGCCTGATATAGCCAGTACGCTTCCGCCTTCAAAGCCTCATCAATCGGCTTGTCGATGGACTCGTAAACCATCTGCTTGCATGCATTGATAGATTCCGCCGGGAACTGGGCAATGCGCTTGGCCAGATCATCAACGTATTTGCCGATCTCATCGGGCTCCAACACCTTGTTGATGGTTCCCATTGCTTCGGCTTCATCCGCGTCAAAATCACGCGCACTCAGAATGATTTCCAGCGCTCTGCCCAAACCAGCCTGGCGTGCCATTCGCGATGCCCCGCCACCACATGGCAGAATGCCCATGCCAACCTCCATTTGCATAAACTTGAACTTGCCACGCGCCCCAAACCGCATATCCAATGCCAGGGCAAGCTCATGCCCGCCACCGCGCGCGAAACCTTCAAGCTTTGCGATTGTAGCCTGTGGCACCTTGCTGATGCGTTCGCAAACCGATTGCAGGTCAAGCAACTGGGCCTCTTCACGTGACACAACCTCTGTCGACATATCTTTCAACAATTCCGTATCATAGTGGCAAACCCAGATTTCCGGATTAGCCGACTGGAATACAACAACCTTTGTTTCCCGGTCTCGTTCAAGCCGCATCGCAAGGTTATTCAAGTCCGCCAACATTTCCTGCCCCTGAACATTCACAGTGCCAAAGTCAAAGGTCACGGTTGCGATTGCATCTTTCACCACAACATCAAAGGTTGTGAAGTTTTCATATTTCATTGCAGCTATCCTTATATCAGCCTGAGCATTGAAACGTCCCCACAACGATTGCTGTACGGGGCGCTAAGTTAGATGCAGGTCAGTCTGCCGGCATCTGGCACACAAGATATTAGCTAGTGAAATTTAATAAATGGGCGTAAATCCACTTCAGAATTCGTAAATTGGATATAATAATGGATACTGCAGGCCTCAAACTCTTCGTCATGGCCGCCGAGCTTTTGAACATCAGCGAGGCCGGGCGCAGACTTGGGTTGGCTCCTGCTGTTGCGAGTGCGCGATTGGCGAAACTAGAAAATCAACTCGGTGCAGACCTGCTCCACCGCTCCACAAGAAAGGTTTCCCTCTCGATAGAAGGGGCCGAATTCCTGCCCTACGCCAAGGAAATACTATCGCAAGAAAAAGCCGCACTCGCAGCCCTCGGGCACGGCAGTGCTGATGTCACCGGCACATTAAGGTTCGCAGCCTCCAGCACCTTTGCGCAGCTTTTTATTGCTCCACTGCTGCCAGAATTCCTTGACCGCTACCCGGGCATAAATCTCGAACTCAAATTCTCTGACACGCAGATGAACCTGATCGACGGCAGCTTCGACTTAGCGCTCCGCATCTACGCCATCGAGGATAGTAGCCTGAAAGCGCGCAAACTTTCTGATGATCCCAGAATCCTCTGCGCTTCCCCCACCTATCTTGCGCGATACGGCACGCCGTCAACGCCCGAGGATCTCACCAATCACCAAACCCTCACTTTCATTAGCAACGAGCCACGGAAACTCTCTAAGATGGGTGATCCGCACGACTACAGCTTCCCGCCATCCGATTCCGACAGCCGGGTCACCTGTGATGACGGGGCCAGCATGCGTCTGGCCACCGTTGCTGGGGCTGGTATCTCGATGAACTCAATGTGGAGCGTGTACCGCGAGCTACAAAACGGATCTTTGGTTCAGATCCTGCCTGACTATGAAATCAAAGACAGCTCGGCCATCTGGCTGGTCTACCCGAAATCAAATGTGCTGACATCCAAGGTCCGGGTTTTCATCGACTACCTCGTCGAGAAAATAGGAAACCCACCTGCCTGGTTGCGGTAATTCTCGAAATTCAATGCGTTCCCGGCGAACAAAAACCTCTGCTTTGGTTAACAAAACTTCAACCTCGGTGGAATAAACCGGCTTTCCCGCACGTCAATGTCGAAACAACACGGTGAAAAAGTAAACGCCGTGACATTGCCAGTGGAGGAAGATATGGCCAAAACCCCCGATAAATCACGCGACGTGCACAGCTTTTTTGCAGAAGATCCCGAGCGCGCCGACAAAGAATTCTTTGGTCGCGTGGCCAATCCAGATCGCCGTGGATTTTTGAAAAACACCGGCCTGGCAACCATGGCCGCAATGGTTGGCACCTCGATTCCGTTTTCTGGCAATATGCCGATTGGTTTTGTGCCGGCCGCAATGGCGCAGGACAACGTGCTGGTGGGCAAAGACGGCCTTACCTTGCTCAATGACCGCCCGGTTAACGCAGAAACACCGCCTGAGCTGCTGGATGATGCCATCACGCCAACATCGCGCCACTTTGTGCGTAACAACGGCATTCCGCCTGAAGACGTCGACCCTGCTACTTGGACCCTGACCATTGACGGGCTGGTCGACAGCCCGATGGAATTGTCGATTGCTGATCTAAAAGCTCAGTTCGAGGTCGTCACCATGGCCCTGACACTGGAATGTGGCGGCAACGGCCGTGGGTTCTTTAATCCCCCAGCAAAAGGCAACCAATGGACCTACGGCGCCGTTGGCTGCTCTGAATGGACCGGCGTGCGTTTGAAAGACGTGCTCGAACAAGCGGGTATTCAGTCCAACGTGGTTTACACCGCGCATTACGGTGCAGATACGCACCTGTCCGGCGATCCGGAGAAATTGCCAATCTCTCGCGGCATGCCCATTGCCAAGGCGATGACCGATAACATCCTGATTGCTTTTGAAATGAACGGCGAAGCCCTACACCCACTCAACGGCGCGCCTTTGCGTCTGGTGGTGCCCGGATGGCCAGCCTCAACCGCGCAAAAGTGGCTCACGCGTATTCAACTGCGCGATGTCGTACATGACGGGCCAAAAATGACAGGCAAAGCCTACCGTGTCCCTAACCGCGCTGTGGAACCCGGTGAAAAAGTCGAGAAAAAGGATTTTGTCATCATCGAGCGTATGCCGGTCAAATCACTGGTGACTTTCCCGGCCAACGGTGCCGATGTTGGATTGGAAAGCGAAGTCCGCGGCCACGCGTGGTCAGGTGATCGCACGGTTGAGAAGCTGGAAGTCTCTATCGATTTTGGAGCCACATGGCAGGATGCCGCACTGGACGTGCCGGTCAATTCAGGCGCCTGGCAGAACTGGCGCACCAACGTCGCGTTCCCTCAGGCAGGCTATTACGAGGTTTGGGCACGTGCAACGGATAGCGAAGGCACAATGCAGCCCTTTGCAATCGACTGGAACCCCAAGGGTTATCTGAACAACACCATGCACCGCGTCGGCCTGCGTGTCAGCTAACCCAACCCAGCGGAAGCAGCGATGCTTCCGCCCTCATTTATCCCGGAACACTCAATGAATCGTAGTTTGAACATGTGCCTCGTTGCGCTATGCACAACTTTGCTGCCGGCCACGACAGTCAAAGCCGATCTGGCCGAAGCCATCGCAGCCGGCGACGTCAAAAAAGGCAAAAAAGTCTTCAACAAATGTAAAGCCTGTCACGCCGCCAGCCCTGATGGCAAAAAAAAGACCGGCCCCAATCTTTATGGCATTATAGGCAGTGACGTCGCCGCTGTGCCGGAATTTAAATACTCCCCCGCTTTGACGGAATATGGCGGAAGCTGGAGCATTGATCGTTTGGAAGCCTTTTTGACCAGACCCAAAGCCGAGGTGAAGGGCACCAAGATGAGCTTTGCGGGGTTGAAGAAAGAAAAAGACCGCGTCAACCTCATTGCCTATCTGAGCACCTTGTCAGATGCACCTGCAGCCTCTGAAACAACAGAAACTTCTACCGACGAATCCGATGAAAATGAATTCGGCATCCTGAAAATGGCACCCGGGGCGGAAGAAACCTTTTATGCCTGCTCTGCCTGCCATTCAGAAATGATTGTCGCTCAACAGGGCCTGACGCGTGATGGTTGGGAAGAGATGCTGGAATGGATGGTTGATGAACAGGGCATGTCAGAGATTGAAGATCCAGATCTGACGATCATCCTTGACTATTTAGAGACCCACTACAACGAAGATCGGCCCAATTTTCCGACAGCTCAAAACTAACTCACAGAACATCGACAAGCGGAATTTTAATTCATGCACATGGGGCGGCAGCATTTGTCGCCCCATGGAGCGCAACGACATCGACTTTGGTGGCTTGACGACGCGTAGCTTGTTGCAGATAGGCACTGACCGCTTTGAATTTAATCGGATCCATACCCGAGGCCAGAGCCTGATACCAACGTTCTCCGACCCGCCACTGAATTGATTGCAGCTTTTGCGGCAAAGCCGGTTGCTCCCCAGCCCCCTGCAATACCGTCAAACGGCAGCCATTTACCCCAACATAATGCGCTGATGTGGCTGCGGTATCGGTCTTGGTTACAACCAATGTCAGATTGGCCCCTACCAGACTGGGGAAGCCATCGATTTCGGCCCCTAACACCATCTGAATGTTCTGAGCACTCGCCACCGGGAACATTTGTGCCGCATACAGTGCATGAATGGCTGCGGGATCAACAGATTTACTTGTGTTGGCAAAAAACACCATCACCGACATCGCAGCGGCAATAGCGCCGCCCACCAGCCACGACCACGGCCACGGCTGCCAGTTCACATTGGCTGGGGCGGACTGTACAATCGTGTCAGGAACCGTGTCGGGTTTGAGCGCCGACAACGCGTGCGAGACCTGTTGAATTGACGCCAACATGTCCGCCAGCTCCGGATCGGCCTCAATCCGCTGGGACAGAGCCTCGGCTTCATCAGCAGGCAATTCTCCGTCTGCCAGCGCATTCAAAAGCGCCCAATCGTGATCCGTTACCTGCGTCACTTTTGTTTTTCCATCTCGCCCATGACGGACCCGTTCACCAACTCCAACAAAGCGCGTCGCGCCCGGCTGATCCTGCTCATCACTGTGCCATTTGGAACATCCAAAACCACTGCGGCCTCGGCATATTTCATTCCCATAATATCCACAAGAAACAAGATTTCCCGCATCGCAGGGGGGAGCTGATCAAATGCCTGTCGAATTGTAATATCCCGCACATGGTCACTCAGGTGAGTCTGTTCCTGAGAGAAACGTTTAAAACCATCCGAATATTCCCGACGAACCCGTCTTTTGCGCAATTCATCATAGTAGAGGTTGCGAATGACACGAAACATCCAGGGTCGCAACTCTTCCAGGCGATTGGGCTGCGCGTCACTACGCAAAGCTCGCTCAATCGCATCCTGCACCAGATCCTCGGCATCCTCCGCCCGCTCTGCGATAGAGCGCGCATAGGCCCTCAGCTCAGGCAGCAAAACCTCAAATTGGGATAACGACGACATCAGGCCAGAGTGTCTTAATTCCCCGCTCAGGTCAAAGGTCAGATTGAATCCTCAGTCGATTATCTGTTCAATCCATGTTCACGGCAGCGGAATAAACTCCGCATCATCCCCCAGCGGCAGCTGAAACCGACCCTGCTCCCAATCTCCTTGCGCCCAAGCTTCTTTGGCTGCCTCAATCTTCTCGCGCGAGGAAGCCACAAAGTTCCACCAGATATGACGTGGGCCGTTCATTGTTTCACCACCCAACGCCATCAGCCGCGCACCTTGCTCGCCTGCTTTGATGGTGATCTCGTCACCGGGGCGAAAGACCATCATGCGGCCCGCCTCAAATGTGTCGCCGGCAACCTCAATATTACCAGTCATCACATAGATCCCACGATCCTCATGATCACTTGGCAATGGCAATGCCGCACCCGCCTCCAGCACCACATCGGCATAAAACATGTCCGTGAATGTATTCACTGGCGCAACCTCGCCCCAGCCGTGCCCCATAATCAGGCGCAGCGATTTGCCCTCGGCCTGCAAAAACGGCAGGGCCGCCTCGTCGTGGTGCTCAAAATTGGCACCACGTTCTTCGTCCTCTTCGGGCAGGGCAACCCATGTTTGCACGCCGAACAACTCGCTGCGCCCCTTGCGGGTCTCTTCACTGGTGCGCTCTGAATGGGTCACGCCATTGCCGGCCACCATCCAGTTTACCTCACCGGGGTAAATCATCTGATGGGTGCCCAGACTATCGCGATGCTCAAACTCACCCTTATACAGATATGTCACCGTCCCCAGCCCAATATGCGGGTGCGGTCGCACATCGATCCCCTGCCCGGTCACAAACTCAGCCGGCCCCGCCTGATCAAAGAAAATAAACGGCCCAACCATCTGCCGCTGCGGAGCCGGTAAGGCCCGGCGCACTTCAAAGCTGCCCAGATCCCGTGCACGCGGAATGATCACAGTTTCAATATCGTCCAACCGCCCCTGATCGGGGTGTTGCGGCTCCAGCATCGGGTTCCAGCTCATGGATCAGGCTCCGTTAAAGGTCTCGTTGCCATCAACCTAACCCAAAATCGCACCACGGCTATTAGATGCGGGCGCACAGCCCATGTGCGCCACACCTCAATGCAGCAGTAACTTCGCCGCAATTCCCCACATTGTCAGCCCCACAATCACATCCAATACCCGCCAGGCCGAGGGTTTGCGAAACAACGGATCAAGAATGCGGGCGCCATATCCCAATGAGAAAAAGAAAACAAAGCTGGCCGTCATCGCCCCCATCGCGAACGACAGTTTGTCGGCGTATTGCGCGCTGATCGATCCAAGCAATACCACCGTATCCAGATAAACATGCGGGTTCAGCCAGGTCAGCGCCAGACAGGTCAGCAAAGCCGCCCGCAGGCTGCTGGTCCCCTTGCCCTTCTCCATCACCTCGCCGCCCTTCCAGGCTGATAGAAAATTGCGCAACCCGTACCAGATCAGAAACACCGCCCCGCCATAACGCATCACGGTTTCCAACCATGGCACGGCCTCCGCCAGTGCACCAAAGCCCGCCACACCTGCAGCAATCAACAGCGCGTCTGAGACCGCACAAGTCAGGCAAACCGCAAACACATGTTCGCGCCGCAGCCCCTGCCGCAACACAAAGGCATTCTGCGCCCCAATCGCCAAAATCAATGAAAACCCTAGGGCAAAGCCCGCCAGTGCCGCCTGCATCACTGCTTCCTCTTACCAATCAAGCCGTCTTAGCCCCAAAGTCCCCGGCGCACCAGATTGGCCCCCGCCAGCAGTAACACCAAAAACGTCAATCGACGAAACGTGACCTGATCTAACCGATCCTGAATACGAAATCCGATCCACATGCCCGCCATCGCAGGGGCAATCAGGATCATCGAAAACGGGGCGGTTTCTCGGTTCAACACACCCGATGTCACATGCGCCACGACCAATGCCACAGCACCAAGCCCGTAAATTACGCCCTGAACTCGCATCTGCTCGGTCTTTTCGGTATCACGCGACGACAGCATCGCCACCGTTGGCGGCCCCCAGACGCCAGAGATCCCGCCAAAGAACCCGGCCACCGCACCGATGGCCGCCTCAGCCCGCGCCCCTGCCCCCGCAGGCAAGCGCAAAGGGTAGCCCAACAAAGATGCCAATGCATAAAGCACAATCGGCGCGCCGATCCCCAGCAACAAGGCCTGACTGGGCACCGCCCGAACCACCTGCGCCGAGCCCAGCAGAAACACCAATCCGACCAACAAAAACACTCGGTATTTGCGCACAGATTCCCACGCTGCAGAAAACCCCTGCCGCAATGCTTGCCAGCCGTTGGTCAATAGCGTCGGCATGATCAGCCCCGCCAGCGCCAGATCGGGTGGCATCACCGTGCTCAGCCCCGAAATCAGCAACATGGGCATGCCAAAGCCAACGACCCCCTTGACCGTCCCGGCCAAGATGGCGATCAAACAACCAAAGCTCAAAATCCAGAGCGCATCAGCGCCAAACAACGTCTCCATGAGCCACACATAACAGGTTGCTTGTTGTGTGCAGCAAGATTTTCCGTCACGCAAGATTTGAACAAATCAACGCATCCACATGCATTATAGTTGCGCTGCAACTGCAAAATAGATAGGACGTAATTGTAATTCACTTTCCGCCAAGACAGGACGCCACCATGACTAAGCCGATTGTTCTCGATAACCTGATTTCACTGGCCGAAGCCGCCGTGCCACCCGCTGAATCCGTACTCGATGCTGCAAAGCAGAAACTACGCGACTTGGTGACGATTGATGGCCGGGTTTCAGGTGCCGAAATGGAAGCCAACCAGAATGCCGCGCATGGGCTGTCCTGGCTGGCAACATATGTGGAAGCTCTGCGTCAGATGCGCAACTGGGCGAAACGTCTGGATGCGGATGGAAAGTTTGGCGAAGTCGAGCAGCTGTTGCTTCAAATCGGTTTTGGCGAATACCTGCACCAGATCGCCGGCGGCATTCCGATGAACCAAACCGAGGTCGTGCGTCTGGCTGATTTGGGTCTGGGTTGGGATGTGCTTGGCGGCTTCCAATGTTCAGAAGTTCAAACACTGATGGCGCAGGGCAACTCCCAAGCGGCCCGCACCCGTCTGGTCGAGCTGATGCAGGAACGCAGCGCCGAAATCACCATCGGCGCTACCGGTCTGGAAGAAGAACTCGAAATGATCCGCGAGCAGTTCCGCCGCTACGCCGTCGATAAGGTCATTCCAAACGCGCACAATTGGCACCTCAAGGACGAGCTGATCCCGATGGAGATCATCGAGGAACTGGCCGAAATGGGCGTCTTTGGCCTGACCATCCCCGAGGATTTTGGCGGCTTGGGCCTGTCCAAGGCGTCCATGGTTGTAGTCTCCGAAGAACTCAGCCGCGGCTACATCGGTGTCGGCTCTCTGGGCACCCGGTCTGAAATTGCCGCTGAACTGATCCTCTGCGGCGGCACGAACGAGCAGAAAGCCAACTGGCTGCCCAAACTGTCCAGCGGTGAAATTCTGCCAACAGCCGTCTTTACAGAACCGAACACCGGTTCCGACCTTG
This sequence comes from Roseovarius sp. EL26, assembly GCF_900327775.1. Classification (NCBI taxonomy): domain Bacteria; kingdom Pseudomonadati; phylum Pseudomonadota; class Alphaproteobacteria; order Rhodobacterales; family Roseobacteraceae; genus Roseovarius; species Roseovarius sp. EL26. The sequence goes on from NZ_OUMZ01000007.1 coordinate 1,834,284, forward strand.
GCAGCCTGCGCACCCGTGCGGTCAAAGATGAAAACGGTGACTGGAAAATCACCGGCAACAAGACATGGATCACCCACGCCGCGCGTACCCATGTGATGACCCTGCTGGCGCGAACCAACCCCGACACTACCGATCACCGTGGCCTGTCGATGCTGCTGGCCGAAAAGACACCCGGCACGGATGAACACCCCTTCCCAACCGAAGGCATGACCGGCACCGAGATCGAAGTTCTGGGTTATCGCGGCATGAAAGAATACGAGCTGGGTTTTGACAACTTCCACGTCAAAGGTGAAAACCTGCTGGGCGGCGAAGAAGGCAAAGGCTTCAAACAGCTGATGGAGACTTTTGAGTCCGCCCGCATCCAAACCGCCGCCCGCGCCATCGGCGTCGCACAATCGGCGCTGGATGTGGCGATGCAATATGCCATCGACCGCAAGCAGTTTGGCAAATCCCTAATCGAGTTCCCGCGCGTCTCCGGTAAGCTGGCGATGATGGCGGTCGAGATCATGATCGCCCGTCAACTGACCTATTTCAGCGCTTGGGAAAAAGACCATGGTCACCGCTGCGACCTTGAGGCTGGCATGGCCAAACTACTCGGCGCCCGCGTCGCTTGGGCTGCCGCCGACAACGGATTGCAGATTCACGGCGGCAACGGCTTTGCGACGGAATACACCATCAGCCGCATCCTGTGCGACGCCCGCATCCTGAACATCTTTGAGGGCGCTGCCGAAATTCAGGCGCAAGTGATTGCAAGGCGGCTTTTAGGTTAACACTACGTCGTGTTACAACTGTGCCATAATGGCAGATGGGGAAAGCCCCGCAAGACGCCTCACGTATGGCACGACCCGGCTTGACGAAAGAATTAGCCCCGCTACGGGGTCTAATCACATCGCACGCCCGCTTCTACGATCTCAAATCCTGCGATTTCAAACTCATATAGCTCGCTGTTGTCTGGTCGCATAGCGCGCGCAATCAGTTTGCCATCATCAGAATGATACACTGCATGTGCCGTATGTAGTGCGCGGTAACAATGGTCACCATTCAGATAATAATATTTAATCACCTTATACTCCTGCTTTGATTGGGCAATCCGCGACCATCGTGGCACCAACCTCATAACCTTGCTTATGGGTGGTTGTGGTCGAGTTGACCTGTGGTTGCGCGGCTTCCATCCCAACCGCAGATATCGATGCCGTGCGTTGGTAGCGCCCATAGCTAAGGGGATGCACCTTCAACACGGCATCCAATATTCGATCAGTGTCTTCAGTTAGAGTTTTAATTTCGAGTGCCCAGATAGCTTCAAATGTCCCTGAACTGGCCTTGTAATCATGAAGCATTACGGTGTCCTTATTGAGCGATATATTGGCGATTTTTGTCGTTCTATAAAATCACTACTGACAACATGGTGTCAGTAGTGTTCTACTACATTGCAATATGCCCAGATCGACTCGCTTGTTTGAAATTATCCAGCTATTGCGGCGCGCCAACACGCCCATGACAGCGCAACAAATTAGCCACGAGCTGGAAGTTACAAAACGTACCATATACCGGGATATGGCCGCACTACAGGCAATGCGTCTGCCAATCGAAGGTGAAGCGGGCATTGGGTATGTAATGCGCGCAGGCTTTGACTTGCCACCGCTGATGTTCACTCAGGATGAAATCGAAGCCATTGCTGTGGGGCTCGCACTCTTGGGTCGTATTGGCGATCCGGGGCTTGAGCGCTCTGCCAACAGCGTAACGGCCAAGATTTCAGATGTATTACCCCAAGACTTGAAGCGTAGGACCCCGCTACATGTCTCGAAATGGAATGCGATACCGACGCCCAGCATTGAGGCACGCACATTGCGCCACTTCATACGAGAGGCAACCGAGCTAAAGATAACGTATCTAGACCTACAAGACCAACGTACCGAGCGTGAGATCAAACCTCTTGCGCTTGTCTACTATATCGATGCAGTACTCCTTGCGGCATGGTGTGAGCTACGCCAACACTTCCGACATTTCAGAATTGATCGTATTGAGCAATGCACACCAACTGGGTCACATTTTCCAGAACTCAGTGATCGGTTGATTGAGAAATGGGAGAGTTCACACGATTTGCCGTGATACATGATTTCATCGACGGGTGGTATCTAACGCGCACATTGCACCTTGAACACAAAAGATACACGACAAAATCAGCCATTCAATCTGGCGCAAACAATCGCCCGCCGTCTGCTTGGCTAATTTGTTGCCTCAACCCTGCGAGCTGACAAAGCTTCCGGGTTCGCTTTACTAAACTAGAAGCCTTACCTTTACACCAAAGACAAAAGCCTCACGTTTTAGATGGTGAACACCGCTTTGATAACGCGATCAAACCTCAAGGATCTTGGAATTAAACAACGTCACTTCTGTATCTACAGCGTGGTCCATATCATCGATGATCACCACCAACCCCTGAAAGACAAAGATCACCATCAACTGTACAAAAACACCTGTCAGCCCTGGGGCCGCTAACAGGACCAGAACGAAATACAGTTGTGCGATCCGGTTGAGCCATTTGTAAAACACCGGGTGAAACTCGATTTGTGTCTTGGTAAGAAACTGGCTTACCCTTGCCACAAGATTGTTGTGAAACGGCACATCAAGCGAAGGCCTGTCGATAATTTGTGCCCTAACGTCTGACAACAACACCCGCGTTCTGCTCTTCATTTCGGGGTAGCTGACCTCTTCATTCAAAAACTGGTCAATGCTGTCTCTCCACACTTGCGAGCCTTTCCAAGTATTGTCAGGTTTAAGGCGCTCAATATCTGCCTCGATCGCATCCAATGCATCCAGAGCTAATCTGTGCAGTTCAGAAATTTCAATTTGTTTGCGCTTGGCAATTCCAAAGGTAATGGCCAGTGCAATACCAAAAACCGAACCAACGGCCGTAACTGCTATCATCAAAATATTTCGATCAAAATAATCCTCAATACTGACACCGAACACTTCGGTGAGTTCTAACAAAAACACCCGCAGCCCAAGGTGCAACGCCATGACGCCAAACACTAAAGTCAGTACTGAGGCACCAAAAATGTCTACAACCGCATTCTGCATTCGCAACAGTTTCAGGATACGCGATAACCGCATCAGGCGAAGCAACGCTAGATATTCAAACCCATTGTCCGTAATCAACCCAGTGTATTGCAGCACCACAATCACCGAAGGTAGAATTGCCAGAAAGTCAATCGCAAGAAACAAAATCTCTCGCTTGTCTTTTTTCGCCACCAACAATCTGAGCAGAAAGTCAGCGGAAAATACCACAAGAATAAACAGTTCAATCGCCAACAATCGCAAACTGCCCATCGGCAATGCCAGCGGGAATTCATCCTGAATGAACAGATAAAATACCGACAGTATGATCGTAACGATCAATGTCGCCATATAGCGCCGCCCCCAGACGGTCACAGGCTGCGATAGCTCCCGTTGAAGCTCCATAATACGCGCCTTGGCCAATTTACTCTTTATCATCACCGCTATTTACATCTCTCACGTCATGATATTGCCAGCCTACCAGCCCCCACGCATCTTACCAACAAAAGCAGTGACCTATGAGCATTAGGTTTAGTCTGGCTGGAAAAGTTGCCCAGAAATCACCAGACGGATCGTATGGAATGCCAGAAAGCTAATAATCACACAAAGCGCAAAAAGCAGCCCCAATCCGATCACCTGATGCGGAATAGAGTCGGTTGCTGCTGCGTAGGTAAAGCTGGCGCTGGTTGCAGCAGCAATCGGGAACGACAGCGCCCAGAACGTCAGAGCAAAGGGCAGTTTCAACATGCGCGGTAATTGCATCGCCACGATCAGCACAAACAGATAGGTCACGTTCAACAAGATATGGGCAAAGGCGTCAACGCGGCCCATCAACCCGACCCACGCCAGAAAGATCAGAGCGGGTGGCGCAATCAACACTACCAGTGTGGGCTGCAGTCGCTCTGGCAGTGGGTCGTGAAAAATCAATCGATTCATCACCAATGACACAAGGATCAGCCAAAACATCAGCCCGGCAGAGATGAAAAACCAGCTGATCTCTATATAGCCCAATGGCACCCCGGCAAAGCTCACGATAACATTGCCCACGGTTGGAATAAACCACGCGGGGTTCAGATGCCCATGTTGAAACGCCCTTGCACTGATCCAGCCCGAGACCACGGCCAACGTCAGCACGCCTTGCAGCACCATGCCTGCCAACCACATCAGATGTGCCAGCCCGGCCCAGCTGTCCAGCATCAGCGCCGACAGCAACAAAAGCGAGATCGACATAGACGGGAACAGCGCCAGTTGCACCGGGTGGTTCCATTCATCCGCAACAGAACGCACGCAACTAGCCAACTTGATCAGGTAGAGCACCAAAAAGCTAAAGAACAATACCAACGTTAGCCCAAACACAGCCGTGGACAACACCCCGGTCAAACCCAGTACCGGTTCGGCCGCGCGCAATGCCATTGCCAATCCACTTAATCCCATGGTGATGGTGAACATCGCGATGGGGAAGTGTTCCAACCATTTCAAACGTTGCAGTGTCATTGAATTTTGTGCCCCAAACTCATTCTCATTCTGCAGCGATTTCCAACGCGATAGGCTCCAATCCGGTGATCATCCCATGCAATGTACTACCCGGCACCACAGGCCCGACACCCGCAGGTGTTCCGGTGTAAATCAGGTCTCCCGGCCCAAGATGATAATAACCCGAGAGATGCGCAATGATCTCTGGAACTGACCAGACCATATCACTCAGTTTGGCTTGCTGAGAGACCTGCCCGTTATGCCTCAACGTGATGGATTGATCGGCAATTGTTCCAAAGCTGGCCACCGGCGTGATCGGTGCGATCACGGCTGCATTCTCAAAGTCCTTACCCAGATCCCAAGGGCGGCGTTTTTCCTTACCTGCGGTCTGCAAATCTCGGCGGGTCAAGTCAATGCCACAGGCATAACCATAGACCACATCCATCGCCTGATCTGCTGTGACCTGAAACGCTGCTGAACCAATTGTCACAACAAACTCCATCTCATAGTGACAATCCTGAGTACCAAGCGGATAGGCGATCTCTGCGCCAGTATGGCAAATATTTGAGGGTGATTTTGTAAAGTAAAATGGTGCCTCGCGGTCCACCTCGTTGCCCATTTCCGCCGCATGGGCCACGTAGTTGCGCCCAACACAGAAAATACGCCTGACCGGATAGCTCAGATCCTCACCTACGATTGGGACCTCAGGGGCGAGTGGTAAGGGGAACAGCGTGGCGGCAGTCATGATCAGGTCTCCTGCAATTGGCACCTGCCCCGGTTATGCGGCGCTCTCCGCCGGTTGTCAAAACAGATCACCCCGCCATTGGCGTAAACACGAACTTGTGCGAAGAGAGGGCAACGCCCGTCACACTCAAGGCTATCAATGCAGTTTAAACGTTACGCAATCTATTACACCCCTCCCACAAGCCCTCTGGCGACATTCGGCGCTGGTTGGCTGGGATGGGACATTGCCCTTGGTCAGCTAAACCCGCACATCGATTGCCCGGGTTTACCCATAGACCTGCCAGAATTGACAGAAACACCACGCAAGTACGGTTTGCACGCGACCATCAAGCCGCCCTTTCGTTTAGCACCAGATTGCACTGAAGAGGGGCTTAAATTTGAGCTTGAGAAGTTTTGCCAACAAACTTCTGCAGTCAATTTGGAGGGTTTAACGCTCAGGCCACTAGGCCGGTTTTTGGCACTCACGCCAACCGGAGACACAAGCGAAATGCACCAGATTGCGGCGCGTGTTGTGCAGCAGTTTGATAATTATCGAGCCTCTTTGACAGATGCAGAGCTGGACCGCCGCCGATCTGGACGCCTGAGCGCAGACCAGGAAGAACGATTACTCAAGTGGGGGTATCCGCATGTAATGGATGGCTTTCGGTTTCACATGACCCTCACAGGAAAAATGCCCAAGAGGCAGCTGCCCCTTGTTCAAAAATGCCTCGCGTCATTGGCCGCACCGTTTGAGGCACCTTTAGAAATTGATGCACTCAGTCTGGTAGGTGAGGCGAAAGACGGTTTTTTCCACCTGATCACACGCTATTCGCTGGGGCCGCTCGCATAGCGTTGTAATCTTTGTGCCAACGTCCCGGTGTGTAATTCAAACAAGTGATTATCTGGCCCATAAAAATACAGCGACCGCCCTTCACCCTCGACCCGTGGACGAGGCGGACGCAATTCTAACCCCAATTGTTCAATTCGGGCCTGACGATCATCAAACTCATCCTCTTCGATTTGAAATGCCACATGATTGTACGTTTTCGTGGGCAAAGACTGCCCCCACATCGTAGCAACCCAAACATTTCCAATCAGGAAAAATCGCTCTTCTGACAGGGAAAACTGATCATCCCCACTTTGATAGACACAACGCGCATCAAATACCGTTTCCAAAATCTGTTGCATCCGGTTCAGGTCAGACACAACAAAAGTGATATGTGACAATCCGTTACTCATCTTGTTACCCTGCCCCAGCCAACGCCTTGACGATAGCCCTGATCAACTATTTCTCACTCACAATCGTTACTGGGGTTGCCGATCAACATACGCCTACGTATTGATTGCACATGCGAAACGCGAATGCCCAACGTCTTACTACAAAAGACTGGATCGACGCTGGCTTTGCCGCGCTCTCCACTGGGGGTCATGATTTCTTAAAGGCCGAACCTCTGGCACGCCGTATCGGCACCACCAAGGGGTCGTTTTATTGGCATTTCAAGGATGTGCCCACCTATCATCAAATTCTGTTGGAAGATTGGGAAAGCCGCCTAGCAACGCCGCCACCAAATTCAGGTACCAACCCTGTCTCGCAACTGCGCAGCTTCGTGCAGTCACTGGTAGAACAGTCCGCCCGTCTTGACGCTGCCATACGAGCTTGGGGCGCGGCATCGCCCTTAGTACAGGCCAGCTTGATGCGTGTCGATGAAGGCCGTTTGATGTACCTACAATCATTGCTGAGTCAAATTGGGGTGACCAACCCCGAAATGGCGCGCATCATCTATGCCGCAGCCATTGGCATGACGTCACTACCCGCGCGGGGCACCGCCACAGATCAAGACGCCATCGGTTCTTTGGTTGATTTAGTTTTGGCGCTCAGATGATGCTTTCGCGCGCTGTCCTCGCATTTGTCTTGCTCGCGGCTTTGACGCAATGCGCCAGTGACGAAACGCTCGCAGCTTATGGCGGTGCTGAGGCAACTTGGCATCTGCGCGACATTGATGGTGAACCCAGCCAAACAAACGCGACTTTGCTGTTCCCCGCACCAGGCGTGGTTTCAGGTTCCGGCCCCTGCAATAGCTACCACGGCCAGCAAACTGCGCCTTATCCATGGTTCGAAGCCAAAAACATCAGCACCACAAAACGCGCGTGCCCAGATCTGGCTGCAGAGGGGCGATATCTTAAATCACTCCGCGCGATGACCTTGTCTGAAATCGCTGGCGATACTCTCATCCTCAGCAATGATGCTGGGCGTGAAATGATCTTTCAGGCGCAGTGATTTTGCGCAAACCGGTCGACAAAGCGCTGCCGGGCATCAGGCAGAGGTTTATTGCCGATTTCCGGGGCCAAATGATTTTGTAGGAAATGCCCAGTGACCTCAAACCCTTGTGCGATCTCTGCATCCGGTGCCGGACCATGTCCCATCAGACATTGCGGCAGCGGCAATAGTCGATCCGCCCAGTCCCCTGCCCCTTTTCGCGAGACTGCCCTTCCTGTTCGGGGAGAAATGTAACTCAGGTCATTGGCTCGCGCTCCTTCGACCGCGCAAGACGACAGATCGAGACCAAAACCCATGTCTTCTAACAAAGCCAACTCCCACTGCAAGTAAGCCAATGGCCAGACCTCGCGCTGACCCAACAGATTGAGCAAAGTCTGAGTGCGTTCATACAGCCGCGCATGCACCTCACGCTCTGGCAGGCAAAACAAAAGCAGCGCCGTCACCGCATTCAACCCCGCAAGGCTCAACCGGTCATTCATCGATTGCGAAGCGCGCGACTGCTCCAATTCGGCTTGAAACGTGCCGATGTGATCCTCAAGTCGGGCGCGCCACATCAGATCAAGCTGCGCCCCGGGCTGCAACACCGGCGCCATTTTGCGCGACGTGCCCCCGCGCACCACGCCCGCATGACGGCCACGGGTCGGGGTGAACACCTCGATGATCGCGGCGTTTTCCCCATGCGTCCGGCTGGACAGCAATATACCTGTATCTCGCCACTCCATGCGCGGCCCTCAAAGTTTCCAGCATTGGATACCAGTTTTCAAACGCAGGCAAGCTGCATCACATGTCTCAAAATTAGATTAGCGCTGGGCGACACTGATTAATAAGCTAAACCCGATTGATCCAGCAAGTGCCGCCCTGCACGATCTTCGACCTCGATCACCCATAGGTCGGGATCAAAACTGCGCTGGCGTTTGATGGCTTCATCGACCTCAGTTTCAGCACCTTCGGACAGCACCATCCACTGGCGTTCGCCGCTCATCAAATCAAAACTGCGCTGATAAGCCTGCGCCTGTCCATCCAGCGTGTTCAGTTTGACCAAAACCGCGCCAGCCGTATTATCACCATGGGCGACAACAAAGGCCGGAATATCGGTCAGTCGTAGACGCGTCATATAGGCTTGCACCCAAAACTCCGCCGTCAGGCGACTCATGCATTGCCGTCCTTGAAGTTGAGTCCCATCTCAGAATACCGCTCGGCTTCATTGAGCCAGTTTGGACGCACTTTGACCTGACAGAACAAGTGAATACGGCGGCCAAGGAATTCCTGCAGTTCTTCGCGCGCGGCTTTGCTAACCGCTTTCATCGTCTCACCTTTGTGACCCAGAATGATGCCCTTATGGCCGTCACGGGCGACATAGATCACCTGATCAATTCGGGCGGACCCATCTTTGCGCTCTTCCCAGTTTTCGGTCTCAACGGTCAGTTGATAAGGCAGTTCCTGATGCAGGCGTAGAGTCAGTTTTTCGCGGGTCATTTCTGCGGCAATCATCCGCAATGGCAGATCAGCAATCTGATCCTCGGGGTAGAGCCACGGGCCTTCAGGCAGTTGCTCCGCCAACCAATGGCGTAGGACATCCACGCCGTAGCCTTTCTCGGCTGAAATCATAAATGTTTCAGCAAAATCAAACTGTTCATTCAGCTTCTCAGTCAGAGCCAGCAATGCTTCGGCTTTGACGCGATCGATTTTGTTGATCGCCAGCGCAACTTTGCGGCCTTTGGTGACATCACCCAGGCCCTCAAGAATACTTTGCACGCCTTCGGTGATGTCGCGATGGGCCTCGACCAAGAGCACAACCACATCCGCATCCGCCGCTCCACCCCAAGCTGCGGCAACCATCGCACGATCCAATCGGCGACGTGGGCGAAACAAGCCGGGCGTGTCGACAAACACCAACTGGCTCTCGCCCTCAAGCGCCACGCCACGAATACGCGCACGGGTGGTTTGCACCTTATGCGTCACAATACTGACCTTCGCCCCAACCATCCGGTTAAGAAGCGTGGATTTACCTGCGTTCGGTTCTCCGATCAGGGCAATAAATCCGGCGCGTGTGCTCATGTTTTCGGCTCCTGTGTTAAGCGCTATGCCCTACAGCAGTTTATCATAGCAGGCCAGAGGCCAATTTTAGGCAGCAAAGTCACAACACGCATTGCACACCCCTGAATATTCATGACACAATAGAGTGGTACGTTGGGCACCGTACTCTCATAAATCCCTGCCAGCCATACGCCAGCAGCCTGCCCACATCACCAACGAGGACACGGCTATGAACCGCCGCACTTTCCTACTGGGATCCGCTGCAATGGCAGGCACGACCTGTCTGGCGAACACGTTTCAGGGACGAGCTTCCCCAATCACATATGATATGACCATTCAGCCTGCGATCTATCAATTTGGCGCGCAGACCACTCATGGGTTGGTTAGCCTATCACCGGATGCGCCCCCGCCCGTAATATACGGCAAACAGGGCGTACCATTGTGCTTGGCAGTGACAAACTCCATGCCCGATTATACCGCGATGCACTGGCACGGCATGCGGATTGACAATCAGATGGACGGCGTCCCCTACTTAACGCAACTACCTATGGGTCAGAATGATCAATTCGTCTACGAATTCACCCCGCCAGATGCTGGTACTTATTGGTATCACCCACATTGCATGACTATGTCACAAATGGCGCATGGCTTAACCGGGGCCCTGATCATCGAAGAGGCAAACGCCCCTGAATTCGATGCCGATCAGGTGGTAAACCTACGTGATTTCCGCCTGAATGATGACGGCAGCCTTTTGCCATCCTACACCGCACGTGGAGCAGCGCGAGCCGGGACATTTGGCAACGTTCAAACTGCAAACTGGTATCGCTCGCCAAGTTACGACCACCCCTGTGGTGGGTTGGTACGGCTGCGTGTGCTGAACACCGATACCACCCGAATTTACAAACTGCACCTTGATACAACTGACGCCCGTATCATCGCTTGGGATGGCCACCCAACTGACCTGAACCTGCCGCTACCAACCCCCGAAGAACCGCTTCTGCTAGGGCCGGGGCAGCGGGTTGATTTTGCGGTTCAGATGCCATCTGGCGAAGGGGAATCTATCACGCTGATGGCAAAATTTCCCGGTGTCGCAGCACGTCCAATGGCGCAATTGAGGGCCGTGGGCAATGATTTGAGACGGGATCTACGTGACCTGCCCCGCCTGCCCGCCAACCCCGTTTCCATGCCAGACCTGAGCACGGCCCAGCCCCATGAGTTTATCTTTGGTTGGAGCCCGGAGGGCACAGCTCCAAATGACGGTTATTGCGGATCCCTCGGCTACACGTTCTGGTCCATTAATCGCACCCCGTGGTCGGGGGATGCGGCCAAAGGCACCGGCCCATTGGCCACGTTGGAACACGGCCGTAGCTATATCCTACGCCTGCGCAATGAGTCACCAAATCTGCATCCGATCCACCTGCACGGACTGGCGTTTGTGCCGCTGAGATCCAATCTGCGACAGCTACCGGCGCTGTTCACAGACACATTATTGTTGCTTAAGGATGAGATCGTGGACATCGCCCTTGTTGCCGACAATCCCGGCGACTGGGCGTTTCACTGCCATGTGATTGAACACCAAAAAACCGGGCTTGCCGGGTATATCAGCGTGGTTTGATCAGCCCAGGCTGGACAATAGCGCTTGCGCTGCGGCCTGCTCTGCCTGCCGCTTCGACCCGGCTGAGGCGATTTGACGTTCGCCAGATTTCAACCGCGCCTCTATGGTGAATTGCGGCGCATGATCGGGCCCTGAACGTGCCACCTGAATATATTCTGGTGGCGGCAATGCGCGCGCTTGCGCCCATTCCTGCAGGGCAGTTTTAGCATCACGCGCATCCGCTTTAACCGTCTTGACGCGACCTCCCCAGAGATGCAGCACGGTTGCTTTGGCAGGTTCAAAACCAGCATCGCGATAGACCGCGGCAATCACCGCTTCCATCGCATCCCCCAACAAGGCCAGCTTACGTCGCCCCCCTGACAACATCTCAGATCGGCCCAACTTAAGCACCTTGCCCAAATCAATCTCCTGCGCCACTTCAGCACAGGTTTCCTTGCGCACCAAGGCGTTGAACCGCGGTGCCAATTGCCCTTCGCTGGCGGCTCGATCATGTTCCAGAACTGCCTCAGCCATAACCAAGCCCAGAACGCGATCTCCAAGAAATTCGAGCCGTTGATTGTCATCACGCGTTGGCGATGACATTGACGAATGCGTAACGGCACGCACCAGTAATTCTGGGTCGGAAAATTCATACCCCAATCGCGCCTCAAAGGCTTTCAGATCAGCGGATAGTTTCACTCCAACCCCTTAAAGAAACGATCACCTCGCCATGTCCAGAAGAACAGCATTGAGCGACCCGCCGAAGAAAAGATCACCCGATCAGCACGGCCAACAAGGTTTTCATAGGGCACCATACCGACGCCGCCAACAGCTTGAGGGAAACGCGAGTCGGTCGAGTTATCACGGTTATCACCCATGAAAAAGTAATGCCCCTCCGGCACGACAAATACGCCCGTATTGTCAGAACGTTGAGTGCCGATATTCAAAATGTCGTAAGACACGCCATTGGGCAATGTTTCGCGCTCGCGTGACTTACGGCAAATAGCGCCCTCGGCGATCACCCGGTTTTCGCAGCGCGGGCGGGATCTGATCGGGCCTTGCGGTTCATAAATTTCTTCAAAGACGCCTGCGTCTTCGCGTTTGACCGCTTCGTCATTGAGATACAAGACACCGTCTTTCACCTGCACGCGGTCGCCCGGCGTGCCAATCAGGCGTTTGATAAAATCAGCGCCGGTGACAGGGTGGCGGAAAACAATGATATCGCCGCGCTCTGGTTCACCACCCATGATACGGGTGTTGTCGCCGTCCAAAAATCCACAGATATCGGCAGCATCGATGTTAACGCCAATACGTTGGATCCGAATAGTGGGACAGGACGCATAGGAATAGCCATATGCCATTTTGTTTACAAAGAGGAAATCACCGACCAGCAATGTGTCTTTCATCGACCCCGACGGGATCCAGAAGGGCTGAAACAAAATCGTGCGGAAAATACCGGCGATAATCAGCGCCCAAAAGACCGTCTTGATGGTTTCAAGTATCGCGCTGCCTTTTTTTTCTTCTGTCGCCATCGAAAAAATCTCCGTCCTCAATACAAGCGCTACATGCGGCGTGGCGCGTCAGGTGTCAAGTTGTGCGCCTGAACCTTTGTGTGACCTGTTGTCATCCAGATTTTGGCCGGGCTTCGATCACCACAAAAGCCTGCGCCCATGGGTGATCATCCGTCAACGTAACATGGATTATGGCTTCATGCCCGGTGGGGGTCATTTCGCTCAACCGGTCCGCGGCCCAGCCTGTAACCTGCATCATCGGTTGCCCCGTTTCCAGATTGGTCACAGCCATATCCTGCCAAGAGATCCCCATGGCCAGACCAGTGCCCAAGGCCTTAGAGCAGGCCTCTTTCGCGGCCCAGCGTTTGGCATAGGTGCCGACACTGTCACGACGGCGCTCGGCTTTGGCGCGCTCGGCTTCTGTAAAAACACGGGTTTTGAATCGGTCACCAAACCGTTCTATCGTCTTGCCGATCCGTTCGATATTGGCCAGATCGCTACCGATGCCCAAAATCATCTACGCCTCATCACTTTGATTTGTCGCGGTCTTGCATCAAGGTCAGCTGGTTACCAGCCCCCAAATTGTAAAAGAACCAGTTGCAGATCAGATAGCCACCAGCATAGATTCCCAATAAAATCAGAAACTGCTTTGACAAAGCCGGTGCGATGGCGAGTTTGGCAAATTCAGGTAGTATAGCCCCAGCACCGTAGGCCAGAACCACATTCAACCCAGTAGCTAATGCTGCAGCGATCCAAGCAAAGCCCCATACCTGCCCCGAGTTTGGTTTAACTTTTTGAGTCTTCGCCCACCTTTGCCCTTCGATCACGGCAGCAATCATCGCAGGCACCATCAATTGCGCAGACGATCCAATGCCACTGGTCACATTCTGTTTCAGCACTGAGACAAGCACCCCTGTGCCCAGTGCCGTAACCACGAAAACGCAGGCGTAACGTAACCAGATCATACAGCAGACCGATATTCGTCGCCGCGAGCTTCGTCCATCAGGCGGCGCATTTCAGCCATTGCAGGCTGAAGCCCCAAAAAGATCGCCTCACCAATAAGAAAATGTCCGATGTTCAGCTCCATCACCTCTGGGAAAGCCGCAATCGGCTTCACACAATCATACGTCAGCCCATGACCTGCGTGCACTTCAAGTCCTAACGAATGCGCATAGGCAGACATCTCGCGCAGCATTTTCAATTCGTGATCGCGTTCTTCAAAACGCCCTTCGGCATGGGCATCACAATATGCTCCTGTGTGCAGCTCAATTACCTCAGCCCCAATACGGTGTGCAGCTTCGATTTGTTTGCGGTCAGCCGCGATAAAAATCGACACCCGGCTGCCGGCTTCACGCAAAGGCGCTATGAAATGTGCCAGACGGTTCTCCTCGCGCGCCACTTCCAGCCCGCCTTCAGTTGTGCGTTCTTCGCGTTTCTCTGGCACGATACACACCGCATGCGGCTTATGGCGCAGGGCAATGTCCTGCATTTCTTCTGTGGCGGCCATCTCAAAATTCAGCGGCACGCTCAGCGCATCCATCAAACCATCAATATCAGCGTCTGAGATATGACGGCGATCTTCACGCAGGTGCGCAGTGATACCATCCGCACCCGCAGTTTCAGCCAGCTTGGCCGCACGAACTGGGTCAGGATACATCCCGCCGCGCGCATTACGCACCGTAGCCACGTGATCGATGTTGATCCCAAGTCGTAGATCACCCAAGCCCTGCATATTCTTTCCTTCCCTGCCAAGTGCCTAATTCTGGCCGAATCTCTTGCAGACTAGTCCTGTTTCGTCCGTCCGTCAGCCTTGGAAGCGGCTTTTTCTTTCAGGGCCGCAAGTTTTGTTTTTATCACGCCCTTGCGCCGTTTCTGATAGGCCTGAATCAAGGGCAAGCTGACATAATATCCTGCAAAAGCAGCGATCAATCCGGGGAGAATTCCACCGACCAGATAGGGCAAGAAAATCTCGTGATAAAATTCTGACAGGCGTGTCCAGTCAGCATTGGCTTCCGTTATTCCCGCCCAGATGTTCCAAAAAAATTCCTTGATAGCTTCCCAAAAAATCCGGGCTAGCCCCTCGTCCACTTCCGTCGGCATCGGGCGACCCAACACATAATGCCCAAATCGCAGGGAAACGGTGACAATGACAGGAAAAGTCAACGGATTGCCTACAAAGGTAGATAACAACGACGCAACCAGATTGCCGCGAATAAGCCATGCCAGCCCAGCTGCCAGAAAGAAATGTAGCCCAAAAAATGGCGTGAAGGTTACGAGAATTCCAGAGAAAATACCCCGCGCAATTCGATGTGGCGGATCAGGTAGACGTCGTACCCGGTGTTTTACATAGTGAAAGCCACGCGCCCAGCCGCCTTTAGGCCACACGAAATCTGTGACCGCTTTCCACAGGGGACGTTTGTCTCGTCTTTTGAAGACCACTGAGGGGCTCCTGGTTGATTACTTGTTACTCGTCCCCGATCCGATTCGGATCTCGGTGACGCTCAACAGCTGCTACATGGCTTTCTGCATCAAGTGTAGACATCACGCTATGTAAATGTTCCGCATCGCGTATTTCGACATCAATCAACACGCGGTGAAAATCTGTTTTTCGATCAAGAAAAGCCAGGTTTGCGATATTGGCCTTTTGTTCGCCGATCAGAGTACAAACCCGCCCTAATACACCAGCATCATTACCGATAGTGACATCAATCGATACATCGTAAACTGGTGGATGCGTCCCCGCATGCCAATGGAGATCCAGCCAACGCTCGGGCTGTTCCTCGTAGTTGGACAAGTCTTCACAATCAATTGCGTGTACCAAAACACCGCGCCCGCGATAGGTAATCCCAACAATACGTTCCCCCGGCAGCGGTTGACAGCAGCTGGCACGCTTGAAGCTTTGATCCGCGCCCAGACCGATCACAGCGCGATCCAAACGCACCTCAGCCCCATCGACAGGTGCCAGATCAGGATAAACTGAGCTTAAAACCTGATGTGCTGTCAACTCAGCGCTGCCCATCCGGGCCAAGACCTCATCACGGTCTTTAAGACGCAATGTTTTGGAGGCAGTGTCCAGCGCCTTATCAGTCGCCTTTTTGCCAATATGTTCGAACGCGGACCGTGCCAGCTCACGACCAAGCTTAATATAGCGATCACGGTCCAATTCCCGCAGGGCACGACGAATCGATGAGCGCGCCTTGCCGGTCGTCGCGATATCCAGCCAGGTTGCCTGTGGGGTTTGGCCATCAGCAGTTATCACCTCGACTGACTGGCCGTTTTTAATTCGAGTCCAGAGTGGCACGCGCATATGATCAATCTTGGCACCAACACATGCATTGCCGATCCGCGTGTGGATCGCATATGCGAAATCAATTGGCGTCGCCCCGCGCGGTAGTTTCACCACTGCGCCCTTTGGGGTGAAGCAGAACACCTTATCGGCGTACATCTCTAGCTTGACCGCCTCGAGGAACTCCGCGTGGTCATCCTCAGCGTCAAACTGCTCGGTCAGACTGGCAATCCAGTTTGCAGGATCTACAGCAAACGGGTTCTTACTGCGCACACCGTCGCGGTACGACCAATGCGCCGCAACTCCGGTTTCCGCTACGTCGTGCATTTGCCGGGTTCTGATTTGCACCTCAACACGGCGCGCATTGCGCCCACTGACGGTTGTGTGAATAGACCGATAACCGTTGGATTTGGGTTGGCTTATATAATCCTTGAACCGCCCCGGCACAGCACGCCATCGTTGATGGATTGCCCCCAGAACGCCATAACAATCCCGTTCCTGACGCGTGATCACCCGAAAACCATAGATGTCTGACAGGCGGGAAAAACCCATGTCTTTTTCCTGCATCTTGCGCCAGATTGAATAAGGTTTCTTGGCGCGGCCAAACACTTCGGCGTCAATGCCAGCCTTGTCCAGCTCATGACGCATATCGTTGGTGATCCGGGCAATCACATCACCGGTTTCTTTCTGCAACGTAATAAAACGTCGGATAATGGATGCACGGGCCTCGGGGTTGATCACCCGGAATGCCAGATCCTCCAGCTCTTCGCGCATCCACTGCATCCCCATGCGCCCGGCAAGCGGAGCAAAGATATCCATGGTTTCGCGGGCTTTTTTTAGCTGCTTTTCCGGCCGCATCGCCTTGATCGTACGCATGTTGTGCAAACGGTCAGCCAGTTTGACCAAGATAACCCGCATATCCTTGGACATCGCCATGAACAGCTTGCGAAAGTTTTCAGCCTGTTGGGTTTCGGTGCTAGAGAGTTGTAAATTAGTCAGCTTAGTCACGCCATCGACAAGATCAGCCACGTCCTGACCGAACTGTTCCGTCACTGTCGCATAAGACGCGCGGGTATCTTCAATGGTATCGTGCAGTAATGCCGTAACGATCGTCGCATCGTCCAACCTTTGTTCCGTCAAGATCGCGGCAACAGCGACGGGATGACTAAAATAAGGTTCACCCGAATGGCGAAACTGCCCTTCGTGCATATCGCGACCGTAATCATAGGCCGCGCGAATAAGTTTTTCATCTGTTTTTGGGTTATAGGCCCGGACCAGCTCAATCAGGTCATCAACGGCTATCATCCGGCCTGTACCCCGCCCGCTGGGTCAGGATTATCCCTGACCTTGAGCTTCCATCAGCGCCCGAAGCAATTTCTCTTCGGACATATCGTCTTCGGCTGGGGCTTCTGGCTCACCCCCGCCCATCAGCAGAGCCATAGAATCTTCTTCAGGCTCATCAACTTCGATCTGAGTCTGATTCGATTCGATCAAACGCTCGCGCAGATCTTCGGCAGATTGGGTTTCATCCGCAATCTCACGCAGCGAAACAACGGGGTTTTTATCGTTGTCACGATCAACGGTCAGTGGCGCTCCGGCCGAAATTTCACGTGCGCGATGCGCGGCAAGCATCACAAGGTCAAACCGGTTTGGAACCTTATCAACGCAATCTTCTGTGGTAACGCGGGCCATCAGGACCTCTCCCATAGGGCAGACAATTATAGAAGGGCGATATTTAAGGCCATAAATTTGGATTTACAAGGGGCGAATTCACAAAGGAACCACATCTGAGATCTCGTCTTGAGGCAGCGCAGACAGCATCTTGGCCACAGTTGTGCCAGTCATGGGGTGCACCCAATCCGGGGCCACATCCGCAAGTGGAACAAGTACAAAGGCGCGATCCTGAAGGCGCGGATGAGGTAAGATCAATTCCTCGGGTGCCTGCCGCATCTGTTCGTCCAGTGGCAAATCACGCCAGTGCTTTTGCGTTTTTGAATTTGGCAAAACCAAACTTCCGGCTGCAATCAAGTCCAGATCCAAACTCCGCGTGCCCCATCGCTGCAGCCGTTTGCGGCCAAATGCGTTTTCAACCGCATGTAACCGCCTTAGCATTTCATCCGCGGTACCACCAAAATGCAGCTGCGCTGCTGCATTCACAAAATCCGGGCCAGCACCTTTTGGAAAACATGACGTACGGTAAAAGCGGCTTACCTTTGAAATAACAACACCTGAACTTTCGAGCTCAAAAAGCGCCATCTCAATGGTTTTACTTATATTTTCGGGTATCTCGTCTTGATTCCCACCTAAAGCGATCAAGAATTCTTGTAAATCATTCATCGCGACCTATCCTTTTGCTCAGGAACACTCCCCTTGCATAATAGCATCTGAAATTCTAGCTTAACCAAACAGATCTGTTCGTTTTATTGCCACTCACATATTTTCACGACGAACGGATTTATGACTTCGGAAGGATGTTTAAAAATGTTTTATAAAGACGAACGGCTGGCGCTGTTCATTGATGGATCAAACCTTTACGCGGCTGCAAAGGCACTGGGTTTTGACATCGACTACAAGCTTCTCCGGACAGAATTCATGCGTCGCGGCAAACTGGTACGCGCATTTTACTACACCGCTTTGCTTGAAAACGACGAATACTCTCCTATTCGCCCACTGGTTGATTGGCTGAACTACAATGGCTTCACAATGGTGACCAAACCAGCCAAAGAATACACTGACAGCCAAGGCAGACGCAAAGTCAAAGGCAACATGGATATCGAACTGGCGGTTGATGCGATGGAACTCGCACCACGTGTCGATCATATTGTGCTGTTTTCTGGTGATGGGGATTTCCGCCCACTGATCGAAAGCCTGCAACGCCAAGGCGTCCGCGTATCGGTTGTTTCAACCATTCGCAGCCAACCCCCAATGATCTCGGACGACCTGCGCCGTCAGGCGGACAATTTCATCGAGCTGGAAGGCTTACGCGAAGTTGTTGGGCGACCACCGCGTGAAAATCAAGGCGAAAGAGAAGTTCTGTTCGAAAGCCACGGCACTTAAACGTAGCTTTGGATACAATTTGCAAAAACGCCCGCAGCTCACGCGGGCGTTTTTGTTTGAGAGACACACCACCCTGCCACTGGACGCGCGCAGCAAGACAGCTTACCTCTGCCCTGACAGGAGGGCCCTATGACGAAACCATCGCTCAGGCTATATCTGGCCGCGCCACGTGGCTTTTGTGCCGGTGTTGACCGCGCCATCAAAATTGTAGAGATCGCCCTGCAAAAATGGGGCGCACCGGTCTATGTCCGCCACGAGATCGTGCACAACAAATATGTGGTCGATGATTTGCGTGCCAAAGGCGCAGTCTTTGTCGAAGAGCTGGATGAATGCCCCAGCGATCGCCCGGTGATCTTTTCCGCCCATGGCGTGCCCAAATCGGTCCCTTTTGAGGCCAGCCGTCGCGAGATGGCTTTTGTCGATGCCACCTGCCCGTTGGTTTCCAAGGTACATATCGAGGCCGAGCGCCACTATGACGCTGGGCTACAGATCATCATGATCGGTCATGACGGCCACCCCGAAACCATCGGCACCATGGGGCAGCTTCCGGATGGCGAGGTTCTGTTGGTTGAGACCGTCGATGATGTTGCCGCCGTTACCGTGCGCGACCCTGACAAGCTGGCTTTTGTGACGCAAACGACCTTGTCAGTTGATGATACAAAAGGCATCGTTGCCGCGCTTGAGGCTCGCTTTCCCAGCATTCGCGGCCCCCACAAAGAAGATATTTGCTACGCCACCACAAACCGGCAAGAGGCGGTCAAAGCCATAGCGGAAAAGGCTGATGCAATGCTGGTTGTTGGTGCGCCAAACTCGTCCAACTCGCGCCGTCTGGTGGAGGTCGGTTCCAAGGCGGGTTGTTGCTATTCGCAACTGGTGCAACGCGCCTGTGATATCGACTGGCGCGCGCTTGAGGGCATCACTAGCATCGGCATCACCGCAGGTGCATCTGCCCCCGAAATCCTGGTGGACGAAGTTATCGATGCGTTGAAATCCCGCTATGATGTGCAGATCGAACAGATCGAAACCGCCAAGGAAAGTGTGCATTTCAAAGTGCCGCGCGTATTGAGGGAAACCGCATGAGCAGTGACCCTGAAACCGTCGGCATTTATAATGCCAAAGCTGCGGAATATGCTGAACTGGTGACGACAGATCATAATGATCCACAGCTTGAAACCTTTGTTTCCAGCCTGCCCAAGGGGTCACATATTCTTGACTTGGGTTGCGGCCCCGGATTTGCATCAGCTTTTATGGCGCAAGCGGGTCATCACGTCACAGCAACAGACGCGAGTGCCCAAATGGTTGCAATGGCAGCAAAGCACACTAATGTCACAGCCCACGTTGCCAGTTTTGACGACATCACCGGCACAAATCTGTATGATGGCATCTGGGCTAATTTCAGCCTGCTACATGCGCCACGTCCTGACATGCCTTGCCATTTGGCAGCACTTCGTCAGGTTCTGAAGCCCGGCGGATTGTTTCATATCGGTATGAAAACCGGTACCGGAATGCACCGCGATGCGCTTGGTCGAATGTACACCTATTACACCGCCGATGAATTACACGGCCTTTTGAAATTGGCAGGTTTCACCCCGTTTTTCAGCACCACGGGGCGCGACAAAGGCCTTGATGGAACACTGGCCGACTGGGTTACGATTGCTGCACATGGTTAAGCTATACGCATACACAGATGGCGCCTGTTCCGGAAATCCCGGCCCGGGCGGTTGGGGCGTTTTAATGCGCGCCACAAAAGATGGCGAAATCGTTAAAGAACGAGAGTTCAGCGGTGGCGGGGCCGACACCACCAACAACCGGATGGAGCTGATGGCCGCCATCAGCGCGCTAGAGGCACTGGAGCGTTCCAGTACCATCACCATCGTGACCGACAGCTCTTACGTCAAAGACGGTGTCACTAAGTGGATCCACGGCTGGAAGAAAAACGGCTGGAAAACCGCCGCTAGGAAACCAGTCAAAAACGCCGAACTTTGGCAACAGCTAGACGCGGCTCAAGCCCGTCATTCGGTAGAATGGGAATGGGTTAAAGGCCACGCAGGTCACCCCGAAAATGAACGCGCTGACGAGCTGGCTCGTGCGGGCATGGAGCCATTCAAGCCACACAAGGTAAAGAAATGACCACGCTGGCGTTTCTGGACTACGCCTCGGTTCTGGTATTTGCGCTGACCGGCGCACTGGTCGCCAGCCGCGCGCAACTGGACCTGATCGGCTTTGCCTTTATCGCCTGCCTCACGGCGGTGGGCGGCGGCACAATCCGCGATGTATTATTGAATCGGGATCCGGTGTTTTGGATCGGCAATCCCAATTACATCATGATCGCCTGCGCCGCAGCCCTGTTGATTTTCTTTACTGCCCCCTTAGTCGAAAGCCGCTATCGCTGGTTGCTTTGGCTCGATAGCTTTGCCTTTGCCATCGCCGTGCCTGCAGGCGTTGTACTGGCGATTGACATGCAACAACCTGCTTTGATCGTGGTTTTGATGGGCATCCTGACCGGTTGCATGGGTGGCTTGTTACGCGATGTTGTGTGCAACGAAGTGCCATTGGTTCTCAAACAAGGGGAGCTTTACGTCACCGCCGCGCTCACGGGTGCACTTGTGGGGTTTTGGGTCAACGTCGCAACTGGGGATATCAAATTGGTCATGATATCATGCGCTGGAGCAACGTGGATCCTGCGCGCTGGGTCGCTCGCTTTCGGCTGGCAACTGCCAACCTACCGCAGCCGCCCGCCACGCATGTAACTCAATCAGCTCATGTAGGTTTTCCATAGCCAGATCAGCAACATCGCACCCAGCACTGCGCCAACCAATCCCGACAATGCCCCAAGGGTGCTCAGCAACAGGCGCAAGACTAAACCACCCACCAAGGCCCCCGCCATACCGATCGCAACTGTAGGCAAGATACCGGTTTCCATTTTCATCAGCCGCGTGGCCAGAAACCCGGCAGCCGCCCCAACAATTAACAGCATGATAATGGACATACGCGCCTCCTTATTTGCGTTTACGCCAATGGGTTGGCACAATGATCAACGCCCCGATGGACGATAAGATCGCATCCACCCCCGGCGCACCAAATTTCACCCCAAACATGATCCGGACAAAATAAAACAAGAATGCGCCACCAACGCATATGATGATCGATGGAAGATATCCATTGTGGGTAAAGCGGGATTTCTCGGCCACATACCCAACAATGCCTGCAATCACTACGGTCCCGAACAGATGCAGAAACATGCCTACCCTCGCTTACAGTCGCGCGCCCTTGATCAAGGGCGTCCCGCGCAAAAATGTTTTCGCATCCTGCGCGCCCCGACCCGCCCGTTGCAAGCGCAAAATCTGGACCGCACCACGGCCGCAGGCTACGGTCAGCAGCTCATCAAGTAATGTTCCCGGCGCGCCACAGCCTTGTGTCCGGCGTGAGGCCAGCAGTTTAAGCCGCTCACCGCCATGTTCCACCCAAGCCCCCGGAAACGGCGACAACCCGCGAATATGTTGATCTACCTCTGCCGCTGTCCAGCCCCAGTCCAGCTTGGATTCGGTCTTGTCGATCTTGGCGGCATACGTGACACCCTCTTGGGGTTGTGGATCTGGTGTTAACGTCGTGATCCCAGCCAATGCCTCACCTATCAGCGCCGCGCCCATCTCGGACAAGCGGTCATGCAGTTGACCGGTCGTTTCCTCAGCTTCGATATCGGTGGCCTGCCGCATCAGTACCGGCCCAGTATCCAGCCCCTCTTCCATCTGCATGATGCAGATGCCCGTCTGCACATCCCCAGCCATAATAGCACGGTGAATTGGCGCGGCCCCACGCCAACGCGGCAACAGCGAAGCGTGAATATTCAAACATCCCAGCCGGGGTGCATCTAAAACAGGTTTCGGCAGGATTAACCCATAGGCCACGACCACCGCCACATCAGCATTCAGCGCGGTAAATTCGGCCTGTTCATCGGTGCCTTTCAGGCTGATCGGGTGGCGCACATCCAAACCCAACTCCAGCGCGCGGGCGTGAACCGGTGTTGGACGGTCTTTTTTACCCCGACCAGCAGGGCGCGGGGGCTGACAATAGACGGCCGCAATCTCGTGACCATCCTGTATCAACGCATCCAGCACTGGCACAGAAAAATCAGGCGTTCCCATAAAAACAATACGCATGCCATCCCCCGTAGGGTGAGTGTTAACTCACCATTTTCTTTGCCTTGCGCAGCAGGATATCGCGCTTCACCTTGCTCAGGTGATCAAAATACATCCGGCCATTCAGATGGTCGACCTGGTGCTGCACGCTTGTGGCCCAAAGCCCAACAAAGTCACGTTCTTCCATCTCACCCTGATCGTTCATAAATCGCACAGTCACGGCACGTGGGCGTTTAATTTCAGCTGAAACACCAACCAGATTGGGGCTGGCCTCTTCATGCGGACGCAATTGGGCGCTGGCATGCAACACCTCGGGGTTGGCCATACGCACAACCTGACCACGTTCGGCACTGGCATCAACCACCGCCAATCGCTGCATCACTCCGATCTGCGGCGCGCCCATGCCCACACCGGGCATGGCCTCCATCGTGTCGATCATGTCTTGCCAAACTGCGCGCACTTCATCCGTAATCGTATCGATCGGAGACGCTT
Organism: Roseovarius sp. EL26; assembly: GCF_900327775.1. Lineage (NCBI taxonomy): Bacteria > Pseudomonadati > Pseudomonadota > Alphaproteobacteria > Rhodobacterales > Roseobacteraceae > Roseovarius > Roseovarius sp. EL26. Next base: position 1,857,931 of record NZ_OUMZ01000007.1, read on the forward strand.
TGGTCCGCAATCGTTTATCCGGCCATGGCAAGCACCTGCGCACGGCCATCAGCCGCGCGCCTTTTCGCGTTTGTATTTTTGGCTTTTGCGAGTGATTAGCTGTCGTTTCATCGGCCCTAGATGGTCAATGAACAACTTGCCATTCAAATGATCCAGCTCATGCTGAAAACACGTCGCCCACAACCTGTCAAACGTGGCTTTCTGTTCGTTCCCATCACGATCCATCCAAAGCACGTCAACTTCGGCCGGGCGGGTCACTTCGGCGTATTGTTCCGGGATAGACAGGCAACCCTCTTCATAAACATTCAGTTCGTCCGAGGACGCAACAATCTCAGGATTGAACATAACCATCGGTTGCGGATCTTCTGTATCGTCTTTGGCACAATCAAGCACAAACAGGCGTTGCAAAACGCCTATCTGCGGCGCCGCCAACCCTACACCGGGAGCGTCATACATGGTTTCCAACATATCATCGGCCAGCTTGCGCAGCTCATCTGTCAGATCAGGAACCGGGGCGCAAAGCTTTTTCAGGCGAGGGTCGGGGTGAATAAGAATAGGCAGTATCATGGGTGTCATTTAGGCGATCATTGATCATTCCGCAACGCCCCTTGCACCCGGCTTGAAATCCGTTAGCTTGCCGTCGATCAGAACGGAGCATCCCATGAATTTCGACGAATTCCCCGAACGCCGCGGCACCAACAGCGCAAAATGGGATGGCATGCGTGCCGCCACAGGCGTCACTGCTCCGGATGCCATCGCCATGTGGATCGCTGACAAAGATTTCAGCACACCGGATTTCATCAAGGAAGCCGCCCAAAAGCAGGTCGATCTTGATAATTACGGATATTTCACTGGCGAGGGAGACCTGAACCGCTCAATCGCGTGGTGGATGAAAACCCGCCATAACTGGGACATCGACACCGACTGGATTACCAATACCTATGGGCTTGGCAATGCCATCGCCCTATGCATCAACATCTATACCGAACCCGATGATGAAATTATCGTCTTCACTCCGGTTTACCATGAATTCACCTCTAAAATCCTGCGCGCTGGCCGTACCCCAAAACAATGGGCTATGCCGATTGAAAATGGCGTGTATCAACTGGACCTCGAGGGGCTCGAGGCCACACTGACCGGCAAAGAAAAGATGATGCTGTTTTGCTCGCCACATAACCCGGCGGGCCGGATCTGGACGCCTGAGGAGCTGCGCGAGCTGTCAGCCTTCTGTGCGCGCAACGATCTGCTGCTGGTCTCAGATGATATTCACCATGACATCATTTATCCGGGGCAAACCTACACCCCGCTTCTGATCGCAGCCCCCGAGGCAGCCGCCCATAGTATTGTCGTAACGGCCGCGTCAAAAACGTTCAGCATCGCGGGTGTGCGCTTGGGCAGTGTCATCATTGCTGATGCAGGACTTCGCGAGCGGTTCCAATCCTTCGTCAACGCGCTCAACATCCAACCAAATCTGTTTGGCAAGGTTTTGACGCAAGCGGCCTATAGTGAACGCGGGGCCGCCTGGACCGATGAAATGCGCGCCTACATCGACGGCAATCACCGCCTGTTTCTGGAGGGCTTAGCCGATATCCCTGGTGTGACTCCGATGCCAATGCAATCCACTTTCCTCAGTTGGATCGACTTCTCAAACACCGGCATGGACATGGACGAAGTGATCCGTCGCGTGACCGAAGACGCTCGAATAGCCCCCAGCATCGGGGCCGATTTCGGAAAGGGTGGTGAAAACTTCCTGCGTTTCAACATCGCGCTGCCACGTCCAATGTTGCAAGAGGCAGTGAAACGTCTGCAAGCGGCCTTTGCCGATTTGCAATGATCCGTCGGTTGATCAGGGCAATCATCTATGCCACTGCATGTGGTTTGATTGTCCTGCTCGCCCTGATTGGGTGGCAACACTATGCACCGCGCCCACCCGCGTCCCCATTGGTACCGCTCACCGGCCAAATCGACCGTATTGAAGTTGATAAATCTGACCGCCTGCTCACGGTCTTTCGTGACGATGTGGCCTTACGCAGCTATGATATCGCTCTTGGCTTTACCCCCGATGGCGATAAATTTCGCGAAGGCGACGGTAAGACCCCCGAGGGCACCTTCACCATAAATCGCCGCAACCCCGAGAGTGCCTTTCACCTGTCATTGGGCATTGATTATCCACAGGCCGAAGATCGTGCCCTCGCACAAGCCGCGGGCGTATCACCGGGCGGAGATATTTTCATCCACGGTCAGCCGAACAAATTAAAAGACCTGATTAAACGGCCCGGCGATTGGACCGCTGGCTGCATCGCCGTTACAAATGCGCAAATCGAAGAGATCTGGCGCGTCACCCCAAATGGCACAACTGTTGTGATCCGCCCTTAGAGAGTCAGTGTTGTTCCAGCAGTGCTACAGGCGCATCCGGTGCCCGATAGAAATCCAGCGGCTGCTCTTCCACCGCCTCTGTGATGCGCTTGTATTCAAACCGGCGCTCACCGTCTGCCTCTTCAGAGGCCACAATCAAGCAATGTGAAATCAGCCGTTCGCCATCATAAAGTGCCACACGCCCTCTGATCCGCACGTCAGGATCCAACGCAAACCCATCATCCCATGCTGACAGAACACGATGGTTCTGACCATCAATACAGACTTTTAGCTTGGGGTTCTTACGCTCCGCCAATTTTCGGGCGCGCTCCAATCCGTCACTGATTTCCTTCGGCAAAAAACTCATCATCGCTCACATCACCTTCGCTACATAGGTAACGATGATGTCGCACAATGATGTAACAATCACGTTAAAACTGGGGGCACGCCATAATTTAGCCCCACTTTCGCACCCTTTGGGTCACGATTGTTTCTGATCCGACCGCAATGAACGTACATCGCGTGGATCATGGATCGCCCTGCCAGAACATTTTCCGGCAGAGTCCCATTTAAGAATCGGTTTACGATCGATCTCAGGTATTGTGGTCTTCCACCAAATCAATCCCGGTCACCGGGCGCAAGACATGCGGAATGGCCGGATCATAAAGCGCGGAATCCTTAAAATCCTGCGCCTCTCGTAGGGCAGGCCCAACCATAATCAATGCCGTTCTGGTGATCTTTTCTGATCTCACTTTTTTACGGATATCACTCAACGTTCCACGGATCAGCATCTGATCTGGCCAGCCCACACGGTAGCCCACCACAACCGGGCAATCTGCCCCATAATACGGCACCAGAACCCGTTCGATCTCACGCATATTGCGCACTGCCAAGTGGATCGCCAGCGTCGCGCCGGTGCGGGCAAAGTTTTCCAACGTTTCGCCTTCTGGCATCGATGTGGATTGCATCGACATCCGGGTTAGCACGATCGATTGCGCGATCTCGGGAATGGTCAGTTCTTGCTTCATCTCCGCCGCCATTGCCGCATAGGCAGGCACGCCCGGGATGATCTGATAATCGATACCATCAGCACGCAAGCGGCGGATCTGTTCGGCAATTGCGCCATAAAGCGACGGATCACCGGAATGTACCCGCGCAACGTTCTCGCCACGGTCATGCGCGGCTTTGATTTCGGCATGCGTATCATTCAGCGTCATAGGCGCCGTATCCATTACCTTTGCGCCTTCAGGCGCACAAGCCACCACCTCGGCCGGAACCAGTGATCCTGCATAGAGACACACCGGACATTCGCCGATGATCCGCTCTGCCTTTTTTGTCAAAAGCTCCGGATCGCCCGGACCTGCACCAATAAAATAAACTGTCATCTTAAGTCTCCCTCACGAGCCTTCTTTGCGGGATGGTGGGCGGGGCGATGTTGCCGCCTTCGGCAACGAGCGCCCGCAAACCGTCACGCCTGTTGTGCCAAATCACCGTCAATCTTGCGGGCATAGCCCCGCGGCGTGAACATCCGTGGCCCCTCGCCCAGTTGTGCCAAACGTGAATTCGAGGAACCGATCAGCACCACGGTCAGCATGTCCACCTCATCCACTTCCAATTCATCCAACCGGCGGTAGCGGATATATTCTTCTGGCCGTCCCAACGAGCTGGCTAGCATCACCGGCGTGTCTGCTGGGCGGTGCTGCAGCAAGATATCACGTGCTTCTGCCAACAATGTCCGGCGGGTTTTGGACACGGGGTTGTAGAAGGCGATCACAAAATCCCCCTCAGCCGCCGCGTGTAGACGGCGAATAATGTCATCACGAGGCGTCAACAGGTCTGAAAGGCTGATGGTGCAGAAATCATGTCCCAGAGGTGCCCCGGCCCGCGCCGCTGCCCCCTGCAGGGCCGATACGCCGGGCGAGCACACAACTTCAATCCGGTGCGCCGCATCAGACACACCATGTTCATCTTCACCACGGTCCAATAGTTCAAAAACCAATGCTCCCATGGCATAGATGCCCGCATCACCCGAACAAACCAACGATACATTCTTGCCTTTTGCCGCCTGCTCCAACGCATAACGACAACGTGCCTCTTCCCCGCCCAGCGGAAAATCTGAGCGTTCTTTGCCAACTGCCAGTGGTCCAAGAAGATCGATATACAGACCGTAACCCACCAGCTCTTCGGCTTCCGAAACCAGCTTTGACACCTCTGGCGTGCGCCAGGCTGCTTGACCGGGCCCAATGCCCACAACGCTTAACCGTCCACGTGCCCGCCCCGGCATTTCGGTGACCACCTGCTCACAACGTGCAAGCGCACAAGTCGCGTTAGCTGTCTTTTGTTTCTCAACCACCAAGGCTCCGCCACAGGTCAACGCCGCCCCTTCCGAAACGCCATGGCAGCCCACTTCAGCAAAAACCACCTCGGATGGATTGGCCAGTTTGCCAGCCTGCGCTTCCAGCTCTGCAGCGCTAAACAAGCGGAACGGCACGCCCAAACGTCGTGCCACGTCGTTCATCGCCACTTCGTCGGCTTTCAGGTCGATTGAGGCCACATAGGCGATTGCCCCTGCCGCAATCCCATTTGCCTTCAACGTGTCCTGCACAAGTGTCCAAAGCTCATCGCTGTCACATCCGCGCGCACAGCCCAAGCCCAATGCAAAGCGCTGCGGATGATAGACCAGACGCGTTTCACCTGTTTCAGCAGGCGTTTCTGTCACGCAAAGCTCAACCGCCTCACCGCTATTATCAATGTCAAAGATGTTTTCACCAGACACCGAAACACCGCCGCCTGACAACATCGCCACCATCGCACCCTTGGCATCTTCCGGGTTAGCCAGACGATAGCCTACCGGTGGTTCATCCAAAGCCACGCCCATGGCAACATCCCCGGCAGTGGTCACAGCTGCAACAGCTTCCAGACCCTTGGCAATTTCCGACGACAAACGGTTCGCACCGCGATGGCCGCCCAGCAATGGCACAACAACTGATCCATCATCGCTCACTGAAACAACCGGCGGCTCGGCGCGTTTGTCCGACAACATCGGTGCGACAGCACGGATCAAGATACCGCTGGCGCAAACGCCAATCACCGGCACACCCGCAGCAAACAGATCGCGCGCATGATCCAGCGCATTGGCAAAAAACGCATCCGCTTTTTCCACACGTCCTTCACGCCCATGCACCGGCGCACCGATCAGGGCGGCAACCTTGTGCGCAACATCTTCACCTGAGCGCGACAGCGCCAGAACCACTGGGGATACAGGGTTTACAGCCATGGATCGGCCCCTTTTGTTAGCAAAATCATCGAAAAATACGGCGCCTTTTCTGGCGCCTCTCTAAGCGGCAGAACCACCTCTTCTGGCAAGCTCGCGCGCTCCACATACATCGCTTTATCAACGAAACCGAGATTTTCGATCACGTTACGAATCTTCGCCAAGTGGCGGCCAACCTTCATGATCGCCACGCTTTCCGCACCTTCGATGCGCGCGCGCAATTCATCTTCAGGCAAAGGTCCGGGCAAGACAGTTAGACGTTCATTGCGCGCCACCAAAGGCATCCCTGCCCGTGCCGCACAGGTGGTGATTGAAGTTACACCCGGAACAACCTCAACCTCATACTGATCTGATAAGCGGGCAAACAGATACATGAACGAACCATAGAAAAACGGATCACCCTCACACAGGCAAATCACATCTTGCCCAGCGTCTAGCGCGGCTGCAATTTCATCTGCACCTTTGTCATAGGCTTCTTGCGCTGGCGCGCGTTCCACTGTCATCGGCACGTCCATGACGATCTCACGTGCATCCGCAGCAATGACATCCGCAGCAATCGCCCGGGCAAAGCTATCGGACCCGGTCAACGCCGGATAAGCTACAACTCCCGCACCAGAAATCAACCGGTGCGCGCGCAGCGTCATCAAATCCGGATCACCCGGCCCAAGGCCCACGCCATAAAGTTTACCAGTTATCGCAGTCTCATTCATCGTTTGATCAGGCTCCACTGTGTCACCGGCATCAACGGCCGCCATCCGGTCAGCGCACCAATTGGTTCGGCCCGATTGACACTCAGCTTGACCAGCTGCCCACCATGTTCTTTGTGCAATTTCAACAGCAGCGCCTCACTTTCCAGCGTCACTGCATTGCAGACCATCCGCCCCAATGGACGCAAAGCACTCCAAGCGGCCTCAAATGTCTCACGACTCAGACCACCACCGATAAACACAGCATCCGGCGCATCCAAATTGGTCAACGCTTCCGGCACACGGCCTTCCACCAGTTGCAACTTCGGTGCACCCAGTGCCAGCGCATTGGCTGCTGCCATCGCACGGCGGTCGGCACGTGGTTCAATTCCAATCGCACGGGCATAGCGCGCCGCGCGCATCCATTCGACAGCAATCGATCCGCAGCCTGTGCCCACATCCCACAAAAGTGCACCGCGCATTGGCATCAGCTTGGCCAAGGTCGCTGCGCGCACTTCCTGTTTGGTCATGGTGCCATCGTGCTGAAACAGCTCATCCGCCAACCCCGGCACCCTTGGCAACAACGCCGCGCCAGGGTCTGCGACACATTCGACCGCCAGGGTATTGAACGCTGGCACAGCGTGATCCCAACTGTCCGCCACGCCATCAAAGCGTAGCTCATCCTTGCCCCCCATAGCGGCAAGCACTGTCATTTTTGACTGACCAAAGCCGCGCTCAGACAGAAATTGCGCAATCTGCCCCGGTGTCTCGGCCCCAGTTGTCAGGATCAGCAATCGCACATCCGGCTGGATAAAGGCGATCATCTGTTCAACTGGGCGACCGTGCACCGTTAGGGTTTCCAGATCAGCCATTGACCAGCCCATGCGCGCCGAGGCCAATTGGAACGCCGACAATTGTGGGTGATAGACAATCTCATTTGGAGCGATTTCACGCCCGATCCGGGCACCGACGGAAAACCATAGCGGATCGCCGGTGGCCAGAACCACCACGCGCTTGCCACGCTTGTCCGCCAGCAGATCAATCAGCGCATCAAACGGTGATGGCCATGCAACTCGCTCTGCTGTGGTGTTGTCCGAGAGCTTGTGATGCCGGTCACCACCGACAATCACCTCGGCCGCCTCAACAACCGCTCGGGTGGCGGGGACCAACCCGTCCATCCCGTCTTCGCCAATGCCGACGATGTGCAACCAGGCTTCGCTCATTTGGCAATCTCCGGCAGGCCTGCAGCCAAGGCATTTACCGCAGCAGAGGCAATTGCCGACCCGCCGCGTCGTCCGCGCAGGGCGACAAATTCACATCCACGTGGTCGCGCCGCCAGCTCAGCCTTGGATTCAGCCGCGCCGACAAAACCCACTGGGAATCCCAAGATAGCCGCCGGCTTCGGCGCACCTTGATCCAACAACTCCAACAGGTGGAAAAGGGCTGTTGGCGCATTTCCAATTGCCACCACGGCCCCTTCAAGATGCTCGGCCCACAGCTCAACCGCAGCAGCAGATCGGGTATTACCAATGTCTTTGGCGCGCCCCGGCACAGATGGGTCATTCAATGTTACGATCACCTGATTGTCCGCAGGCAAGTACCGGCGAATGATCCCCGCACCGACCATTTCGCAATCACACAACACCGGCGCGCCGGATTGCAAAGCTGCATGACCAGATTCGTAGACATCAAGCGAGAAGTCCAACCTATCAGCCACCTCAACCATACCACAGGCATGGATCAAGCGAATCGCCAGCGATTCCAACCCCGGACCAAAACGTTCCAACCGCGCCTCGCGGCGCACGGTGGCAAAGCTCTCGGCGTAGATGGCCGAGGGATCTTTTTCATAAGGGCGCATCATTTCCGGTGTCACACCTTTGCCTTACGTGCGCTTTCCGGCCCGTGCGGGTGATCGGCGTGCGGGTATTCAGCATGGTGGTGATCATGGTCATGATGATGCCCGTGGTCATGATCGTGGTGATGATGATCATGACTGTGCCCGTGATCGTGGTGGTCATGGTCATGATCATGGTCGTGATGGTGGTGGTGCCCGCCCATCAACAAACGGCACATGCCGGTACAGAAGGTATCACAATGGCTGCAGTCTTCGACATTTGAGCCAGGGGCAGAAGCGCCCTGGCCCTCAACATGGTGGTGGTGACTTTCCTGCACCGCACCAACTTCGGCTTCAAAACCCAGAACCTGCGTGCGGTATTTGCACATGACGCAAGTGGGTGGTGGAACATCGCCAAAGGCCGGATGCCCCGCGCCATTTTCTGCCGCAATCGCGGCGCGTTGTTCAGGCGTGATTGTAAGCTCGCCCTGACCTTCGATCGCCAGAACCTGTGTGCGGTATTGGCAGGTACCACAGTTGGGCGGCGGCACCGTGCCAACCTGTTCGGTGATCCGTTCAGCGAATGTCTCAAGGACTTTGGGGTGGTCGCCGAGGTAACCCGCCTTAACAAAAACAATGTCAGGGTTTTCAGCCGCAACCTGATCAGTAAAGCCGTAAATTCGGTCAATCAAGATGCCTGAGAAGAGGAAATACGGGAAAACAACAACGCGTTTATAGCCCAGTTTGACCACGTGCTGCAGGCACGGTTCGACCAGTGGGAAAGTTACGCCGGAATAGCCAACTTCGCACCAACCAAAACCCATGCCTTCTTGCAGCAGACGCGCAATCTTGGATACGTTGCCATTGGCGTCAGGATCCGATGCGCCACGCCCAATGACCACTAGGCAAGTGTCATGCAAAGACACCTCGCCCTGCTCCGCATTGGCCGCATCAATCGCTTCCTTAATGCGACCACCTGCGGCCGCAATCATCTTAGGATCCACGCCCAGCTCACGCCCGTAAGAAATATCAACGCCATGTTTGGTTGAATATGTATTCAGAACCGTTGGGATATCATTCTTTGAATGCATCGCGGCAAACAACATGCCCGGCACAGCCAGAATACGCTCGCACCCCTTGTCGCGCAGCTTGTTCAACCCATCACGGATCACCGGGTTGGCGAATTCGAGATAGCCGTATTCCATTTCCCAATCAGCGGGCAGATAGGGGGGGAGTTTTTCAGCTAGCGTGGCGAATTCATCAACCGCCGACTGGCTCCGCGAGCCATGCCCGCAAATCATCACACCTGTCTTTGTCATACGCTCAAGCCTCTTGCAGGTCTTCGTCAGTGACCTCTTCGGTTTCTACTTCTTCCGCCTTGTCCGACTTGCCGCGCAACCCCGCCCAAAGACCGATGGCGATTGCTGCGCCAATCGCAGCAGCGCCCAGCCAGTGGCCATGGCCGGCCACTTCGCCCAGGTGCCCAACATGGGCCTGAGCCATCGTACCGGCCAGCAGGGCCGGAATAATCATTGCGTACTTCATGCAGGGATCCCCCATTTCAAAACAGCTCTACAATGACTGGAAAGCAACAACAGGGGCGCGGGCCCCTCCTGACGACGCAACTCAAAAGCCCCCGATATGGGTCAGCCCCGTTTGCACACCTCTCCGGCCCGAATTCGGGCTTCGTCACCGTTTTCTATAATGAGAGCTGTGCCCCTGTGCAAACCAAGAATCGTCTCCCGCCATACGGTTTACGACATCTTGCAACGGGAACATGCAAAGTCAGACCAATGTAATCACGATGATGCCAATACTCACGATTATAGCTGCAATCACACGCCGAAACCCCGGCCCTTCATGAAACCAGAAGACCCCAATCATCGCAGCAAACACGACCGATGTTTCACGCAGAGCAGAGACCAGCCCAAGGGGCGCGAAGGTTTTGGCATAGAGCACCAGACCATAGGCCGCGCCGGACAACACTCCGCCGCAGATCCCAATAAGGCCGATCCGGCGTGTCAGCTGGCTCATTCGTTTATGAAACCGCAAGACAATGAACGCAAAGACACATACTTCGGCACTGAAAATCCAAGCGATGTATCCAAATGGGCTGCCAGACAGGCGAATTCCGATACCATCCACAATGGAATAGGCCGCAATTGTCAGCGATGTGATCAGTGCAGCCATTAGTGCGGGACCGGAAAATCCACCACGTTTTATCACCAAAGTAATGATCCCAAGTGACACGATCACAATGCCACCCCATGCCGTCAGCGGCAAATGTTCATCCGCCCAAACCGTTGCACCCAATGCAATCATTACCGGCGTCAGGCCACGGGCAATGGGATAGACAAACGACAGATCGCCAAATCGATAGGCTGTGCTTAAGAAATAGTAATAACCCCAGTGAATGACCGTTGAGGCAACAATATAGGGCACCGCTGCAACGGACGGGGCCGGAAACAGGGCCAGCATCGCCACACCAGGCACAACATGTCCCAAAGCAATCAGGCCCAGCATGACAGTTTTGTCACCTGAGCCTTTGACCATTGCATTCCACACCGCGTGCAGCAAAGCCGCTGCCAGCACAGTGCAGATGATTGCGGGTGTCACGCCGCCTCAGCCAGAATGGTATTTTCAACAATGCTTAATGCGCGATCCAGATCCGCGCGCGCAATGGTCAGCGGCGGAGACAATGTCAAAACGCAGCCTTGGCTGATCTTAAAACTCAGCCCAGCCTCTAGACAGGCGTAATAAATACGCTCGGCACGCTCATTACCCGGTGTTTTCGCGGCTTGATCTTCGACAATCTCAATCCCAAACATCAGCCCCCGCCCCCGGATGTCACCGACAATTGGTAGATGGCCCAGCTGATTTTGCAACCGCTCCATCGCATAGGCGCCAAGTTCTGCGGAACGTTCTACCAACTCTTCGTCTTCGATAATCTCAATCGTGGTCAAAGCCGCGCGTGCGGTCACCGGGTTCTTTTCGTGCGTATAATGCCCGATGGCAAAATCTCCACAGACATCCAGACCCTCTCGCGCCACACAGGCGGCAATCGGCAAGATGCCCCCGCCCAACGCTTTGCCCAAGGTGACAATATCGGGGATTATCTCATCATGCTCAAAGGCAAACATCTGACCTGTCTTACCCAACCCGGTGGGAATTTCATCCATAATCAGCAGGGCGCCATGACGGTTACAAGCCTCGCGCACGGCTTTCCAAAACCCCGCAGGCGGTACATAGGGAACGGCGCGCATCGGCTCTGCAATGACAGCCGCCACATCGCCTTCGCGTTCCAATGCAAACTCCACCATCTTGGCACAAGCCAAACCACAGACATCAGGGCCTGCGTGATTGTACGGGCAGCGATAACAGGCAAACGGCGCCACATGTTCCGCCCCCGGCAGAAGCGGCCCGGCGATGTGGCTACGAAAGGTGGCCTCCCCGCCAACGGATGCCGCGCCAAATCCGGCCCCATGAAAGGCGTCCCAGAAGCTGACAGTTTTGAACCGACCCGTCGCTGCACGCGCAATCTTTAACGCCACCTCATTGGCGTCCGACCCCCCTGTGGTGAATAAGGTTTTGTTCAAATCACCGGGCGCAATCTGCGCCAGCTTTTCGGCCAGTGCCACAGCTGGCTCATTGGTGAAACGTCGTGGCGCAAACGGCAGATCATCTAACTGAGCCTTAATCGCGGCAACAAGACGTGGGTGACCATAGCCAATGTGATGGACAGAATTGCCGTGGAAATCCATAAATTTGCGCCCGGCGGTGTCTTCGATCCAGATGCCTTCGGCCTTGGCGATGGTCGACACGCAGGGTGACGATAATGCCTGATGTAAGAACGTATCGGCATCCCGCTTCAATAGCGCCTTGGTGGCTGAATCCTCCTCTCGGGCGGCCCAACTGGCACGCGCGGCTGAAGTATTGGATTCGCCTTCGGTATGGGTGGACATGGGCGTCGCCTCGCTGAATCAGCGTCAGCCAGGCCGCGCCATTTTTCCCTGCTTGGTCATCCGGGCCAGATCTGGCCCGGATGTGCATTTTGTTGAAACGCCGCTCAGATCAGCGTGGCCAAGGCAGCGAATAGGTCTTCACGTTGGTGAAGAATTTCATCGCCTCAATGACACCTTCTTTGACGCCGTTACCACTGTCCTTGATGCCACCAAATGGTGACATTTCAATGCGATAGCCGGGTTGCTCCCAAATGTTGCACGTGCCCACATCCAAGCCATTGATGTAAGAAATCGCCCGATTTAAATCGTTGGTGCAGACGCCTGACGACAGGCCAAAATCAGTCGAATTTGAAATCCGCATGACCTCTGTATCGTCATCCGGCACGCGTACAATCGGCACAATCGGACCAAAGGTTTCTTCCATCACCAACTCGCTATCATGCGGCACCTTATCGACCACGATGGGTGGCAACAATGCGCCCTGACGACCCGGATGATAGAGGATTTCCGCGCCCTCTTTTTCGGCCATGAAGACACGCTTTTCAAACAATTCTGCCGCTTGCGAATGGATCACACAACCCAGTTCAGTCGCTGGATCTTGGGGATCGCCAAACTTGATCTTCTTGGCCTTTTCCAACACCAGTGGCACAAATCTGTCCGCGACGCTTTCTTGCACCAAAATCCGCTTGATCGCTGTGCAACGCTGGCCCGAGTTGCCCGTGGCACCCGCCACAGCAATGGTTGCGGCCTTGTCCAAATCCGCATCGGACAGGTCGTTACAGATGATCAACGGATCATTGCCGCCCAGCTCAAGCGCCTGACGTTTATAACCGGCTTTGGAGGCGATGATTTTGCCAACAGGCACCCCACCAGTAAAAGTGATGATGTCAATGTTGTCATTAGTGATCATCTCGTCGCCAATGTCTTGCGGCATGCCGGTGACCACTTGGAACATTTCCGGCGGCAGGCCAGCCTCATACAGGATATCGGCCAGCGCAATGCACGTGAGTGGTGTCAGTTCGGTTGGCTTGCAAACCATGCAGTTGTTGGTCGCAATTGATGGCGCAATCTTATGGCTAACCATGTTCAGTGGGTGGTTAAACGGCGTAATCGCCGAGATCGCATTCACCGGCTCACGCGTGGTGAAGATCTTGCGATCTTTGCCATTGTGCGTCAGATCGCAAGAGAAAATCTCTCCATCATCCTTGAGCGCCTCTGCGGCGGCAAACTGATACACATCCTGTGCGCGTTTGGTCTCGTAAATCGCGTGCTGGTGGCAAATGCCCAGCTCCAGCGTCAGCCATTTGGCCAGATACTCGCGTTTCTCACCGATCAATTCACCAGCGCGCTGAAGGATCTGACTGCGCTCGTAACGCGTCAGCTTTGGTTTGTAGTTGGCTGCGATTTCAAACGCTCGTGCCGCATGCTCCGCCGTGCCCGCAGGAACGGTACCGATCACTTCATCGGTGTAGGGATAAAGCACCTCTACCACGTTATCAGTAAAGACAACTTCGCCCCCAATGCGCATGCCATCATGGCGGATATCGTGTTTTGTCATATTTCCATCCATTGTCATCTTCTCCCTACTTATAGCGCGGCAGCGGTGGTTGCGTAGAAAAACGCATCGAAATTGCGCAACTCAGGCTGGCTGGGCAGGTCGATCACCCGGTTCACGATGAACGGCACTTCCTGTTCGGTCAGACCGCCATGGCTGCGCAGCGGTTCCTTGAGTGCGGCCAAATCATGCCGATGCTCAGATGTACCTATACAAATATTTTCACTGGAAATCATCACGATATCGCCGATCCGATCGCCCGGAAGCTCAAACCGTTTGATCGCCTCTTCCTTGTCGATCACCAGAATCAGCTCTTCGCGTTCTTTCAGCTTGGCAATGATATCTGCCTTGTCCGCTCCCTCGGGCAGGTAGCAAGTGCCAAAGCCCCCCAAGGCACCGTGGTGGACCACATAAGGGTCGGTAATTGGCAAAATGACACGGGCAGCGTCCTTGCCCAGCCACTCATCCATCAGGTCCTGAACATAGATCACATTGGGCGTGCCATCTGCGTGGTGCTTAGGCTTCATACCGTGGTCTGCAGTCACAACAATCGCGGCACCCATCTCATCCAGCTGGGCCAGATATTTATCGAACATCTCGTAGAACGATTTGGCCTCGGCGTCATCTGGCGCATATTTGTGCTGCACATAGTCAGTTGTGGTCAGATACATCACATCTGGTTTCCACTCACGCAGCAGCTTGACCCCCGCGGCAAAGACAAACTCGGACAGGTCTGCTGAATAGACCTCAGGCTGCGCCATGCCCAACCATGCGCTGGCTTTGTCCTGACCATGTTCTACCGCAGTCGATGTATCCGACTTCTCGGCCGAGAAGCACTTTGCCCGATCATCATCAAATGCCAGTCCCGCCCCCAACAAAGCACGCAACTTGTCTTTGGCGGTCACGATAGCCACCTTGGCACCCGCATCGTAAAACTGCTTGAATACGGTTGGCGCACGCAAGAAGCGCACATCGTTCATCATCACTTCTTCGCCACTATCAGGATCAATCAGGTAGTTACCGCATATGCCATGCACGATTGGCGGCCGGCCGGTCGCAATCGACAGGTTGTTAGGGTTGGTGAAGCTCGGGATCACAGAATGTGCCAAACGGTCGGTTCCAGTTTCACGCATCCGCTTGAGCGTCGGCATCAGCCCATCGGCAATCGCCTTGGTCAAATATTCCGGCTCGCAGCCATCCAGACAAATCGCAATCGCCGGCACCTTGGGCATCGGATAAACACGCTCATTCGCGGTCACAGGGGTATGTAATGTCATCTTATTGGGTCCTTGCTTAACTCATGCGGCCAATTTGGCGCGTTCTTCCAGTGCGGCCGACGGTGGTGCCGCGTCGGCAACCCCCATCTGTGCCAGCGATTCTTTTGCGGCGGTGACAACCTGCTGCATGACATGTTCATCCATCTGTCCAATGCAGCCGACACGGAAACTGTCGACGACCGTCAGCTTACCAGGGTAGATGATGAAGCCTTTTTCTTTCATCAGTTCGTAAAACGTATCAAAGATAAAGTTCTCATCTGCCGGGCAGAAAAACGTCACGATGATCGGGCTTAACCAACGGTTTTTCAGCAACGTCTCAAAACCAAGTTCGCGCATCCCGGCAACCATGACATCGCGGTTGCGTGTATAGCGCGCGCCGCGGCCTGCGACACTGCCTTCGGCTTCATGTGCTTTTAGTGCCTCTAAAAAGGCCACAACGACATGGGTTGGCGGGGTAAAGCGCCACTGCCCAGTTTTATTCATATGCGCCCATTGCGCATGCACATCCAAACTCAATGAATGGCTGTTGCCCTTGGCGGCCTCCAGCTCGGCCTTGCGGGCAATGATGAAGCCAAAGCCCGGCACACCTTCGATGCACTTGTTAGCCGAGGACACCATCGCCTCATACCGCATTTCGCTTGGCTTCAGCTCAACCGCCCCAAAGGCGGACATGCTATCCACCAACAGTTTGCGCCCAGCGGCATAGGTCACCTCGGAAATCTCTTCAACGGGGTTCAAAATGCCCGAGGACGTCTCGCAATGGATGGCTATCACATGGGTGATCGCGGGATCATCCGCCAAAATTTGAGCAACTTCATCACCGCGCGGCGGCAGATAATCGCCCTTATCCAAAACAACGTGTGCTCGGCCCAGATATTCCATCGTTTTTGCGGTGCGCTGTCCATAAGCCCCGTTCGCCAGAACCAATGCCTTGCCATGTGGCGGGATGAAACTGCCCAGCATCGCCTCAACGGCGAAAGAACCGGAACCCTGCATCGGAACGCAGTCGAAATCGTCCTTACCATCCCCAAGCAAAGTCAAAAGTCGCTCGCGTATTTCGCGTGTGGCGGCGCGGAATTCACCATCCCAACTACCCCAATCTTTCAGCATCGCCTCTTTGACTGCAAATGATGTTGTTAATGGGCCTGGTGTCAGCAGGTAAGGCTCGCCCAGCCGGGGGGATTCAATCTTGTGACCAACGTGTTCCACGGATCATCTCCAGATAAACGCAATACCGAATAAATGGGCAATGATCTTTTATATGTAAAATTGTTATTTGGTATGGCATCATAGGAAAATAATATATCACAAGAGTGTCAAAGAATTATGCGATACAGCCAGATTAAAGCCTTTCACAATGTCGCACTTTATGGCGGGTTTTCCCGCGCTGCCGAGGCTATTTTCCAAACCCAACCAGCCCTATCAGAACAGGTTAGACGGCTAGAGCAAGACCACGATATTTTGATGTTTCACCGTGATAAAAAAGGCGTTCGCCTCACTGCGGCAGGCGAGCAAATGTTCCTGATGACCAAACGCTTTTTTGAAGTCGAGCAACAAATAGAGGAATACCTCTCTGAATCCGGCGCTGCCGTGGAAGGGCAGCTTCGAATCATCGCCGATTCGGCCCACCACGTCACCAGTCACCTTAGCCGGTTTCGCAGGCGCTATCCCAATGTGTTCGTGTCTCTGCACACAGGGAATACAACCGAAATCCTGAACGAATTACGCACCTTCAATGCTGAAATCGGCATCGTTGGTAGCATCGACCCCGGCCATGAGTTTCATTCCGTTGATCTGGGCTCAACCAGAATCACCGCCTTCAGCGTGAAGGGTTACCTACCCAAGGGTATAACCACGCTTTCACTCAAGGATCTTAGCAATGAACAGCTGGTCTTTCGTGAGCCAGGATCGAAAACCCGTCAGAAGCTTGAAGAAGAAGCCCAACGCAAAAACATCACCCTGACCCCAGCGCTGGAGGTCGAGGGACGCGAAGCCATGCGTGAGGTTGTGGCAGCTGGCACCGGCATCGGTTTTGTATCTGAGGCGGAATTTGGAAATGACGCCCGACTAGTTCAGATTCCGTTACGAGACACTGAACTCAGCATGAGCGAAACCATGGTCCATATGGCAACACGCCGCGATGTCCGTGTCATACGTGCCTTCATGGACTTGGCGCACAGTTCGCCTGAGTGAAATTGAGTTAGGGCTTTCGACACCTCATAGCAGCCAAATAGCAGGCGCAATGCAGTATTCCCCGATGATGCGCTATCCTCGATCTGGTTTGCAAACGAATCATTACCTTATTTTTTTGGTGCCATGAGTAGGCAAAAATCAACCATGAGGGGATTGATGAGCCTCTCGAATGCCCAAACAATGCCCCTAACGTGTAAATTTCAACGATTTTTGCGTTGCAGAGGGAATTATGGCAAAATTATGACGCACTATAAAATTTAGAATAAATGTAGACCTTTCACAGGTCATAGAAGTTACATTTGCCAGTATTGGGAGAGTCATATGCTGTCCATAAATTCAACTTTTTTCGCAACCCTTGCCAGCGCTGCATTCATTGCTGGAACTGCCTCGGCGGCAACTATCAGCACATCAATCGATTTTGATGCCGGATCGCCGACCTATGAAAACGCTGCGGGATCATCCGCAACTATTGACGGATACTTCATTTCACCAACAAACATTCAAAGTGGCCTATGCGAAACCATGGCATGCACCATTGAAAGCGGTCAGGCCACTCAGACCGAGATTACAAGACTGGACAACACCACTTTCAGTTTGATTGATTTCTGGTTCTCGCCGACAGGCAAGGCAGCAAATCCAGTTCTTGGCGATGATGGTGAGTTGATCGATAACTTCTTTTCTGTCACCGCCATCAAAGGTGCAGTTGAAACGACAATCCAATTTGCCCTTGGCGATATGCTGTCGTCATTTTCACCTCTGGCGGATGTCACTTGGGCAGCCGGTGAGGGCGCCACTGGCAGTGCATCAGCGACCTGCCAAGCGGAAATCTGTAAAAACGAAGGCTACCGGGTCACGCTCACATCTGCGTTCTTCCAAGATGTAGATAAAATTTCGTGGTCCGCAAAAGGCTCAGGTCAATCGCGGCTCGACACGATCAACGTAGAGAGAACATCGATCATTCCTCTGCCAGCTGCGGGTTGGTTACTCTTGGCAGGGCTTGGTGGTTTGGCTGCTTTGCGCCGCAATGCCTCTTAAACCTATATTCTAATACCCATCGGATTTGTGACCAAAGAAAACTTTGGTCACATCTTCCCGTATATCCCACGTCACACGGCTGCCATCGCGCACAAACAGGCTGTCTCCTGCGGCAAGTTCACAAATGTCTCCGTTGGCATGCTCGATCACACGACATTGCCCAGACAGAACCATCATCAGTTCATCACCCTGTTCTGTGCAGTCAAAAGCGCCTTTGGTGCAGCGCCATATTCCATATCTACTGGTATGCCCTGGTCCGCCCGCATCAATCCGCCCAGAGGTTCGGGGGGCACCTTCTTGAATCACATAATCGCTCAAAGGGTTGTCAAACGGCCAGTCATCCAACGGGCCCACATCATCACCAGGTTTGTATTTGAAAGTCATTTTGCGAAGCTCCGGGTGTTTCAATGTCATTACGAGCAACCCGAAGTGATATGTCAATTCAAAGCAAAAATTTAGTCCCTTCCCCCAATTTCAATGATAACTAGAAGTGAACCATTCATGAACGCGCAGGACCTCGGATGTCGTCAACCACATATTATGCCCTAATCATGCTTGCAGCAGGGATTGGTGTACCGATGCTTGCCGCTTTGAATGCTGCGTTGGGTGTACGGCTTGGCTCACCTGCCGCTGCAGCCGTATTCCTGTTCATGATTGCCTTTGGTTGTGCCGTTCTCGTTTTGCTGCTGTTTGATAAACCGGTTGCTTTAGTTGGCGCCTTGAGTGCGCCCAAACATCTGTTTTTAGGTGGTATTTTGGTGGCTTTCTATGTGTTGTCCATCACTTACATTGCACCACATTTTGGAGTTGGAAATGCAGTGTTTGCCGTGCTGCTGGGGCAACTGATCAGCGCCGCTATTATTGATCATTTCGGCCTATTCGGCGCCCCCGTCACGCCGCTAACCCTGACACGGGCTATGGGTATTGCACTGATGGCTGCAGGGGTCTTTATCACCCAGCAGGTCAAATAGTTTACACGGCGATCAATTGGCCATTTTCCAAACGTAAAATCCGGTCCATTCGCGCAGCCAGTTCCAGATTGTGTGTCGCGACCAAAGCAGCCAATCCTGTGTCACGCACCAACCCGACCAATGCCGCAAACACCTGATCTGAGGTCGTCGGATCAAGGTTTCCTGTGGGTTCGTCAGCCAACAGAATTTTGGGTTCGTTGGCCACTGCACGACAAAAGGCCACACGCTGTTGTTCGCCACCTGAAAGAGCCGCCGGACGGTGATCGGCGCGTTCGGCAATGCCCACCCGTGCTAGCAAATCGTAAGCACGCAATTCCGCCTGTTTGCGGGGAACACCATTTGCCAGCTGCGGCAGGACAATGTTTTCCTTGGCGGTGAATTCGGGCAGCAGATGGTGAAATTGGTAAATAAACCCGATATCACGCCGCCGCGCATTGGTCCGACGGCGGTCGCTCAGTCGGGTCATATCGATGCCTGCAATTTCCACCTGCCCCGCATCCGCAGTGTCCAGCAAGCCAGCAATATGCATCAGGGTCGATTTACCGGCACCAGACGGGGCCACAAGCGCCACGATCTCGCCCGCCTTCAGTTCCACCACGGCATTGTTCAGCACCGGAACTTCATGCGCGAGGCCTTTGTTGTATGTTTTGGAAACACCCGAAAGCTTCAGTTTGACCTCACTCATAACGCAATGCCTCCACCGGGTTCAGTCGCGCCGCGCGACGGGCCGGGAAAATAGTAACAATGAAAGACAAGCCCAAAGACAAACCCACAGCCGATAGGACATCCTTGGCTTCCAACTTAGCTGGCAGATGATAAATTCCCCGAATGGACGGATCCCAGACCCCCCCGCCCATCATCGCATTCACAAAGGAAAAGATCGGATCAATATAAAGCGCAAAGAGGCAACCAAGGATCACGCCAAACGCTGTACCGATCAGCCCCGTAAAGGCACCACAGATGAAAAACACCCGCATGACAGAGCCTTGTGTCAGGCCAATTGTGCGCAAAATGCCAATATCGCGACCTTTGTTTTTAACCAGCATAATCAGGCCGCTGGTAATATTCATCGCGGCAATCAAGACCAGAATGGACAAGATGATGAACATCACATTATCCTCAACCTCAAGCGCACGCAGAAAACCACCACTGGCATCACGCCAGGTCCAGATCTGACTGCGTTCACCAGCAGCACGGATCAATTCCAGCCCCATGTCATCAACGATGTCCGGGTCGGACACCATGACCTCCAACTCGTCGGCGCGCCCTTCGCGATTGAAAAAGCTCTGCGCTTCTTCAAACGGCAGATAGACCCGCACCCGATCGATATCATAGCGCCCGGCACTAAAGATATAGGTCACCTCATAGGCATTGATCCGCGGACTTGTGCCAAAGGCGGTTTTAACCCCGTTAGGTGAAATCAGTTTGATCCGATCCCCAAGTGTCACACCCAGCTCGCGTGCAACGCCGGACCCGATGGCAATCCCATCGCCGAAGCGGCTGATGTCACCCAACCCGGTTTCGGGGTTGGCAATACGCGGAATGGTTTGAAGATCAGCCAGCGTAATCCCGAACACCTGCACGCCAGCGTTACGGTCGCGCATATTGGCCATGACCTGCCCTTTGATCAGCGGGGCCACACGGGTCACCCCTTCAACCTCGCGTACACGTTCAGCCATTCCAGCGTAATCTTTGATCGTACGATCAAGCTTGCCAGTCTGTTCGTCAACAGCACCCAAATTGTACACAGTCACATGGGCGTTCGCGCCAAGAATGGTATCAACAAATTCAGCCCGAAAGCCCGAGCGCACGGCAAGCGTAGCGATCAACGCGAACACCGCCAGTGTAATTCCAATTAGACTGATCCAGGTCATCACGCTCACGCCGCCCTCAGCGCGGCGAGCGCGCAAGTAACGCCATGCGATCATCCATTCAAATGGGGCGAAGGGGGCTGGGGTGCCTGCCACGTGTTACCTCAGTCGTTTTTCTTTGGCTCCGACATAAGGTCTTACTGCCAATATTACATTTTGCGCGGACACTGCGCCGCAGATGGCCCGCCGTCAAGCAGCAGGATAGAATTGCGTCCTTATAGGCGGCCTTGGCATCGCTTGACCAGAGCGGCATAGTGGCCGCATGACATTGCAACAACTTGCCTTTGAAAATGCGCCCATCGGGCTGGTGGTATTGGAAAACCGGGTCATCCGGCAGTGCAATCACCGCTTTGCCGAAATTTTCGGTGATACGCCGGGCGATTACTCCAATGTACCCTTGGCGCTCTATTATCCCTCTATCGAAGATTACCGCCGCATCGGTGAGCGTAGTTTGAATATCATGCGCGAAACCGGGCAGTACAATGATGAGCGGATCATGAAGCGTCGCGACGGTGACCTGTTCTGGTGCCGTGTACGTGGCCAATCCTTAACGCCCGAAGCCCCTTTTCAACAAGGCATCTGGTCGTTTACCGATTTGTCCGAAGAGCGCCCCATGGTTGAACTGACCCCGCGCGAGCGGCAGGTGGCAATCCTGACTTGCCGGGGCATGACATCCAAAGAGATCGGACTGGAATTGACGCTATCGTATCGCACGATTGAAATGTATCGCGCCCGGTTGTTAGAAAAATTTCAGGCCCGGAAATTGCCCGAATTGGTCGCCAAACTTTCAGGCATGCCGCTATGATTTGGGCAAATGTCGGAAAAAATCGGCTTCCCTATGGTCATTTCTTTGATTTAACCCCACTTAACACTACAATTGCTTGCTTTTCTCAGGCGAAAGACTGGCCTATAAGAAGCAAAAACAAATGTGCGGGACATACAGATCATAACCCCGCCTATGGTCGAGGAAGCTGATGCCAAACAAGACTCATGAAACCGATGTGACCTTTATTCGGGCACTTGCGGAATTGCTCAATGATAACGATCTGACAGAACTTCAGGTCAAGCGCGACTACGGCGAAAATGACAGCCTGAATGTCCGGGTCAGCCGCCGCAAGGAAGTGGCGCCAGTTGCGATGCAGGTCGCGGCCCCAGCCGCTGCCGCACCTTTGGCAGCAGCGCCCTCAGCCGCAGCCGTAGAAGCCGCCTCAGCGGATGATCCGGCAAACCATCCGGGTGCTGTGGCCTCGCCGATGGTTGGAACCGTTTATACGCAAGCCGAACCCGGCGCACCGTCATTTGTCAGCGTTGGTGATCAGGTCAGCGAAGGTGACACATTGCTGATCGTTGAAGCGATGAAAACCATGAACCACATTCCAGCCCCTCGTGGTGGCACGGTCAAACGTATTTTGGTCGAAGATGGTGCAGCGGTTGAATACGGCTCACCTTTGATGATCATCGAATAAGGTCTGGTTGATGTTCGATAAAATCCTCATCGCAAACCGGGGCGAAATTGCCCTGCGGGTCATCCGTGCCGCACGTGAAATGGGCATTCAGTCGGTCGCGGTCCACTCGACCGCTGACGCTGATGCCATGCATGTGCGTATGGCTGACGAATCCGTTTGTATTGGCCCCCCACCCGGCACTGACAGCTATCTGTCGATCCCGTCGATCATCGCGGCCTGCGAGGTCACCGGGGCGCAGGCCATTCACCCCGGTTATGGGTTCCTGAGCGAGAATGCCAACTTTGTGCAGATCGTCGAAGACCACAACCTGACGTTCATTGGCCCCACAGCCGAGCACATCCGTGTCATGGGCGACAAGATCACCGCCAAAGACACGATGAAAGAACTGGGCGTGCCTTGTGTGCCCGGATCCGATGGTGGCGTGCCGACATTGGAAGATGCCCGTCGGGTTGGCGAAGAAATCGGTTACCCAGTGATCATCAAAGCCACCGCTGGTGGTGGTGGGCGCGGAATGAAGGTTGCCGCTGACGCCAGCGAGATGGAACACGCGTTCATGACCGCACGGTCCGAGGGCAAGGCTGCCTTTGGCAATGATGAGGTCTATATTGAAAAATACCTCACCACCCCGCGCCATATCGAGATTCAGGTCTTTGGAGACGGCAAGGGTAAGGCGGTGCATCTGGGCGAGCGCGACTGTTCGCTGCAACGCCGCCACCAGAAAGTGTTCGAAGAGGCCCCCGGCCCCTGCATTACGCCGGAGGAACGCGCCAGAATCGGTGACGTTTGTGCCGATGCCGTCGCACGGATTAACTACACTGGCGCTGGCACAATCGAATTTCTCTATGAGAATGGCGAGTTCTATTTCATCGAGATGAACACCCGTCTTCAGGTAGAGCACCCGGTAACCGAGGCCATCTTTGGCGTCGATCTGGTACGTGAACAAATCCGCGTGGCCTCGGGCCTGCCAATGTCGTTCGGGCAGGATGATCTGGTGATCAATGGCCACGCCATTGAGGTCCGCATCAACGCCGAGAAGGTGCCAGAGTTTGCACCACGCCCCGGCAAGATCACGCAATTCCACGCCCCCGGCGGACTGGGTGTGCGGATGGATTCGGCGCTTTATGATGGGTATTCCATTCCACCCTATTACGATTCTCTGATTGCCAAGCTGATCGTCCACGGACGTGACCGCCCGGCTGCCATTGCGCGCCTTTCACGCGCTTTGGGGGAACTGATCGTCGACGGCGTCGATACAACGGTTCCACTGTTTCACGCGCTACTGGCCGAGGAAGACATCCATTCTGGCGAGTACAACATTCATTGGCTCGAAAAATGGCTGGAAACCAACCTGCAGGGCTAACCTGTTCTGCCATGACACACCGGATGCCTGCCGTCAGGCGTCAGACATCCGGTGTGCCGCATTCTGAAACCATCTGTCTGGTTTAGGATCGGACATGACAAAAATTCCAAATGAGATCACCCCTGAGCTTTTGCTCCGCGCTTATGCATCCGGCATTTTCCCAATGGCAGAGGGTCAGGACAATCCAGAAATTTTTTGGGTAGACCCGCAACATCGCGGTATTTTACCGTTGGATGGTTTTCACATTTCCCGCTCACTTGCGCGACGCATGCGCAAAGGCGATTACACTGCCTCATGGAACACAGATTTCAGTGGTGTTCTGGATGGCTGCGCTGATCGCAGTCAAACCTGGATCAACGATGAAATTCGCGGCCTTTACACCGCCCTTCACCGTAAGGGTTTTGCGCATTCGCTGGAAATCTCAGCTAGCGGCAGGCTTGTTGGTGGGGTTTACGGTGTTGCGCTTGGTAGTGCGTTTTTCGGGGAAAGTATGTTTTCGCGCCAAACTGATGCATCAAAGCTGGCCTTGGCTCACCTATGTGACCACCTGCGCCGCTGTCGCTTTACCCTGTGCGACACACAATTTCTGACGGATCATCTGGCCAGTCTTGGTGCCATTGAAATACCACGAGATGATTATCGCAAACTGTTGGCTCAGGCCCTTGGTCAGTCGACCGCGTTGGATTCGGTGGCGTTTGAGTCCGCCTCCGACGCGGTACTGCACCGCATGACCCAGACATCATAACGTGGGTGCTCCATCGCGCTCAGCGCCGGAGATGAGGCCATCATCCAACCCCGGAACGCTGGCTCTACCTCGCCCTCGTCCAGAATGGTCATAAATGCAAAGGCATCAGAGGCCGCACTTCCGACGGGATAACGGCATTTATCTAGCGCGATGTTCAGACGCCCCAACTGATAGCTTTCGCCGTTTTTCAGCGTAATGTCTGTGACATAACCGGTCAGCTTATCTAACCCACGCAATACCGCGCCTGTGCCTGTACTGACCTCTTGTTGTGCCGATGCATAGCCAGCGGCACCGATCATCAGCAAAGCAAGCGCTGCGGTTCTCATCCCTCAGCGTCCTTGCTATCACCACTAACAAATTTGAGCAGCAGAGAGATCAAGCTGATCGAGCCTTGCGTAAATTCAATTTCATCCCCGGCCGTCAGATAGAATGGCGATCCGCCGGGTTGGATTTCGACAAAATTACCGCCCAATAGACCCTCGGAGCTGATTGAAACGGCACTGTCATCAGGAATTTCGATCCCTTCACGCACTGTGAATGTTGTTTCAGCGCGATATGTTTCCGGGTCAAGATGCAGTTGCGTCACGCGGCCGACTTTGACGCCTGCAAGGCGCACATCGGTGCCAACATCAACACCATCAGCGCTGCGAAAGCTCGCCGCTAACGGGTATTCCTTGGCTGCCGCCGATATACCGGTCGCTTGTCCTGCATAGGCAAGAAACCCAATGGCAATCGCAAGAACAGCGCCGCCAACGATGACTTCAGTGGTGTTTTCTGACATTTTGGTACTGCCTTACTCTGGAGGGCCTATTCAGTTTACTATTCTGGGCTCCAAGCCTCATAATCACGCCGCTCCACCGGGGCTGCAACGCGCCGTATCGATCCTCTTGGCGCATAAGCCAATGCCGTTCCGGTCAAGTTTTCCTCGTGCGATTTTTCCCATGACTTATGGGCCAGCGGTTTGTCTGTCGGAGGCTCGTTGAATGTATGGTGCAGCCAGCCATGCCAATCGGGGCTCACGCGGCTGGCTTCGGCCTCGCCGTTAAAAATTACCCACCGGCGTTTGCTATCGCGTGCCTGGTAAAACACATTGCCCTGTTCATCCTCGCCAACGCGAACACCTTTGCGCCAAGTATACATCTGAGTATTCAGAGTTTGCCCGTTCCACCACGTGACAGCGCGTAAAAGCGTGTTGAGAATGCCCATCAGTCCCTCCGACAATGCGTGTCACAGATATGGCGTATATAAGGGGAAAGGTCCAGCGTGTCTGGTGCCTCAACAAATAGAAACGCGGCCAGCCATTTCTTGCCCACCGCGTATTGTTGTTATCAGGCGCTGGCGCCTTCTTTCTTGGCATCGGCGTATATCATCAACGGGGCGGCCTCAGATGTCACAGCCTCCTCATTCACGACAACTTCGCTGACATTTTCCATGCCCGGCAGCTCGAACATCGTGTCCAAGAGGATGTCTTCAAGGATGGAACGCAGCCCACGGGCACCTGTCTTGCGCTCAATCGCGCGCTTGGCAATAGCCTTTAGGGCATCATCAGTGAATGACAAGTCCGTCTCTTCCAGCTCGAACAGACGCTGATATTGCTTGATCAGTGCATTTTTGGGCTCTGTCAGAATTGTCACCAATGCATCCTGATCCAGATCCTCAAGCGTGGCGATCACAGGCAAACGGCCAACAAATTCCGGGATCAATCCGAATTTGAGTAGATCCTCTGGTTCAAGCTCTTGGAAAATCTCACCGACATTGCGTTGGTCATTGTCACGCACATCCGCGCCAAAACCCATTGCACTGCCTTTGCCGCGTTGGGCAATAATCTTGTCCAGCCCTGCAAAGGCGCCACCGCAAATAAACAGGATATTGGTCGTGTCCACCTGCAGAAACTCCTGCTGTGGATGCTTACGACCACCTTGTGGAGGAACGGCCGCAACCGTACCTTCCATCAGTTTCAATAACGCCTGCTGCACACCTTCACCCGATACATCACGGGTGATCGATGGATTTTCAGACTTGCGGGTGATTTTATCAACTTCATCGATATAAACGATGCCACGCTGCGCACGCTCAACGTTGTATTCACTGGCCTGCAGAAGTTTCAGAATGATGTTTTCGACATCTTCCCCGACATAACCCGCTTCCGTCAGCGTTGTCGCATCAGCCATGGTGAATGGCACATCCAAAATACGCGCCAACGTCTGAGCCAACAAGGTTTTACCACAACCCGTAGGGCCGATCAGCATGATATTGGATTTCTGCAGTTCGATGTCACCTTTGCCCGAGTGGTTCAGGCGTTTGTAATGGTTATGCACCGCAACTGACAAAACACGTTTCGCAACAGCTTGGCCAATGACATAGTCATCCAAAACATCGCAGATTTCACGCGGGGTCGGCACGCCGTCACTGGCTTTCAAACCTGCGGTTTTAGTCTCTTCACGGATGATATCCATGCAAAGTTCGACGCATTCATCACAGATAAAAACAGTCGGCCCAGCAATCAGTTTACGCACCTCATGCTGGCTCTTGCCACAGAAGCTGCAATAGAGGGTGTTTTTGCTGTCGCCACCTGAATTGTTCGCCATCGACTTACCTTTCGGGCCTAGTGCCCTGTGCCAAACGGGTCATTTCAACCCAACCATGCATTTCGTATCAGCCAGCTTAAGACAGGTGCCGCGGCACCACAATCGCAAAATGGTCGGCTGAAACGAGGCTCACTCTGTCAATCAGTCCTCATCATCCGACTTAGCCCGGTTTTCAACGATTTCGTCGATCAAACCCCAGGATTTTGCGTCTTCAGCTGTCATAAAGTTGTCGCGCTCAAGCGCGTCTTCAACTTTTTTGAGCGATTGACCAGTGTGCTTCACGTAGATTTCATTCAGGCGACGCTTCAATTTCAGCGTCTCTTCTGCGTGAATCATAATATCAGTTGCCTGACCTTGGTAACCACCCGAGGGCTGGTGCACCATGATTCGGCTATTGGGCAACGAGAACCGCATGCCTGGCTCGCCTGCTGTCAGCAAAAGCGATCCCATGCTGGCCGCCTGACCAACCACAAGGGTACTAACTTTCGGACGGATGTATTGCATCGTATCATAAATCGACAGGCCGCTGGTTACCACGCCACCAGGGCTGTTGATGTACATGCTGATCTCTTTTGAAGGGTTCTCCGCCTCAAGGTGCAACAACTGCGCTACGATCAGGCTCGACATGCCATCATGAACCGGGCCACTCAGAAAAATGATCCGCTCCTTCAGCAGGCGCGAAAAAATGTCATATGCCCGTTCCCCGCGGCTGGTTTGCTCAACCACCATGGGCACCAGGGTATTCATGTACGTATCAATTGGGTCTCTCATCGTCCGCCTGCCTGTCTAAATGTCATGATCTTTAGTGATCAGGTGCTAACGGAGTCTTAGTCACGCGCCCCCGGAGCTGCAAGGGGGGCCGCCCTGATTATGTGATGTCACGCGATCTAAGGCATCGAGCGCGCTGTATCGATTGGAGCGTTTGGATTGTTTTCCAATCTCAATGCGGCACTATAGGGTACATGGCACCCGCGCCCTTCCCGCTTCGCCCCGTAGAGGGCAAGATCGGCGTCATCCATCATCTGGTCAATCATTGGGCGTTCATAATTCAGACTTAGAACAGTACCGATGCTGGCGGACACCTTGCACAGCTGGTCTTCGAAGGTGATCGGCCCTTCGATCGCAGCAATCAGGCGCCTCGCCAATCCGTCTACTTGCGTGCCTTCCTTTAGGCTTGGCAGGATCATGACAAACTCATCACCCCCTGTTCGGATAATGTTGTCTTGCGGTCGCGTTTCATGCTGCATGCGCTTGGCGACAACCTTGAGCACATGGTCGCCTGCTGCATGACCCTGTTCATCATTAACTGCTTTGAAAAAATCCAAATCCAGGTGCAACAAGGCAAAATCCTGTTCGCGCTCGATCAAACGCTCCAATAACGGCTCTAGTGCACGGCGATTTTTCAACCCGGTCAAAGTATCGGTAAAGGCCTGTTCCTCGGCCATCATTCGCGCCTCTTGCAGGCGCAGGTTCATCTTCTTTGAGGCCAACATGGCCGCTGACTGCGCCTCAGCCATATACAGCAGTTCAATCGCCAGATCTGTTGGCGCAAAGTCTGCGCTGGTCAGTTCGTAATCACAAACCGCATCCACCACTGAAATGCCAAATGACAGGTTCAGCACGGCCCCTTCGCCATCTGACAAAGAGACAAAAACCCCTTTCAGCTCTGTCCGGTGCGCGTTGCGCAATTGCAGGTGCAAGCGTGTTCCAGCACACGCGCGCAAATCTTTCAGCGATTTGACCTGTCTGGGTCGCTTCACCTCAAACATTTCTAGCAACCGATGGCCCGTCGCATTTTTCCCAAGGCATAGTTTGTGAAACGCCCGCCCCGCCTGCACGATATGGCCGGTTTTGTTCAGAACCACATGCAATGGGCAAAACACTTCCAGAACCTCGGCATTTAATAGTGGTTGATCCGCGCTCATGATGTCGGCCTCATTCCCAGTTCGAATGAATTGCCCTCAGCAAAGGCAGCTTCCAACAAGGTGATATCGATCATTTCACCCGCCTCGCTTTCGCCGCGATGTTCCAGAAAAACCAACGCACCATAGTCATCGGCCATCGCCCGCAAAGCCCCCAAGACCACGTGGCCAAACAAAACCTGCACGTTCGGCAAGGGCTGCACCGTTAGGCTAAACAATTGTGGTGAGTGGTCCCGCAATTCCAGCCTTGGCAAGATCAGATCAGGCACGGCCAGCTTGGCGCGTGCAGGCAAATCATCAAGTGAATGCAAAAACTCTTCAAACGTGACGCCACCAAACCGCAATAACCGACGTACCGCGCCAACCTTAGGATGGGAAATCAGGTAGGTGCCAACATCCTCCAGCACCTCCTCCGGCGGCTTATCCAACGCCTTTGAGATCGCGTGGATGACCGCGGCTGTGATGTCGTCCTCATAAATCAGCATCGCCTCGAACTCGGCAAAGCCCGGATCGACCTGCCGCATGATCCCATCCCACATGGTGTGGCCATAGGTGTCACAGACAAACCCCTGTATCGATTGGTTGATCAACCCGTGCATCGCGCCCTCCAATTTCGAGATCAGACGATGCCAAAAGGGGGTTAACAAAGCTTCAACAGCCGCAAAGTGATCAACTGCAATCTATCGAAAATCTTTCAAAATCTTCAGCCGACAAAAAACCCGCCCTAAACAGGGCGGGCTTCGCATTCATCAACGGTCATTAATCAGAAATCGGTTGGCGCACCACCTTCGGCCTTTCGGCGCTCAACAAAAGCCGCCAGTTCTTCACGAATGGCCTCATCCATATGTGGGGCTTCAAACTCAGCCAGAATATCCTGATAAACCTGATGTGCCCGCTGCGCTGTCCAGACACCGCCAGCCGCTTCCCAAGCCTCATAATTGCGCCAATCACTCAGATAGGGTTGGTAAAATGCCGTTTCATATCGGTCCTGCGTGTGTTGGATGCCAAAGAAGTGACCCTGATCCCCAACCTCGCGGATGGCATCAATCGCAATTTCATCCGGGCCAGTTGCTGTCAGGGATGGGTCCATATAGCGCTGAATTTGCTGCAAAATTTCGCAATCCATAACGAACTTCTCTGGGCTGGCAATCAAGCCGCCCTCTAGCCACCCGGCGGCATGATAGATAAAGTTTGCACCCGATTGCACGCCCGACCACAGACTGTTCGAGGTCTCCCACATTGCCTGTCCGTCTGGCACGTTCGCGGCGCAAACACCGCTGGCTCGCATCGGCAATTTGTAAAACCGCGCAAGCTGACCAGTCATCTGGGTCGCCCGCATGTATTCCGGTGTGCCAAAGGCTGGCGCGCCGGATTTCATATCAACATTGCTGGTAAACGTGCCGATCGCACAGGCTGCACCCGGGCGCACGATTTGCGCCAGCACCACCGCGATCAAACCCTCAGCCAATGATTGCGCAACAGCACCGGACATCGTGACCGGTGCCATCGCCCCGGCCAATGTGAACGGTGTCACGACTAAGCCTTGGTTGCGCCGAGCCAACCGCATCCAGCCGTCCAGCATCGGATAGTCATGCTTGAGTGGTGAGGTTGAGTTGATATTGGTGTACATTCGCGGTGTCGCCTCGAACTCCTCGTGGGTCAACCCCCCCGCAATACGCACCATCTCCATCACATCTTCGACACGCTCCTTGCCCAAGCAATAAGCATGCGCGGCCTTATCTGTCAGCGTCAGCTTGTCATAGAGCACGTCCAGATGGCGGATGCTGGGATGAATATCCTGTGGCTCAACCGGGTATCCGCCAACAAAATGGATGCAGTTGAAATACTGGCTGAGTTTAAAAATATTCTGGCACATCTCACGTGTGCCGGTCACCTTGCGCCCCAAGTTCATATCCCAATAGCTGGGCGGTGATGAGACATTGCCAAACAGGATGTTATTACCACCCAGTGTAATAGTGCGATCCACGTTGCGCGGTGTCACTGTCCATTGCTCGGGGGCTTTTGCGATCATCTCCATGACGTAATCACGGCCCATACGCACATTTTCACCATTGATGGTACAGCCACCGCATTTGCGGAAGATCTCAAGCGCTTCGGGGTTCAGGATCTCAATCCCGATCTCTTCCAGAATGCGCATAGCACCATCATGGACGGCCATAACGCCCTCGTCTGTGAGCGGCTCAACAGGGCGGTCTATGTTGAGTGGCGGGTTCCACGGCATTTGCTCAATCGCGTTTGCACCGCGACGCTCTGCATTGCCGGCCCGTCCGCCGCTGCGGCGTCTGCGTTTGCTGTCTTGAGTCATTTGTGGCCTCCTGATGGGGTTTCCATCATGCAACCACCTTCGGTCAGCCATGGTTTGTCGTTTTGCGACAGATCTCGTCGTTTTTATTTCTCACAGGCTTTCCTAGCCGCGTTGCGACTGCTCAGGACAATGTAAACCGCTAGGCTAATCACCACGATTGTGCCACCGATCAACATGCTGGCGTTCAGCTCTTCTCCGACGCCCCACCAAACCCACAGGGGGCCGATCACCGTTTCCAGCAGCATGATCAGGCTGACATTGGCCGCCGCTGTATAGCGTGACGACAAAGACAATGAGAAAAACGAAAACGGCAGCACTACGCCGCCCGCAATGGCAATTGCCCAGACGGTGCCATTGGTCATCATTTCGGGGCCAGTGACCAGAATACCGCTTATACCGGCAAGCAGTGCGCCGGTTCCAATACACAATAGAATTGGCAAGTCTGGATTTGAGCGCAACACCACGAAATTCATCGCCAAAGCCGCCCCAACACCCAAACCGGCCAAGGCACCGGGGACAAGCTTTGCGTCAAAGTTAAGATCGGCCCTTTCACCGCCCAATACGGCGATAAAGACACCTGCCATCACCAACACGATGGTGATCCAAGTCAGACCCCCAGCTTTTTCACCGATCATCAGCCAGGAAAACACAGCGGCAAAAACCGGAACGGTGGCCACCCCGATCAAGACAATCGCCGCTGGGGCCCAGGACACGCCCAAAGCGAATAGAGAGGCGTTAAAATACTGGCATATGACAATTAGAACACCGAAGGGCGTCATCATGCGCATGGTGTCAGCCCAGCGCCCTTTACTTAGCATGCCCCAACTGAGCAGAAAGATCAGGCCCATCAGGCCGCCGCGCCAACCAACCATCTGATAGCCGTCCATCCCAGATAAACGCATCAAAAGTGCGTCGGGCGTAAGCACAAGAGTGCCAATCAATGCTAGCAGAATCCCAAAGCTGGGCGATTGCCTCATGCAGCCAGCCAGCCGGGGATGTGTCCAATGTTGGGGAACACTACATCCGCGTAGGGGCTAAGCTCGTCCTCAACTGCGACACCAGTCAGAACCGCAACGGTCTTCATTCCCGCCGCACGTCCGGCCACCAGGTCATGCGTGCTGTCACCCACCATCAAAACGCGTTTTGGGTCCAGATCCATCTTTGCAGCAAAGGCAAGTAATGGGTCTGGCGATGGTTTGGCACCATAGCCAGAGTCGTAACCGGCAACAAAATCAAATCGCTCAAAGACGCCCGCCTGCCGTAACTGAGCGTGCGCCACGGATTCGGCGTCATTTGTCATCACACCCAGCGCCAAACCGAGGTTCTTCAGCGCCTCCAGAAACGCGGCCAATGGAACCGCCGGAGCCAATGGTGCCGTCTCTGCGCTGATCGCTAATTGCTCTTCGATGGCTTCGACCGAGCGGTCAGGCAGCACCTTTTGGACGCATTCGGCAATTTCTCTGACCGATGCCGCGATAATTGGACTGTCGGAGGTAAACAGATTTTGCTTCAGATCAAAACCAAGCTCTTGCGCCAAAGCCGAGCAAAGCATCGGATCACCATCCGATAAATCCTCGATTGTCTGCCGGGCCCAGACAGCCCAGGTTGCCTGAAACTCAAAAAGGGTGCCATCCTTGTCAAACAAGACGCCGTCAATTTGTGTTAACATTTCGGTTCGATCCCTCAGTTGTTTTTCAGGTCCAATTCATTTGCGCGCCGCCGGGCAACATCGCCCGGGCGCGCATCGGCATGTCGTTCGGCAATCCACCAGCAGTACAAAATGCCTCTATCCATGCATCATCCATCAGCACAAAATCCAAAACTGCGCCAATAAAATCAGCATTCTTAGCCCCATTTCGCAGATCGTCAACCGATGCCCCGGTTGCCCCCATAAAGACAGGAAGCAAGTCTTCTTGTTCAGCCAACCAAGCCAAACATTTCAGGCCAATTGTCTCTGCAGCGTCCTGTGAAAGCTTCATGTGTCTTAATTCCTGGAAAGGTTTTCTTAACCAATTCTATGGATAGTCAAGCGAGCAAAAAGAGCAAGACGAAAGGCCAGCCAATGCCAGGGAAAATTCTGATCGCAGACACTTCAACCACCAACAGAATCACCCTCAAAGCCAAACTGACTGCAGCCTACTATCAGGTCATACTGGCGGACAGCGTAGAAGATGCGGTTGCCTTAACAGGCCAACACAATCCTGACCTTCTACTGGTTGGAAGCAGCATACTTGAAGCAGGCTTGGCCAGCCTTATGCATGCGGGAAAATCAAACCCGGAACGGCCAATAATCGTCTTCCTTTCTGAAAATGATCCACTGCAACGCTTAAATGCGCTGCATAGCGGTGCCATTGATGTCATATGCCATCCGTTTGATGAACCCGTCCTGCTCGCCAGTTTACGGAACCATCTGCGGATGCAGATTGCTGAATATGATTTGCGAGAAAATACGCGCTCCAATGAAGATTTGGGCTTCAGTGATACAAACCAAACGTTCACTCACCCGATGACAATCGCACTTTTCTCCCCGAGAACTGACGCACTCACTCCCCTTGGTGATGCCCTTGCGTTGCTTGGGAACTGCAGCCTAGCGCGTTACCACCCAGATACTCTTTCGTCGCTCGCACATGCGCCGCCGCAGGCCGATGTGTATTTGCTTGCTATCGAAGATGCCGATACTCCAGAGGCTGACCTGCGCCGTTTGTCCCGGTTACGCAGTGCCTCCAGCAGCCGCTCATATCGCATTTTAACTCATCTGCAGCAGCCGAATCCCGGTCTAACCTCTACGGTCCTTGATCTGGGGGCGAATGATGTTGTTGATGCCTCAGCCTCAATCGAAGAACTCGCTCTACGGCTCCATCGTCAAGCACGGGGCAAACAGCATACCGATAAACTGCGTGAACAACTGCGAATACGTCTCGATGCGGCCATAACAGATTCGCTAACAGGCCTCTACAACCGCCGCTATGCCGAAGACTTTCTAAAACAGGAGATCGACAATGCACGCCTGAACTGTCAGCATTTCACGGTCATGTTGGCAGATCTGGATCACCTAAAACCGATCAATGACCAATACGGCCACCTCGACGGGGATAAGGTATTGATGCAAGTCGCCGCAAACCTGCGAAATACATTGCAAGACCATGATATGATTGCCCGTTTCGGTGGTGATGAATTTCTGATCGTTTTACCAAACGCTTCACCGGAACACGCCCGTAACACCGCCGATACGTTGCGCCGGAACATTCGCGAAATGCCTATCACGCTATCGACAGGCAACAACCCTATTCATGTCACCATCAGCATAGGGATCACCTTCGCTCCACGTGATGACGGTCGTTCCGCCCCCTACACGATCGATACTTTGCTAAAACAGGCGGACAAGGCCCTATATCAAGCCAAGTCCGAGGGGCGTAACACTGTGACGTTCGATGTCAGGTCCGCAGCCTGATCAATTCTTTCGATGCTTTTTGTGACGTTTTTGCAAGCGCTCAGCAAAGGCCTGACGCTCTTGCAGCGTCATTTCGGTCAGCCGCTCAAGCAGCACTTCACGACCTTGCAGCAACCGCGTTGAGACAATGCCCTGCATCTGTTCAAGATGCCCGCGCGCGGCCTCGGCATCAAATTGTTCTGCAGTTAGCACCACAATCAACTTGGCTTTTTCCTGTTTGTATTGCCGAAAACCAGCACCGCTTTCTTCATAGGCCTCGTGCAACTTCTTACGAACTTTTTTCCGGTCTTCCGGTGACAATGCATGCGTTAATGGCCCACCCATTTTGCCAAATCCACCGCCGTGATGTTTATGTCGCTCGCCGTGTATAAAAAATGCGCTCCCGGCGGCCCCGACAACCAGCAGGTTGAACGCAAGCGAGACAAACAGCACAATCCGCACCCACCGGCGCGCGCCAGGCTTTTGTGCTATGGTTTCGTCCTGCATTACAGCTCTCCTGCCAATTCAAACTCTGCTTCGTACGACAGATCAACCACATGGGTCATGGTGTCTGACCCTAACAAGACCTGCGTCACGCTCTCAAGCCCCGCCGGGGCGCTGATCCCGATCCAAACCCCGGTTATCGAGGCCGTCGCCAAACCGGCCATTGCCGGCCATCCGCCCAAACCATCAAGCAACCGCGCGAGAAGACCCGCTTTTGCAGGGGTGGGCGTCACAGCATCCTGTGACAAAAATTCCGTTTGAACCGATCCCGCATCCGCAAGGGTCTTGGCCATCAGGTCATCCGGAGCGGTTACAGATGTCTTTCGCACCGAGGCAAAACACGCATCCAGAAAATCATCCTCTGTCTTGTCAATGTGCGTCGACATATCCCAGTTCCTCTCGTTTCTCGCTCAGCTTCACCGACAAACTGCGGCGCCCACGCGCATTCAAACTTTCAACCGCCTCGATGCTGATCTCCATGATCTCGGCAATCTCAGGGTTACTCAGCCCTTCGATGTGGCGCAACACAACCGCCTGCCGTTGTCGCTCTGGCAAATCGTTTAGCGCTTGTTGCAAAGCTTGTGCCCTAATCTGGTCTTGTATCTGCTCCGCAGTGCTTGCGGTTTCATCCACTGGCTCGTCCACTGCATCAAGCGTCATGGGCCGCATTTTGCGCAAACGATCCGTGCACAGGTTGGCCACTACACGGTAAAGCCAAGTTGTCACCTTGGCCTGATCCTGCTGCCACTGCGGCGCAATGCGCCACAACCGCAACATAGCCTCTTGCGCCACATCTTCGGCCTCAGCCCGGTCCCCCAGCAGACGCATGGCATGGCCTAGCACCGCAGGCGTCAGCCTGAGGGTCAGAACACGCGCCGCCTGCTGATCGCCGTTTGCGAACAACACCAGCAACGCGCCATCTGACAGCCCTTCGATCGCGGTCAATGAAAGATCCTTCGCCAAAACGTGCCCTGCTGCAAACCTATAGAAATCCATATAGGGGGTGGGGCATCTGACAACACCCCACCCAAAGGACATATTATTCCGATTCTGGTTCGTGCTTTTTACCGTGTTTCTTGCCGTGATGCTTTTTCATGGCCTCGAATTCTTCTGCGGAAATCGCGCCATTTTCATCGGCATCAATCTTGGCAAACATCTTATCCATACGGCCTTCGTGCTTTGCACTCATTTCCTCTGTGCTCAACATACCATCACCATTGGCATCATGCTTTTCGATCATGTGATCGGCATATTTTTCAGCCTTCTTGGCCTTTCGTTCCTTGATACGCTCGACCAGTTCTTCACGCGTCAGATTGCCATCACCATTGGTGTCGGCTCCCTCAAAGCGTTTCTGCATGTGGCCTGCCATTTCCTCACGGGAAATCTGACCATCGCTGTTTGCATCCAATTCTTCGAATGAATGATGCGGCCCGTGGCCACCTTTACCACTGCCGGCGAACCCTTGTGAAACACCGCCCAAAACTATTGCAACTGCCAGGCTGCTCATCAACATTGTATTTTTCATTTTCTGTTCTCCGGACTTTACAAAGACATTATTTGAACGGCGTTTCATTACCCGTTCTGATCATAATACGGGGCACAGGTCACTTTCCGTCGCAATTTATGAAAAATAATTTATGGGTTTTTGCGACATCCGGACGCAACCTTGCTTTGAACCTTTTATTTTAAGGGATTTTGCCCCATTTAGGGTTCAGCACATTTAATGAGTCCCCCATGACCGATATCACAAACGCACCAACTGAAGATCGCGAATTGCGCCCCGCCTTGATGAAAGGTCTACGTCGCAAATGCCCTAATTGTGGCAGTGGCCCTCTGTTCAAAGGCTACCTCAAGGTGCGTGATACTTGCACAGTCTGCCGCGAGGATCTATCCCCACAACGCGCCGACGATGGCCCGGCCTATCTCACCATTCTGATCGTTGGTCACCTGTTGGCTCCGATCCTGCACTTCGTATTTGTCCACTTTCGTCCCAGCCCGCTGACCATGTTCACGATATTCTCTATTGGCTGTGTCGCACTCTCGCTATACCTTCTGCCCAGAATGAAGGGGGCGGTCGTGGCCTTTCAATGGGCGCGTCGCATGCACGGGTTCGACACACGACGCTGACCCCCTCCACAACAGGCAAGGGGCATCATGAGCATCGATAAAACCGCCATTCGCAATGCGGCTACCATCATCGCATTGCGTGACCGTCATACCAACCCTCAGGTTCTGATGGGTCAGCGCGGTGCCAAAGCTGCGTTTATGCCGTCCAAGTTTGTTTTTCCCGGCGGGGCCGTAGATGCAGGTGACGCGGACATATCACTTGCAACATCATTGCCCTCTCTTTGCACAGACCGCCTACGCGAAGACAGCGCCACAGATCTGTCTCATGCCCTTGCCGTTGCCGCCATTCGTGAGCTTTGGGAAGAAACCGGTTTAATTCTTGGCCAAACCGGTAATTGGTCTGGCGACATCCCTGAAGACTGGCAAAGCTACGCCGCACGCGGGTTTGTGCCCACCGCAAATGCACTCCAATTCGTGTTTCGTGCGATCACTCCGCCAGGTCGACCACGTCGTTTTGATGCGCGGTTCTTTCTGTTAGATGCTGATCAGCTTGCAGGTGATCTTGATGATTTTTCTGCCGCCAGCGATGAGCTGTCGCACCTGCAGTGGGTACCCCTCAGTCAGGTCAGAGATTTTGATCTGCCCTTTATCACCGAGGTCGTTCTAGCCGAGATTGAGATCACTGCTCACAATCCGCAACCACCCGCATCTGTTCCATTTTTCAAAAACGATGATGAGGCCAGCCTGTTCATTCGCCTACGTGGCTATAGCCCGAAATCAGACGAATAACTTCACCCAAAAACGATGAGAAGCACAATACTGGCACTCAGCAGGCCGATACCCGCCAGTTCACGCGCGGTGATTTTCTCCCGAAAAAACAATACCGAAGCCAGCAGGGAAAAGATCACCTCGACCTGCCCCACCGCGAACACATAAGCCGCATTCTGCAACGCAAAAGCTGTGAACCAACACAGGCTGCCAAGCATGCTGGTGATGCCCATCCATACCGCCTGGTGTCGTGCGGCCCAAACCCGGCCAAGCTGCCCGCGCTCGCGCCAACGTAGCCAAAATGACATTCCAATGGTTTGCGACGCGGTGACCGCAGCAATCGACACAACGGCACGAAAAAGCGCGTCATCGCTGGCAATCTCCAACGTTGCGCCACGATACCCCACTGCTGAAACTGCGAAAAATGCACCTGACAATACACCAAGGCCCGCCGCCCGGTTCATCAAACGGCCCGCCCATTTACCGGCCCCCTCGGGTGGGTCAGACAAGACCAGTACGCCTACCAATCCGACCAGAATGGCGCAAAACCCTGCCATGCTGATCCGATCACCCAAGATAACCAACCCCACAAGCGCAGTTTGGATCACTTCGGTTTTCTTGAACGTAATACCAACTGCGAAATTGCGCTCGGCAAAGATCGCGACCACACACCAAGTGGCCAAAATCTGCGCCACACCGCCGCTAAGAACAAACAGCCAAAATCGCGCTGACAAATCCGGCACCCCGGCCCCGGACCAGATCACATACCCAACGGCCACTGTCGCGGCAAAGGGTGCGGAATAAGCAAACCGCGCAAATGTCGCCCCACCAGAGGACAGTACCCCCATGCTTAGCGATTTTTGCAACATAAAGCGCAACGTCTGAAACGCGGCTGCCGCAACCGAAAGGATAATCCATACTTCCATCCGGCCTTCATGCCCAGCTTTCAAAGGCTTGACCAGAGCAGCCGATCATCTCTTCACAAATACTTCAGGGGGGACCGCGCCGAAATCAGTCTCGCGGCTCAATCCTTGACCACATGGGATGCGGTACCGGGTCTTTGGCCTTGAAAAAATACTTCCTGAATATCTCGGCATATGACCCATAGCGATAGCCATCATTGCGCCGCAGGTATTTCTCACGATCTCCTTCGTAGACCCCCGGCAGATCATACCAGGCCACATTGGGGTGCATGTGATGTACCACGTGCAAGTTGTTGTTCAGAAAAATCCAAGACAACGGACCTTTGTCCTCGATCACCACGGTGCGACCGCTGGCGCGTTCGTGTGCACGGTGTTCCAAAAAGGTGCGGATTTTAAGGATCGATAGCGCAACATAACAGCTCAGAAAATAGGCCCAGATTGGCATTGGTGAACTGGCCACCCATAACAGTACAGGAACAATTGCCGGTATTTGCCACAACCAGCCATTACGTGCCGCGATATTCCCCGCCTTGGCCGCCCGCCAATCTGCGCGCATAAAGGCATATTGCCCAACCAGTGGTCCGACGGTCAACCGCCCCAAGAGCGTGTTGTTGAATTGCAAAATCAACTGCCCCCAACGTGGAAGCGTCGCCCATGTTTCGGGATCAAAGAAATTGGATTCCGGGTCATCATAAGGATCCGTCAACAGTGAGTCGCGATGATGATCCAGATGCAGATCGCGAAATCGCTGGTAGGGAATGGCCAACCCCAGACAAGGAAAAACCAGAAATTCGTTCAAAGCCTTGCTGCGAAAGGGATGCCCATGCAGCGCTTCATGCGTCAGTGATGAATGCAAGGCGACAAAAATGATCGTCGCCGCGATGCCCAGCGGCAGCCACAGCGCCGCCAGCCATGTGGTTGCAACACTCCATCCCAGATAACACACCACCAACAACAGCAAAGTCGGCCATTCCACTAAACGGGCCTTCGTCATCGGCTCAGCCATGCATCCGCCCCCAGGAGATTTTCGCCCAGACACGTTCATAAGCAAAATAACAGCACAGCCCGATCAGGGTATTCACAATGGCCATCGCTCCGCCGACCATCATTGATCCGGTCATGACCAGCCCAACTAGGGCCATCATCATCAACCCCATCACGTTCCACACAATCGCTTTCACCAACGTGCGCCGTTGCGTCTCCATTCCCGTACCTCATGATGAATTTCACGAAAATGTTACTATAGAAAATGTCGTCGAGGCATTCCGATAACAGTTAACATTTTTCAGCATATGTGATTATTATCACCATATGAGCTATAAAATCGACAAGCGGCACCGTGCCGCCCAATTCCGCACCCGCCTGGCCGAGGCAATCCGCGATCGCGGCAGTAATCAAAGCGCTTTGGCCCGTGCCATCGGTGTTGATCGTTCAACCATTTCACAGCTTCTTAAGGACCAAGGCGCACGCTTGCCCAATGCGCAAATCATCGGGGAATGCGCCTCAACACTTGGGGTTTCCGCCGATTGGTTACTGGGATTGACCGACAGGTCTGAAACTGCGGCGGACATTCTGGCCCATTCCCTGACGTTGACGAAAGCACAGCGCGCTTTGGTCGATGAACAAATCTTTGCCTGGCACCAAGAGGCTGCGGGGTACAAAATCCGTCATGTCCCGGCTGGCCTGCCCGATATGTTAAAAACCCGCGATATGCTGGAATGGGAATATGCGCCGCATTTGGGGCGCAGCGCGGATCAAGCCATCGGCGCATCCGAAGACCGCATGGCATGGATGCGTCAGACCAATTCAGATTATGAAATCGCGCTGCCGCTCTATGAGGTGCAATCGTTGATTCACGGCGAGGGGTATTATTCCGGTCTGCCCACTGAGATTCGCGAAGCTCAGATCGAACATTTTCTGGAAGCGACTGAGCAGCTCTATCCCAGCCTGCGGCTCTATCTATACGACGCCCGAAGATTATACTCTGCCCCGATTACCATTTTCGGACCACTCTTGGCAGCTGTTTACATTGGCCAGTCCTACATGGTGTTTCGCGACACTGAACGCGTGCAAAGCCTGACCGCCCACTTTGATCATCTGGTGCGCGAGGCCCATGTTGGCGCTCGCACCCTCCCAGATCATATTCGCAGCCTGCGGGCGGCGCGCTAGGCTGTGCGGCTTTTCTTCAACCTGCCAAACAATCGCCCGTCAGTTACCGCTAGCCCCAGCGCGATCAGGCCAAACCCGACCCAGGCCTCAGGCCCCAGTCGCTCACCCAGAAACGCCACGCCCAAGCCGATGGAAAACGGTGGGATCATTAGGGTCACCAGCATCAGGTTGGCGCTACCTGCACGTACCAAAATGGCAAAGTACAATATATACGCCAGCACCGTCGACAGAGCCGCCAGTCCAAAAAGCGACGCCCAGACACCACTAGACAGATTAAAAGCAGGCACACCATCGACCCAAAACACAATCGGGATCATCAAAACAGTGCTGCCCATCACCATGCCCAGCGCATTCATCAGTGGTGGCTGCCCGGCCAGCGTCCGCTTGGCCCAGACACTGGCAAGTGCATAGGAGAGTGCAGCACCCAAAATGGCCAATTGCGCCAGATTGCGCGGGTCAAAATTGGTCAGCGCATCCAGCCCCATGATGACCCCCACGCCGATGACACCAAAGATCGCACCGACAATTTTGCGCGGTGTCAGGGGTTCATCCACCAGCAGCAACCCAGCCACAACCGCACCAAAGACCGCCGTTGTGCCGTTTAGAATCGATGCAAGGCCGCTTTCGATCTGCGTCTGCCCCCAGAAGATCAGCGAAAAGGGGATCGCGTTATTCAATCCGCCCATGACCAGATAACACAGCCATGTTTTTGGTGCGGTGGGCAGAGCGATCCCCTTC
Source organism: Roseovarius sp. EL26 (assembly GCF_900327775.1). Classification (NCBI taxonomy): domain Bacteria; kingdom Pseudomonadati; phylum Pseudomonadota; class Alphaproteobacteria; order Rhodobacterales; family Roseobacteraceae; genus Roseovarius; species Roseovarius sp. EL26. The sequence goes on from NZ_OUMZ01000007.1 coordinate 1,899,950, forward strand.
CACCAGACCACCAGCAGCAAAAACGGCACGGCCCAAAACACGCGGTGCAGCGTGATGGTCAGGGGTGGGACTTCGCGCAAGGCTATCTCGGCAAAGAAAAACGACCCGCCCCATACTGCGGCAAGCGCCAGCAACATAAGGCCAGAGGTCAGGTTAATCGTCGGTGTTGTATTTGTATCCATAACTCGTACTCGCATAGGGTCACCTCACGCTCGACCCGTTTCTTGCGCTTAAAGAGAAGACATCCCAATCGGACGTTATAACTGAAGATACCGGTCCGGCATAAAGGGTACATCCGTGTTATCGGTTTTCACCCCAAACCCAGTCAACGCGCCATGAACTTGGCCCCGATGATGCGTTTGATGATTAAAGAGCTGTATCACCAATGTCTTTTTCGGTTTTGTGATATCGCGCCCAATCGCACCGGAAAACCAGCTGAGATCGCCGTCAAACCACGCCTCAGAAACATTTTTTGCCCATTCCAGAATGGTCTGATCAAAGGCTTTACGTTCAATCACATAGGTCTTCCAATCTTCGATCAGGTTCACTGAATCGGGAATCCCAACCTCCGGTGCGGGGGTGTCGGCAAAGCGGCTCATCCAGATTAAATCACCCCAGAACAGATGCGACAATGTTTGTTGGATCGATCCGAAAAACAGGCCTGTATCCTGCTGACGCTGCGCTTCACTTAATTCATCGGCAGCCGCCAACAATACCTCGTTTTGCCACAGGTTATAGCGGGCCATCGTGATGGCATAGTCTTTGTTGGGCATGCTTGGCCCTCCTTTAGTACGGCATCGGATTGGCGCGATGGGCCTCATCAATCTCGCCCAACACCTCGTCACTCAGTGACACCTCATCGCTGCCCAACGCCAGATCCAGCTGCTCCATTGTGGTTGCTCCAAAAATGACCGACCCCATAAAGGGTCGCTGCATCGCCCAGGCCAGTGCCATTTGCACCGGCTCCAGCCCATGCCGCTCAGCAATCTCCAGATAGGCTTGAACTGCGTCATAGGCGCGATCGGTCCGACGCCCGCCAAGATCACTGACAATCGACATGCGCGAGCCCTCAGGCACGGCACCGTTTTGATATTTCCCGGTTAAGAAGCCCGCCGCAAGCGGTGAAAATGCCAAAAGATCCACATCTTCGTTCACGCTCAACTCTGCTAGATCGGTGTCATACATCCTGCACATCAGTGAATATTCATTCTGGATCGACGCGACACGTGGCCCATGCCCTGCCTTTGACAAACGTAACCACTGCGCAGTGCCCCAGGCAGATTCGTTCGACAGACCAAAGGCCCGGATTGTCCCGCGCTGCACTTCACGCTCCAGCGCCTCTAGGCATTCGGCCATATTGTCCAATGTCTCGGTCTTGTTCTGGCTGGACGGATCATAGCGCCAGTTCTGTCGGAACATATAACTGCCCCGGTTGGGCCAGTGGAATTGATACAAATCGATGTAATCGGTCTGCAATCGCTTCAGCGACCCCTCAATCGCCTGCGCAATCGTCTGTCCGGAAATGGGCGCACCATCACGGGCATTCTTGAACCCCGCACCAGAATGTTTCGATGCCAGTAGCATATCCTTGCGCCGCCCGGTCGCCGCAAACCAATTGCCAATAATCTCTTCGGTCCGCCCGGTTGTTTCACCAGAAATCGGATTGACCGGATACATCTCAGCCGTATCAACAAAATTGATCCCCCGCTCCAATGCGCGATCGATCTGAGCATGGCCCTCTTCTTGTGAGTTTTGCGTGCCCCAAGTCATTGACCCAAGGCACAGCTTGCTGATCTTTAGATCGGTCTGCCCCAATTGTTTCATCTGCATGAATTCTGCCCCTTTTCGTGACCCATATTACAAAAGCGTGACAAACAGTGACTCGCCAGTGTGACACCTGCGCCCTACTGTCCCCCGCATGATCAAAATGCTTTCACGTTCTTTGTGCCTGATCCTATTGGCACTGACCACCCCAGCCGCGCAGGCCGCCCCGCACATCTATCTGTTGGATAGCGCACAATCCAAAGTCGGCTTCAGCTATGAATTCAGCGGCGCCGAGAAACAGGGGCAGATGCCGGTCAAATCAACCGATATGCGCATCGATCTGCGCAATATCTCTGCTAGTCAGGTATCTGTAACGCTGAACGCGCATGACGCAAAAGCAGGCTTTGTCTTTGCTACCGAAGCGATGAAAGGGCCACAGGTCCTGCACACCAAGCAATTTCCAGAGATCACTTTCACTTCGACCAAGATCACCGGAACTCTGGCCAAGGCAAAGATGGCCGGGAAACTCACCATCCGCGGCGTCACTCAGGATGTCACACTTGATGCCGGGCTATATCGTCAAAGTGGCACCAAAGTTCACAACCAAGATAATCTGATTGTCCTCCTCACCGGCACTGTGAACCGGCATGATTTCGGCGCAAGCGGCTTTCCCTCTTATGTTGGGGACTTGATTACACTGCGAATTTTGGCACAGATCGATAAAGAAAGCTAAAAACGACCTGCCTTTGTCGAATAAACACTGGCCATTACATCCCGACCTGCGATCCTTAACTCATTATGCGCACGCTGATCTCCTTTGCCGCCCTCTTCCTGTCCATCGCCCTGATGCAATTGTCTTCGGGCGGCGTTGGCCCACTGGATGCGCTTTCTGGCATTGCCCTGAATTTTACAAACGCACAAATTGGTTTGCTGGGTTCCGCACACTTTTTGGGCTTTTTCATCGGCTGTTGGTGGGCACCGCGCCTGATGGGGGCCATTGGCCACTCACGCTCCTTTGCGGCCTTCAATGCGCTTGGGGCGCTTGGCCTGCTCATGCACATGCTGATTATCGATGCCTATGCCTGGGCCATAATGCGAATGGCCAGCGGGCTGTGTGTGGCTGGATGCTATACGGTGGTTGAATCCTGGCTCAACGCCAAAGTCACCAACGACAACCGCGGCCGCACTTTGGGGATGTTCCGCATCGTCGACATGGGCGCATCCCTGATGGCGCAAATGCTGATCTCGGTTCTCGCGCCAGCACATTATGTTTCCTACAACATTCTCACCCTGTTTTGTTGCGCTGCAATCCTGCCCCTGATCCTGACCCGCGCCAGCCCGCCTTCGGTGCCCAAGGCCCCCCGCCTGCGTCCCATGCTGGCATGGCAATGCTCTCCACTCGCCGCCGCGGGTGTGGTTGTCGCCGCCCTGTCAAGCGCCACCTTCCGCATGGTTGGCCCGCTTTACGGCCAACAGGTGGGACTGGAAGTCGGCCAGATCGCCTATTTCCTCGCTGTTTTCGTCTTGGGCGGTGCGCTCGCGCAATACCCTGTTGGCTGGCTGGCCGATAAATTTGATCGCCGCAAAGTGTTGATCGGCCTGTCCATTGCTGCAATCATCAGCTGCATCCTGACCGCTCTGTCGCATGACCTCAGCACCACAGGCGTACTTCTGACCGCATTCTTCTTCGGCCTCACATCTTTCCCGATTTATTCAGTCTCAGCCGCCCACGCCAACGACTTCGCCGACAGCAGTCAACGGGTGGAGCTATCCGCCGCCTTAATGTTTTACTACGCCGTCGGTGCCATCGCCTCACCTCTACTGGCCTCCAACCTGATCGAGGCGTTCGGCCCTCCCGCCATGTTTGCCATGATCGCAGTGGGCCACGGCCTGTTGATCATCTTTGGCCTCAGCCGGATGCGCGCCCGCCCTACACGCGGGGATCGCACCCGCTATGTCTGGTCGCCGCGCACCAGCTTTACCATCGGTCGCCTGACAAGCTCCACGCGCGATGAGCCTCCGGAAGAACACGACAAGAAATGACCAAGAGCCAAGCCACAGCCATTATCCTGTTGGGCGCTACGTTCATGAGCTTTGTAGGGCTGACAATGCGCCTGATCGACAGCGCCGATGGCTTTCAAATCCTCACCTATCGCTCCGTCGCACTTGCAGGCATGATCGCAACAATGGCGTGCCTCAAGCGCAAGACATCACCTTTCAAGTTCCTACACAGCCTTGATCGCAATGATATTACCATGGGCCTCGCCCTCTCGGTGGCCTTCACCACTTACGTCTTTGCGATGCTTAACACATCCGTGGCTTCAGCCCTCTTCATCCTGTCCATCTCCCCACTATACGCGGCATTGATGGCTTGGGCCTGGCTAGGCGAACGCCCAACCAAGATCACCCTCGTTGCCATGGGCTTGGCGATCATCGGTGTTGGCCTCATGGTACAGGATGGCGCGACCCAAGGCCGTTCGCTCGGCAATTTCTATGCCTTTATCTCTGCCGCTGCCTTTGCCCTGATGCTGACACTGGCCCGTCGTTCGCGCAAAACTGATGTGCTGGGCGGCACCTTCATGGGCGGTGTTTTCTGTATCGGTATCGGCATCATTTGCGCGCTGCTGCTCGGCACCGGCCTAGGCGTCTCTCAATACGATCTCTGGCTCAGCCTGTTCATGGGCGGTTTTACCATTGGCATCGGCGTCGGCTTTGTCACTTGGGGCACACCCTATGTGCCCGCCGCCGAGGTCAGCCTGCTGGTTCTGCTCGAAAGCGTCCTTGGCCCGATCTGGGTCTGGCTTTTTGTCAGTGAAGCAATGTCATCACCCGAGGTCATCGGCGGGATCATCGTCCTGACTGCCATCGCCGGTCAGGCGATTTTTGGCAGACGTACAGCACAGGCTAAAGCAGCCTAAAACCTCAATCCCAATATTCCTTACTCCTACCCTCTGGCCCTGCAGTCCACAGCGCGTTAAAGGGGTCGTGAAACAGATTCAAAGGCATCATCCCATGGCTCGGCATCTCATCACCTCCGCCATTCCCTACATCAACGGGATCAAACATCTGGGCAACCTTGTTGGCAGTCAGTTGCCAGCGGACCTTTATGCTCGGTATCTGCGCGGGCGTGGGCACGAGGTGATGTTTCTGTGTGCCACGGACGAACACGGCACACCCGCCGAATTGGCTGCTGCTAAGGCCGACAAGCCCGTCGCCGAATACTGCGCCGAAATGTGGGAAGTGCAGAACAAGATCGCCAACGGTTTCCGCCTCAGCTTTGACCACTTTGGGCGCTCCTCGTCTGAGCAAAACCGCAAGCTGACCCAGCATTTCGCGGCACGTTTGGAAGACGCAGGCCTCATTCGTGAAGTGAATGAGACCCAGATGTACAGCCACGCCGATGGCCGCTTCCTCCCTGACCGCTACATCGAGGGCACCTGCCCGAACTGCGGGTTTGAGAGCGCGCGCGGCGACCAGTGCGATAACTGTACCAAACAGCTCGACCCAGTTGATCTGATCAACCCACGCTCCACCGTGTCAGGTTCCACCGATCTGGAAATGCGCGACACCAAGCACCTCTATCTGTGTCAATCCAAGATGAAAGATCAGCTTGAGGCATGGATCGACAGCAAAACCGATTGGCCCATTCTGACCACCTCCATCGCCAAGAAATGGCTGAACGATGGTGACGGTCTACAAGACCGTGGCATCACCCGTGATCTGGACTGGGGTGTGCCCGTCAAAAAAGGTGACCAAGACTGGCCCGGTATGGAAGGCAAAGTCTTTTACGTCTGGTTCGATGCCCCCATCGAATACATCGCCTGCGCGCAGGAATGGGAAGACGCCGGCAAAGGCACTGATTGGGCCCGCTGGTGGCGCACCGACAAGGGTGCGGATGACGTGACCTACACCCAGTTCATGGGCAAGGATAACGTGCCCTTCCATACGCTCAGCTTTCCCTGCACCATTCTAGGCTCAGGCGAGCCTTGGAAATTGGTCGATTACATCAAATCCTTCAACTACCTGAACTATGACGGTGGGCAGTTCTCCACCTCGCGCGGGCGCGGCGTATTCATGGATCAGGCGCTTGAAATCCTGCCGTCTGATTATTGGCGCTGGTGGCTGCTGTCGCATGCGCCGGAAAGCTCAGACAGCGAATTCACCTGGGAGAATTTCCAGGCCAGCGTGAACAAAGATCTGGCCGACGTGTTGGGCAACTTTGTCAGCCGCGTCACCAAGTTCTGCCGCTCCAAGTTTGGCGAGGAAGTTCCCGCCGGTGGCGCATTTGGCACACGCGAAGAGGCATTGATCACGGACCTGTCCGAAAAAATCCGCGCTTATGAATCCCACATGGAAGCCATGGAAGTCCGCAAGTCTGCGGGTGCCCTACGTGCCATCTGGGTTGCCGGCAATGAATACCTGCAAGAAGCCGCGCCGTGGTCCACTTTCAAAACAGACCCAGACGCCGCCGCTGCACAAATCCGTCTGGCCCTGAACCTCATCCGGCTGTACGCGGTGCTGTCCGCGCCATTTATTCCCGACGCCAGTGCCGCGATGCTGAAATCAATGAAAACTGACGATGATGCTTGGCCAGATGATGCGGCCGCAGCCCTGAACACTTTGACAGCAGGCCACGCGTTTGAGGTGCCAGAGGTTTTGTTTGCTAAAATCACTGATGATCAGCGGGAGGAGTGGCAGAGCAAGTTCTCTGGCACGCGTGACTAAGCACGAATAGCGTGGCGGGTATTAGACCCGCCGCCACCGGTGCAATATGTCGGCACCAACCGCGCGGATCTCAATCAGGGCAAGCCGATTAGCCCCTTCCAGCGTTGACAGACCAAGCGCGCCAATGGCGGGCAGGCCTTCGGCCCCAATCGCTATCCCTGCGGTGAAGCCGACCAATTCATCGACCAGATCCTCAGACAGCAGTGACGCAGCAATCGCGCCACCACCTTCGCAAAACACCCGCGTCAGCCCTTGTTCAGCCAGCATGGTCAAAACTGACCCCATATCCAGTTGCGCACCGTGTATGGCACAGGGCAACAATTTGGCCCCGATCCCTTCCCATGCCTCAACCAGTGCAATATCGGCATCGGCACCATGACACAGCCAAAGTGGCACCTCATGAGCAGTACGAGCCAGTTGCGACATCAACGGCAGATCCAACCGGCGCGAAATCACCACCCGAACCGGTTGTTGGGTCACCCCCATGTCGCGTACCGTCAGTGACGGATCATCTGCCCGTACTGTGCCACCACCCACCATCACCGCATCATGACCCGCGCGCATGGCATGCACCGTGCGCCGTGCCTCAGGCCCGGTGATCCACTGGCTATGCCCAGTTGCGGTTGCAATCCGCCCGTCGAAAGACGTGGCAAGCTTCAGTGTCACCCAAGGCCGCCCCGTCTCTGCCCGACGCAAAAACCCCGCAAGGTCATCGCTCGCCACATCCGAAAGCAATCCAGTTTCCACCACAATCCCAGCCGCGCGCAGCATGGCAAAACCCTGCCCCGCGACACGCGGGTCTGTGTCTTCGACGGCCACGACAACTCGTGCAATTCCCGCAGCAATCAACCCTTCAGCACAGGGGGGCGTTTGCCCATGATGCGCACAGGGCTCCAACGTGACATAAGCCGTCGCACCGTGCGCAGCATCGCCCGCCTGATCCAACGCGACACGTTCCGCATGCGGTCGGCCACCGGGCTGGGTCCAACCGCGCCCAACAATCCGCCCATCGCGCACAAGAACGCAGCCAACTGCCGGATTGGGCCAGCAATTGCCTTGTCCGCGCCGCCCCAATGACAGGGCAAGCGCCATATAACGTTGATCGTTCTGAGTCACTCTTCTTCGGAATTGTCTGTGACAGAGTCTGGCCGCAACTCGCTGACGAACTTGTCAAAGTCATCCGCCGCCTGAAAGTTTTTGTAAACACTGGCAAAGCGCACATAGGCCACGGTATCAATCCGTGCGAGACTTTCCATGACAATCTCACCGACGTTTTTCGATTGAATATCGGTCTCGCCAAGGCTTTCCAACCGGCGCACGATACCCGAGATCATTTGATCAATACGCTCTGGTTCGACGGGCCGTTTTTGCAGGGCGATGCGAATGGAACGTTCCAGCTTGTCACGATCAAAATCTTCGCGGCGTCCGTTGGATTTCACCACAACCAAGTCGCGCAGCTGCACCCGTTCATAGGTGGTAAACCGCCCACCACAGGCCGGGCAAAACCGCCGACGCCGGATCGAAACGTGATCCTCTGCCGGGCGTGAATCTTTCACCTGTGTATCAATATTTCCGCAAAACGGGCAGCGCATGAGCCAGTCCCCTTTTCTAATCTGCCTGCATCCCAATGGGGCTTAAGCCCACTTATCCACAGCCACTATAGGGGAGCCGCAAGGTTTTGGGTAGAGGGGAATTTAACCCCCTACATCCTGACGGAAATTGGGAAAATTACCCCGGTAAATGCCAGTGCCGTCCCCGTTTAGTCTCAACATATTCAGGCCAGGCAAACTCCAGCGGGGCCTCGTAATCACACAAGGGTGCGATCCAATTGTCGCCACCAACGCCACCTCCGGTCCGTTGCTCGAACTCATCCCAAGCGGCCTGCCGAACACCTTCATCTGTCAGCACCCGCAGGGCCGATCGCGCCAAGACCCGCGCCGCTGTCGATACCATCGGGTCAATCAACTGCGGTATCCCGCCCAGCGCATTCATCGCCCAGGCCGGGTATGGTCCACCCCTTAACGCAGGCCGCGCAATATAAAACCGCGCCGTCGGCGCATGCCAACTCATGTCAGTGTAATCGTCCGAAGTGGAATTCAATTGCTCTGGTGGCAAAGATTGCCGCAATTCGCGCTCTGCCTCTTGAGGGGAAATCATCTGCGTACAGGCGTCAATCAACGGGTTTTCCGCCCCGCCTTTGCCGCAAGCCTCCTGCACTTGCCGCGCCAGATCCAATGCCGCCGCATCCCATGTTGGCGCGCCAACCGCCTGCAGGTTTTCCCACACAACCGAGGCCATCGCGTGATTGGTCAAACCTGGTCGCGATTTGCAAACCCAGTGCTTTTCAACGCGACAGCCAGTCATGCTCGCGACAGAGTTAGCAACCCGGTCCAGCTCTCCACTGATCCGCTCTGCCATCGCCAGATCCGGCACCCGGATCATATATTGAATATCGGCTTGCACTGCGGGCAGGTTATCTGCCGTCGCCTGCCCCATGCCTAAAATCGCCTCGGACACAGACCAGCCGCCGCGATGCGGCAGCATGCTATCGCGCAAATTCCTCGCGGTTTGATACATCAGCATCAGCGCGTCATTTGCCCCCGGCGCGCGCACGTCCGAGTGGCTTTGTGGGATCGGCGCACCATCCTGTGCACCCCATGTTTCCGGCATCTCACAGCGGAACCGGTAAATCATCGAATAGGCTGCGCCGCACTGCGTATCCCAGCGCACCGTGTTGCACAGCGGCAGCATATAGAACGGATGAAACGACAACATCGCCGCCAGCCCGTCATAATATCCTTTGGCGGCATGGATAGGTTTGGAGCCACGCACCTTCTCCGCGGGCTCACCCGTAAACCGTAACCCGCCTTTGATGCCATGTTTCTCCATTGCGGCCTTGGTTGCCAGTAACCCACCCAAGGCCCCAATACCCAACCCTGAATGCGGGTCGGTATGCCCGGCGGCCAGATACCCCAGCCCCTCACGTGGCGCGCGCTCCGGGCGTGGAGCCTGGCAGTTGCCCGGAACGGCATCGTATTCTGCATACATACCAACCGTAGGCCCATCACCATTGGACCATTCCGCGCAAAACGCCGTCGGCATCCCGCCCGAGCCTTCCTCAACGGTAAAGCCCTCGGCGCGCAAACGGCTTACATACCACTCAGCTGATCGGTACTCACGCCACGCCGGTTCAGCGTAGTCAAAAATGGTCGCACACCAATCTGACAAATCCTTCTGGTGAGCTGCAACCCATCCATCCGCCGTTTCAAACATGCTCAACTCCCTGCCAAATGCGCGACGACCTCTCGCAAATGCGAGGCGTCGCGATGCTCAAACACATAAATGCCTTGCCATGTCCCCAACACCATCTGCCCGTCACTCACCGGGATCTGCAGGCTTTCAGGCAGCATTGACGCCTTGATATGCGCTGGCATGTCATCGGGCCCCTCGTAGGTATGCGTCAGATAAGACATCGATGGATCAGTGGTGGGTGGGACAAGTCGGCCAAAATAGTTGCGCAGATCGGTCTTCACCTCCGGATCCGCATTTTCCTGTATCAACAGGCTGGCAGAGGTATGCCTGATAAACAGTGTCAGCAGCCCTTCAGCCACTGGCTCGGTATTAAGCCATTGCCGCACACGTTCAGTGAACTCATATAGCCCCTGACCACGCGTCTCAATTTTCAGAACTGTCATTGGCATGCGTTGCTTATCCGCCTTCAACCAATGCTTTCAGGTTCTGCAAGCCTCGCTCGTAATCGGCACCAACCCAATCATCCATCTTCAACCCCATCCAACGGCCAATCGGTCCTGCACCCATATCGGCAACCATGCCCCATGTCGCGGTGGTTTGACCGTCAACCTCATCAAACGTCCAACCGGCTTTCGCAGTTCCCATGTCGCCAAAATCCAACGCCACAGAGACGGCTTCATTCTCAACCGCCTCGACAATCTCCATATATCCGCTGCCAACATTGCGGTTCTCTGACGCCCATTCCATCACCGCTCCAACACCAGCCTCAACCTCATTAAAGGTAAGCTTAGTTTCAGGATCCTGCCCCAACCACGGCGACCAAGCTGTTGTCGCCTTCAGATTGCTGACATGCGGATAAATCTCTGACGCAGGCGCATCGATCACAATACTGCGCTCGACCGCGACTTCACGTGGCAAAAGCATTCCGACAATCGCCAGCACCACAACCAGCGCCAGCCCTCCAACAAGTAGCTTTTTCAAAATGCGCATCTTCGATCTCCTCTGCGTGCAGACAAGCATATCACACCCATCGGCACAACGCTTCTTGCGCTTCAATTCGCAGCCGTCACAAAACGTTCAATCCAAACCCGCTCAAGAGGGGTTTCAAGCCCGGCCATCCATGTCTATATCAGGTCAACTTTTACAGATGTCCGTCACAATGAGGCCCCCATGTCCGAGACCCGTCACACCAAAACCCTGATCATCGGCTCCGGTCCTGCTGGGTACACTGCGGGCGTCTATGCCAGCCGCGCGATGTTGGAACCCATCTTGGTACAGGGGATTGAACCCGGTGGTCAGCTGACCACAACAACCGAGGTCGAAAACTGGCCCGGCGATACCGAGGTGCAAGGTCCCGATCTGATGGTCCGCATGGAAGCCCACGCTAAGGCGATGGGTTGCGAAATCATCGGTGACATCATTACTGAGCTCGATACAGAAAGCCGCCCCTTTGTGGCCAAAGGCGACAGCGGCACAGTCTACACCGCTGATGCGGTCATCCTGTGTACTGGTGCGCGCGCCAAATGGCTGGGCTTGCCGTCCGAGGAAGCCTTCAAAGGCTTCGGCGTCTCGGCTTGCGCCACCTGTGACGGGTTCTTTTATCGTGGCGACGAAATCGTTGTCATCGGCGGCGGTAACACAGCTGTGGAAGAGGCGCTTTTCCTGACCAACTTCGCCAGCAAGGTGACCCTCATCCACCGCCGCGATGAGCTGCGTTCAGAAAAAATTCTTGAAGATCGCCTGCTCAAACACCCCAAGATCGAGCCGCTCTGGTTCCACGAACTTGAAGAAGTACTGGGTGACGACATGCCCAAAGGTGTCACCGGCGTGCGCGTACGCAACAACCAAACCAATGAGGTTTCCGAGATCCCCTGTAAGGGCGTTTTCATCGCCATTGGCCACGCCCCCGCCAGCGAGCTGGTCAAAGGCAAAGTCGAGATGCACCACGGCGACTACGTCAAGGTCGAAGCCGGCAGCACCCGCACCTCGGTCCCCGGCCTGTTTGCCGCCGGCGACCTGACCGACCACACCTACCGTCAAGCCGTCACCTCTGCCGGCATGGGCTGCATGGCCGCACTGGACGCCGAACGGTTCCTGGCCGAGCAGGATTAACCACCCCGCCCCACCAACGACATCCCTATTGCAATTGAAGCACGTCGAGAAAACCTCTCGGCGTGTTTCTTTTTTCTTTGCCTTTGGTGTAAATTCATGCAATGCGTTCACTCTTGAACACATATTGAGTCGCCCCATGACCACCGCGTCTGAAAAATCGCTATTACAGGAAGAGGATCAACTCTTCCGCCTCCTGCGTCAGTTGGAACTGGCGCCGGAAGCGTCGCAGCGTGCTTCCGCATCGGCCCTTGGAATTTCCCTTGGCCGCCTTAACGCGCTTTTGCGCGCGGCAACCGAGTCCAAGTTGGTTACCATCAGCGACCGCGCAGGCACCGACAAACGCCAGCGTTACACCTACACCCTGACATCACGCGGCGCGGCGGAAAAGCTCCGCCTCACCGATCAGTTTCTCACCCGAAAATTTGCCGAATATGACGCGCTTCATGCTGAACTGACCGGCACCACCAGTGGCCTTGAGCCGCTCAAATCTAGGACCAGACTCGTGCAAAATAATCTTGCCCCCATCCCCGAGCTTTTCGTCTCTTATGACAGCGCCCAGAAACTAAAGGTCGAAGCGGCCGATTTAACCAGTCACGATCTGTCACCTCGCCAGATCTGTGATCTGGAATTGCTGATGAACGGTGGTTTCAACCCGCTCAAGGGTTTCCTATCTGAGGAAGATTACCACGGCGTCGTCGACAACATGCGCCTGGCTGACGGCACGCTTTGGCCAATGCCGATCACTCTTGATGTCTCTGAGGACTTCGCGAGCAGCATCGAATTGGGTCAAGACATCGCCCTGCGCGACCAAGAAGGCGTCATTCTGGCAACCATGACCGTCACTGACCGCTGGGAGCCAAACAAAGCCCACGAGGCTGAAAAGGTCTTTGGCGCAGATGACGACGCCCACCCTGCCGTCAACTACCTGCACAACACTGCTGGCAAGATTTACCTCGGCGGGCCAATCGTTGGCATCCAACAACCGGTTCACTATGATTTCCGCGCCCGTCGTGACACACCAAACGAACTGCGCGCTTACTTCCGCAAGTTGGGCTGGCGCAAGGTTGTGGCCTTCCAGACCCGTAATCCGCTACACCGCGCCCACCAGGAACTGACCTTCCGCGCCGCGAAAGAGGCACAAGCCAACCTGTTGATCCACCCGGTAGTTGGCATGACCAAACCCGGCGATGTTGATCACTTCACGCGTGTGCGCTGTTACGAGGCGGTGCTGGATCAATACCCATCCTCCACCACCTCCATGAGCCTGCTGAACCTTGCCATGCGCATGGCTGGCCCCCGCGAGGCGGTCTGGCACGGCTTGATCCGCAAAAACCACGGCTGCACCCATTTCATCGTCGGTCGCGACCATGCTGGCCCCGGTAAAAACTCGGCTGGTGAGGACTTTTACGGCCCCTATGATGCGCAGGATCTATTCCGCCAGCATGAAGAAGAAATCGGCATCGAAATGCTCGACTTCAAACACATGGTCTGGGTTCAGGAACGCGCCCAATACGAGCCGATGGATGAAATCAAAGACAAAGACGATGTCACCATCCTCAACATCTCGGGCACCGAACTGCGCCGCCGCCTGTCGGAAGGTCTGGAAATCCCTGAATGGTTTAGCTTTCCCGAGGTGGTTAAAGAACTGCGCCGGACCAAACCCGCGCGCTCCAAGCAGGGTTTCACCGTGTTCTTCACTGGCTTCTCCGGCTCAGGTAAATCCACCATTGCCAATGCTTTGATGGTCAAGCTGATGGAAATGGGTGGCCGCCCGGTCACGCTGCTTGATGGTGATATCGTGCGTAAAAACCTCAGCTCCGAGCTGGGCTTCTCAAAAGAGCACCGCGATCTGAACATTCGCCGCATTGGCTATGTCGCATCGGAAATCACCAAGAACGGCGGCATCGCCATCTGTGCGCCCATCGCACCCTATGCCACAACCCGTCGCGCGGTACGTGAAGACGTCGAAGACTTTGGCGCCTTTGTTGAAGTGCACGTTGCCACCACCATCGAAGAATGCGAACGCCGCGACCGCAAAGGCCTGTATAAACTGGCCCGCGAAGGTAAAATCAAAGAGTTCACTGGCATCTCCGACCCCTACGATGTGCCCACGAACCCTGAACTGAGCGTCGAGACTGAGAACGTCGAAGTCGACAACTGCGCCCACCAAGTAATCCTCAAGCTCGAACAAATGGGCCTGATCGCCGGATAAGGCTTAGATCAATACAAACCGCAAAGCCCCGCCCTCTGGCGGGGTTTTGTTTTTCAACACATTCGCCAAGATCGTTCCTTAGTCCGGAACCAAGCGCAAAGCGCCCCGAGCAGCGCCACCTATCCACTGTCCGCTTTGAGCCCAAAGGGGACATATACATTTGTCTGTATGCAGTTGTATTTGCTCTACCTCTGACAATAAAAGCTGTAAACAATTACGAGAGTGACATCCATGAAGCTGCTTACATTTCAAATTGTGTTTTTGTGTCTGGCCATTGTTGGTGCAAAAGCAGAAGAGGATCGAAACCTGCTTTCCGCACGAGACGCCGTGGAAATAGTGTTAAACATCGCTCAAGATTGGCCAATTGAAATACAAGAATTACGCAACACCGTTGCTACTCAAAGCAATTATGCTTGGATGAACCAGTCCACTTGGCCGCCAGTTGAGGCATTCGAAGATAAAGATGACCGTTGGCGTGGTGCTGTAAATGAATGGCAAGGGCTAACATCTAGCCAGCCCTCAAGATTCGGCAGGAATTTCGATTGTATTCGTCTTAGGCGAGTTTCGATAGCGAAGGCCCGCAGAGAAATTGAGATGATTGGAGACACCAGAAATCGAAAAAGCAGCGATAAAGGTGGACTCAATTGGAAATTTAGTGCCAGAGAAATTCAAGCCGTCGCTCTATTTTTTGCGAAAGTACCCGAGGAAGCTGTAGCGGCTCAGGTATGTCGATTGACCATCGCTGTCTACCCGGGATTTAACCACGAATATAATCCGGTTCTACTTGAGCAGTTCGAGAATGTTGGTCGCCCCAACTCTGATCTTATCACCCAGTTAAAGACAGTTGACTTTGGTGATGACGACGCATTCGCCGCAACAGGGTGGTTAAAAAATGAGATCACAAATATCGAGCATGTTATTGGAAAAGTAGTCTCATCTGAAGATGGGTTGGCGGACTTCGTAGTAGTGAATGTTACAAGTTGGCTCAGGGACACAAATTCCTGATTGATGGTTCTAAGTCCATTTTGCAAACTTTACACAACGCACCGAAGGTAACTTTGTCCGCAAAGCGGACCAATTCAACATGTCGCCCCGGTCAAAGACTCGGGCCACGCCCGCAGTTCGGAATTCACGAATGACATCTCGCTCTATCCAAACATCTGTCTGACCACGACGACTGCGCGCAGCACCTCATTTACTGCAACCTTGCGGTTGATGGATGCAGACGCTCTCAAGCAATCTGGTACGGCTGTGTTTTCTGCGCGTTTTCTGCTATGATGGCCCCGAGGCATAGCAGCAGGAGACCCTTCAATGATTTTGAAGTTACGCCAGTGCGCCGTCGCGGCAATGGCAATCGTTGCGTTGAGTATAACTTTTCCAAGTCAAGCCTCTGCGCTCTCATCCGGCATTCCCTCTTGGTTGCAAAAACATGTGGGAACAGGCAACGATCAGATCGCCCCCGTTGTCCTTGAACGGGCCCGCGCCTTGTACCAGAAGAAACTGCGATCAGGCGCTATCAAAAACCCCTGCTACCTTGCCATGGATGCGACACGCCCAAGCGCCTCCTCGAACGGCAGCGCCAAAGCACGGTTTTACGTAATTTGCGAGAACAAGCGATCCTTCAAAGCGGTCTCATCCGGGTATGGAAACGGGCGCAAATTGCAACGCGCCAACTTTGCCAACGGGCGGCAATGCGCCAGAAACTTCAGCAACGCCGAAGGGTCAAAATTGACCGCCGGCGGCTCCTATGTCACGGCGGAATTCCGCACCTCCTTCAAGGGGTATTACTCCAGCTCTGGCACACGAAAACCGTTTCACCGCACGTTCCTTTTGTTCGACGGCGAAGGCGAAACCAGCAACGCCCGCGAACGCGCCATCGGCGGACACCGCGCCATGTTTCTGAAGTGGCAATGTCGCTTCAAGAACCCGCAAAGCCCCTATGCCGACGAAGACGGCTACACGCCCTACGGCAGACTGGTTGATTATACCTCTGGCCGCAGCAACGGCTGCACAACATGGTCCAGAAACGCCTCCAAAGAGATCCTCGCACTGGTCGAGAACAACCCGACGACCCTCTACATCTATCCAGAATCGAAAGACATCAACGCCGTCGCAAAGGCTGTGAAACGCGGAAAGTCCCCAGCCAAGGCCGGGCTTTACTGGAATGCCGCCTGCCTAAAAGCCATCGGTGCGCCAAAATTCTGGCCCAAGAAGCAGCTCCAGCCCATCATCAATTCATGGCGCCAATCCCTGCCCGAGCCGAAACCGTACAAACTGCCCATTTGTAAGTAGCCACTAGAAAGCGGAGCCTCCTTGCCGGGGATCAAGGAGCGTAGCGACACCGGGCAGCGCCACTTATCCATTGTCCACTTAGAGCCCATCTGTACATTAGTCGGGTTGCCGCGAATGACCGGTTTACTCAAGCCGAGTTGCCTTGGCGCATCTTGCTTGGGTCCAATTGCAACAACCTCTTGGCACGCAAGAACGAGAAAACCAGCGTCCGAGAGAACGCTGACAGGATTCTCAGCCTCGATGGGCTTTGATGCTGTCGTCTGGCGCGGATTCTCGCCTTAGGTCGTGTGTGTAGTCGCGGGTAACGTCAGCCATTACCAAACGGTAGCTATTGAAGAAGCGGGACCGGCCAAGCGCTTGCGCACGACGGTGCACAGGAAGATTTCGCCATTTGGTTACGGCATCTTCATCTTCGAAGTAACCGATGGCGACAAACCTGCCGGGTTTGGTGGGGTTTTCAAAACGTTCTATTGAAATGAACCCTTCAATGCCGTTCAGGTGTTCGCGCAAATTCGTTGACGTTTGCATGTAATCGTCCATTTCATGTGCTTCAACGTCGAACTCAAATACCATGACAATCATGTGTTTTATCCATCTAGTTTGATTCTTTGGGTGATACTTATCAATAAAACAGCCCCATCGTTTCGATGCTGGTCGAAGCGTTGAAGATGCTGAACCCGTTATCTTTTTGGCAGGAGGGTATCGAACTCATGTCGCGTGTGTCTTCCGGCTGTCAGCAGGAGCCTGCTCTCGATCAAACATACCATAATCCCGGATTACGCTGGCGATCCGCAGGCGGTAGTTGTCAAATATCCCGGCGCGCCCTTTCGTTTGAGCGCCTCGATGGGCGGTGAGGCATCGCCAGCGCGCAACAGCGTCTTCATCTTCGAAGAACGACAAAGACAGGAATTTGCGCGGGTCAGTAAGGCTCTGGTACCGCTCGACCGAGACGAAGCCCTCTATGTTATCAAGCATCGGGCGCATCTCAGCAGCTAAATCAAAGTACTCATCTTTGCGGCCTTCTGCTGGTACTACTTCGAAAATGATGGCTATCATGCGCTGTCTCCGTGTGGTGCAGAAGCGAGTTTGAGCCATGTACGGTCTTCGCGAAGCAGAAATTTCTCCCTTTGGGCGAACTCGTAGTTTTCTCGCCCAATAGGGTCGGCGGCCAAGCGTGTCCGGTAGGCCTCATAGTCTTTAAGGCTCGCTACGTTGTAGATGCCATAAGCGAGCGTCGATGACCCCTCGTGCGGCGCGTAGTAGCCGATCAGTTCAGCGCCACAGCGCGGTATCACCCGGCCCCAGTTGCGACAATACTCTTCGAATTGTGCCTTCTTTGTCGGGTCGATTTGGTAGCGGATGACGCAGGCCAGCATGTAGAACTCCTTCTAGTGTGTTTTTCGATCCTAATTGTTTGCTCTCCCCCTATGCTTCGATTAAGGTCGAACTATGAAAGAAGGCCCGGATATAGCTCATATTGCCGCTTTGATCGGCGACCCTGCTCGCGCCAACATGCTGACCGCGCTGATGAGCGGCAAAGCCTTAACTGTCAGTGAGCTGGCGGAAGAAGCGGGAGTGACGATCCAGACGGCCAGCTCGCATCTTTCGAAGCTGGACGATGGTGGACTGTTGCGTCCTCGAAAGCAGGGGCGGCACAAATACTTCACGCTCGCGAGCGACGATGTGGCGCACGTACTAGAGAGTCTAATGGGACTTGCGGCGGGGTCGGGATATTTGCGCAAACGGACGGGCCCGAGAGACGCTGAACTGCGGCTAGCCCGGGTCTGCTATAATCATCTGGCCGGAGATATGGGCACTCAGATGTTTGATAGCCTCGTGGAACAAGGGCATTTGGTTCTGCTCGGCGACGAACTTGAACTGACCAAGACAGGTGCTGCCTTCGCAACAGATTTCGAAATCGACATCGAGAGCTTACGCAAAGCACGTGCGCCGGTTTGCCGAGAATGCCTTGACTGGAGTGAGCGCAGGTCCCATTTGGCAGGGAGTCTGGGCCGCGCATTTCTCAGTCGATTCGAGGAAATGCACTGGGCCAAACGAGATCAGAAATCGCGGGTAGTGACGTTCTCACGAAATGGAGCGGAGGAGTTTAACAAGCTCTTTCCGGGAACCTAAACCAATCATGTTTCGCCTAAATCGGACATTGCGCGGACGGCAGTATTGTCCGCTAAGCAGACCAAGTCATTCTGTCGCCCCGGTCATAAACATCACCCCCGCCGTGCGATCTTCTCCGCCATGTCCAGCATCCGGCAGGAAAAGCCCCATTCATTGTCATACCAACCAAACACCCGGCACAGCCCGCCGGTGGACACGGATGTTTCGGGCCCACTGATGATCAGGGATTCGGGCCGCGCGCGTAGGTCGGAACTGACCAGCGGCATCTCGATCCAGCCAAACACTGGGCTCGCCGCCGCGGCGGCACGTAGCACTTCGTTCACCGCCCCCTCAGTCACCTTATCGCGTGTTTGCACTGTCAGGTCGATGGCCGACACGCTTGCCGTCGGCACCCGAATGGCTCGCGCTTCAATCCGGCCTTTCAGGTGCGGCAAAACCAGCCCCGTCTGATGCTGCGCGCTTGTGGTTGTCGGCACCATCGACATCGCCGCTGCCCTGCTACGTTCCAGTGCGGCGCGCGGTTTGTCTACCGTCGGCTGGCTGCCGGTATAGCAGTGCACCGTTGTCATCTGCCCACTGATCAGGCCAAAAGCCTCATCCAGCACCCGCGCCAGCGGGGCCAGCGCATTGGTGGTGCAAGACGCGTTTGAAATGATCAGCTCATCGCGCAGCATCTCATCGTTTGCGCCCATCACCAGTGTGATATCGGCCTCGGCAGAGGGCCCAGACACCAACACCGCCTTGGCCCCGGCTTCCAGCCCACGCTCGGCCATTGCGCGTTTGCCGCCCATGCCAGTGCATTCCAGCACCAGATCAATGCCGCTCAGGTCCAGCGCCCGAATGTCACGTTCGGCATGAAACGGAATGCTGTGACCATCGACCACCAGCCGCTGATCCCCCGCCGACACATGCCCCGGCCACGGCCCATACACGCTGTCGTATTGAAACAAATAGGCGCAGGTCTCCAACGGTTCGATCTCGTTGATCAGCACCAGTTCAAACTCTGACCTGTCGCGCATCAAAATGCGCAACAACGTCCGTCCAATACGGCCAAATCCATTGATGGCGATCTTGATCTTGTCTTGGGACATCACGGCCTCCGATGCAAAAGGTCAACAAAGCTGACTGTTGCGCGCCTTGTCAGGATTTCCAAGGGGTGAAATGAAACTTGATCAAATTTTGAACGCCTACCGCGCCCCCAAGGTCGCCCCGCCATCGATCACGATATTCTCCATCGTGATATGCCGCGCCATGTCCGACAGCAGAAACAGCACGATATTGGCCACATCCTGCGGATCGGCCATCCGCCCCAACGGAATGCCCAGCCGCCACAGGTCCGCATCGCCCTTTAGCACCCGGTCCAGACTGCTGGCCGAGGTTTGAAACGATTGCTGCATCGGCGTATCGGTTGAACCGGGCGACACAATATTGCAGCGCACGCCATGTTCGGCCAACTCCAACCCCAGACACTTCATCGCATGTGCCAACCCGGCCTTGGAGGCCGGATAAGCTCCCAGCCCGGTGCGCGGCGTGGTGCCCGAATTCGACCCGATGGTCACAATCGCCCCGGCTTTTTGCGCCGCCATCACCCGTGCCACGATCTGCGTGAACACCAGCGTCGCTGTGAAATTCACCGCAATGGTTTTCGCCAAGGCGTCAGAATCGGTCTCCAGCAGCTTTGACGGCACCAAAATCCCTGCTGCATTTACCAGATAGGCAATCTCGTCATGCTGCTCTTGCGCGGCCTGCACCATTTGCTCTACGGCAGACACATCCCGGATATCCACGCCTGCAATCGTCACCTGATCCTCAGAAACCCCTGCCTCTGCCGCCAGCCCCTCCAGCTTCGACCGGGTGCGCCCGACCGCCAACACGTGACATCCTGCCTGCAGCAACCGAACCGCGATCACCCGGCCAATGCCCTGTCCAGCACCCGTCACCACCGCCAATCCACGCAAGGTGATCTCATTCATGCGGCTCACTCCTGTTTTCCAGAACCGTCCCGGATTGTGTTCGACATGTCAATCACGGCGACATATGCTGCGCTAAACAGGCACAAAACAAAGAGGCGCCCGTGGGTAATCAACCGTTAAAAGGCTTTGCACGCCTGCGCGCAGCCTACGCCAATTCGATGGCCGGGTTTCGCGATATCTGGCACGGAGAGGAAGCTTTTCGTATTGAATTTATCGTTTTCCTGCTCTCGATTCCTATCGCATTTTTGGTGGGGCAAAACGCCATCATGATCGCCCTGCTGATTATCTCGGTTTTGTTGGTGGTGATTGTAGAGATTCTCAACAGTGCGATTGAGGCCGCCATCGACCGGATAGGGCCAGAGCGGCATGAACTGTCGCGCATGGCCAAGGACTACGGATCACTTGCAGTGCTTTTGGCCGCTTTCATCCCCGGCATGTTGTGGGCAGCCGCGCTTTATACAAAATTCTGCAGCTGAACCTCAGGCACTTTGTCGTGCAATCCCGGAATAGAGCAACAACCCCCAACCTGCCAAAACACTCTCAACCTTGCCCCAATTGGCACCAAAGCTGATCGGATCAGCACCCGCCACCACGGCAATCTCATTCAAGTTTCGCTGGCCATTGATGGCCGCGATCAGCGGGGCTGCAGACTTGGGCAGACTCAAGGTGGCCTTCAAACCATCCATCTCCATCGGCAAGGCCTTACCTTGCGCCACCGCCTGTGCCAATTGCTGCGCACGCACGCCCTTAAGCACCGGCACCACGGCACGGTTGCGCCCATTCGCTGGCCCGCGTGCCCCTCCGGTTTTGA